>JBPCIQ010000172.1:0-14426 GCA_051006135.1 Pyrinomonadaceae bacterium | reverse complement strand
GAACCTGCCCGGCCGATTTTGAAAGCAACTTTTGTAAAGGGGAAAATCACGACGTCGCGGATTGGCACCATTGGATACCAGGCTACGTCAGCGGGAGTATGATCTGAATATTCTTCCATGTCTTTCTAAACTATTAAACCCATCCCATTTGCAGTAAGGGCGAGCCGCTTAAGTGCCGTCTCGCCCTCTTTTAAGCTAATCAATTGTAAATCATTTCCGGGAGACGCGCCACTTTGAGGCAGGATCGGGTTTTCCTACATGGATTCCAACAAAGGCGGCGCGCTTACTTTGTTCCTGGAAGGGAATCGTCCGCAATCAGATCGGTCATATGCTGAGTTACATATCTGTCGGCCTTATCTGCTGTGGTCAGTTCTCTAATGAACCCAAGATTCTCCAAGGACCACGCATGATGCTCACTCCGTATTTTAAAGAGCATTGGACCATAAGGGCCGATATCCGGTCTAACTTCGAATACCAAACCACCGGCTCTCTCGCACGCAAGCATGTCTTGCCTATGTATAAACTCCGCATCAGACACACCGTCGTTGTTAGTGCACATTAGTTTGTTAAGCACGAACTCTCGTAGATCCGAATGGCCACCTGTCATTAGCGCTGCTTCATAGATTCTATGGAGCTGATCTTCTCTTAACTTTGAAACCGAGGCTAATTGTTCTGCGGGATTGGATGGTAGAAGGAGCACTGTCCAACCTGCATAAGCCGACAGGCCGGCGGTAAAAGTGAGCACGGCAACCGTAAGTCGAAGAGCAAGCCGCTGCATATGGCTGGGTTTCGATTGTAGGAGATTCGAGTGTAGGAGAACAGTTAAGCTGCCGCGCCGTCGACGCCGCTGAGACCCTCGCCCGGAATGGCCCGGCGCCGCTCAACCATTTCGCTCGTGATCACAAACTCCTTAATACGCTTTTGCGATGGCAGCGTGTACATGGCATCAAGCAGCAACTCTTCCAGAATCATCATTAAGCCGCGGGCTCCGACTTTGCGTTCCACTGCCTGACGAGCAACGAGCTTGAGCGCGTCGTCCGTGAACTTCAGTTTCACGTTGTCAAAGTCAAACTTCTTCTGGTACTGCTTGACCAGGGCATTTTTAGGCTCAGTAAGAATCTTGATCAGCGCTCCTTCATCGAGCTCATGCAAGACGCCGCAAACGGGTAGCCGGCCGACAAATTCTGGTATCAATCCAAAACGAATCAAGTCTTCCGGTTGCACCGCCGCCAGCGCTTCGGCGTGGCGGTGCGAGCCAGACTTGACCTCCGCATGGAAACCGAGCGATTTGTTGCGCAGCCGCCGCTCGATCACTTTTTCGAGGCCGACGAACGCGCCACCGCAGAGGAACAGAATGTTTGTTGTGTCGACGGGGAAGAATTCCTGGTGTGGGTGTTTTCGCCCTCCCTGCGGAGGTACATTGGCGACGGTCCCTTCCAGAATCTTCAGCAGCGCTTGTTGCACCCCTTCACCCGACACGTCGCGCGTGATCGAAGGGTTCTCGTCCTTGCGACAGATTTTATCTACTTCGTCGATGTAGATAATCCCCTGCTGGGCCCGCTCGACATCGCCGTTGGCCGCCTGCAAGAGTTTCAGAATGATGTTTTCAACGTCTTCACCGACGTAGCCGGCTTCGGTTAGTGTCGTGGCGTCAACGATGGTGAAGGGTACGCTCAACAGACGAGCAAGCGTTTGGGCCAGAAGTGTCTTGCCGGTGCCGGTAGGACCAATGAGCAGAATATTGGCCTTCTGAATTTCGACCTCAGAGCGTCTGCGGCCAATTTCAATTCGCTTGTAATGTTGGTAGACGGCAACGGCGAGTCGCTTCTTTGTTTCGTCCTGCCCAATCACATACTCGTCCAGAAAGCTCTTAATCTCACCAGGCTTGGGGAGGGGTGGGCGTGTTGCTACGGATTCCGCTTGCTGATCGTCGGTAATGATCTCATTGCAGATGTCTATGCATTCATTGCAAATGTAAACGGTCGGACCCGCAATGAGCTTCTTCACCTCGTTCTGTGATTTCCCACAGAATGAGCAGCGCAACGTATCATCGGTTCGTCTAACCATATGTGTAGGGGGGCTCCTTGAAAAAAGGCCTACTTGGAAACAACCACGGCCGTACCTGATACTTCGGCGCCCGTGACCACTTGGTAATAGCGGCGAACGCATTCGTCGCAGATGAATGCGCTCTTACAATCATCTTTCTGGGAACACCCCGCATGCGCTGGGGCGTTCCTGCCATGATATTTGCCACCTCGCCCTTCGATCTACCGCAGAATGAGCGCTAAATCCTCGAGCTTTCATCTTCGCGATCACAGGTCGAGTCTCCAAAAGTCGCGCACTTACTCGCGATGCGCGATCACCTCATCTATTAGACCATATTCCTTGGCTTGCATGGCAGACATTATCTTGTCGCGCTCAACGTCGCGCTCAACGGTCTCATAAGATTGGCCCGTGTGTTTGGCGATGATTTGAGAGGTGAGCTCTCGCATACGCAGTATCTCTTCGGCCTGAATCCGAATGTCGGTTGCCTGGCCCTGTGAGCCGCCAGTCGGTTGGTGAATCAGAATTCGCGAGTTGGGCAGAGCAAAGCGTTTGCCCTTGGCCCCCGCGGCCAGCAGCAACGCTCCCATCGACGCACACTGGCCCACGCAAATAGTGGTTACGTCTGGACGAATAAACTGCATGGTGTCGTAGATTGCCATTCCGGCCGTGATCGAACCACCGGGCGAATTGATGTAGACATTAATGTCCTTCTCCGGGTCCTCAGCTTCCAGGAAGAGCAGCTGGGCTACGATCAGGTTAGCAATCTGATCATCAATGGGCGTGCCCAGGAAGATGATGTTGTCTTTGAGCAGTCGGGAGAAAATGTCGAAGGCGCGTTCGCCGCGAGACGTTTGCTCGACGACCATCGGGACTAGGGCCATATATACCTCTCAAAGTAAAGACTCAAAATTTTCCATTTCTCATCTTTCATTTCTCATCTGTCAGTATCTCCTGCAACGTTTGATTAACGGAAAATGAGAAATGGAAAATGAGAATGGAAAATCTATTTTGCTGCTGACTCGCCCTTTCCTGTTTCTTCTGGCTCCTGCTTTTCTTCGCGCCAATCTTCTTCAGTGACTTGCGCATTTTCAAGCAAAACATTGAGCGCTTTACGACTGCGCAGCCTGTTCGCGATGCTACGTTCGCCCCCTTGCTTTGTCAAGACGCCGCGCACTTGCTCTTTAGGTTGTCGCGAGGCTTGTGCGATGGCTTCGATCTCAGATTCAATCTCCTCATCTGAAATGCTCATCTGTTCTTCTTCGGCGATCCTTTCCAGCAGTATCGAACCGCGTACATCCTTTTCCGCCTGGACCTTTAACTCATCGCGGGCCCGCTCCCAATCAAGTTCCTGGCTACGTGGATCAATGCCTTTTCCGATCATATCGCGCATAACGCTCTCGAGCAGGTAGTTGACCTGGTGCTCAACCAGAGACTCCGGTACCTCGAACTCATGTGTCGCGAGAAGCTTGCTCATCAGTTCGCTGCGCAAACGTTGATCGGCTTCCGCGCCGGCGCGTTTTTCAAAGTCCTCCCGCATCTTCGTGCGCAGAGTTTCTACTGAATCAAACCCCTCACCGAAACTTCTGGCCCATTCGTCATCCACCTCGGGTAGCTCCTTGATCCTTACCGCACCAACCTTCGCCGTATATTCAACCTTTTTTCCGGCGAGCCCTTTTGACGAGAAATTGGGCGGATAATCAACAACAAACGTCTTGTCGTCGTCGGCGTATACACCCAGCAGGTTATCCGTAAATTCCTGCTGCACTGCTTCACCACCAAGAGTTACATCAACATCCTCAACATTAATGTCCTCTTCTTCCGGTGCGTCCAGAAACTTACCGTGAAAATTGACGGTGACCGTGTCGCCGAGTTGCGATCCGCGATTTTCCACCGGTTGCAACGACGCCGAAGCTTCACGCAGACCATCCGCCAAACGATCCACGTCTTCTTCAGTAACTGGTCGAACGCGGCGAGCGGCGGCGATGCCTTTGTATTGGCCCAACTCAACCTTCGGTAAGACTTCGACATTCACATGAAATGAAATTGGATCTTCGCCAATCCGTTCGAGAGCCGTGGTGGTGTCGATGTGAACGTCCGGTTCGCCAATCGTTGACAGCTCATGTTCTTCAATCGCGTTGCTAACTGCGTTCGGCACCAACTCGCGCAACACTTCACCGCGAATCTCGCTCTTAAAGCGCGTGCTCACTACGGAGCGGGGCGCATGGCCACGACGGAAGCCGGGCACGTTGACTTGTTTGGCAAAGCGATCGCTGATCCGGTCGAAGGTCTCACGCACGATTTTCGGCTCGATCTCGATCTTGATCTCTTTGCGTGTCGGAGAAACATCAATTAGTTCTGTCTTCATTAAATTCCTTTGTCGGTCGTCAGTTGTCCGTAGTCAGTTGTCATAGGAGGCGAGCTATGCTGACCTGCAACTGACTACGGACCACTGACCACGGACGACTGACCAATTTGGTGCGAAAGGGGGGACTCGAACCCCCACACCTTTCGGTACCAGATCCTAAGTCTGGCGCGTCTGCCAATTCCGCCACTTTCGCGTTGACGCGCTGCAAAGCAATTCATCCAGAGCAGCGAATGAAGAATATCACGTGTGTTTATCTTCGTCACAACATGGGAAAGTTCGGTATTTCGAGTCCCATAGAAGACGATCCACGAACTCCACTAACCAACACGAACATTTAGTGGCAGTTCGTGCGATTTCGTGGATCGTGTGTGAGCTTGGATTTATGTAGGACGGTCCAACGTTGTTGTCAGGCGCGCGGCGAAGAGCAGGGAATCGTGTCACGCCACCCGGTAGGTCGTTTTAGGCTGGCCCAGGAAGTCCTTTCCAGTTTCCTTTTTGATCATCCCTGAACGCTCCAGCTCGTAGTAGGCGCGTTGGATCTCACCTCGGTCAACAGAGAGTTTCTGGGCTAGCATTGCTGGAGAAGGCAAGGCTTCTCCAGCCGCCACCCGCTTATCATTAATCTGGGCTTCGATCTGTTGACGCACTTGTGCGTAGACGGGACCCAGTGACATATCCTTCAATTCAATATTCATGATTCAACTTGTAAGGCCCTTCATAATCTGAAAACGCGTATTATAACGTCCTCGTCACTTTCGACAATGACCGCGGCGCGTCGGGATCCAAACCTTTAGCCTCTGCCAGCAGTGCAGCAAACAGTTGTCCCGGAATAATGTAGGGAATTGGCGCCAGGAACTCGTCGATCTCGCGGGGCATAATAATCGAGCGCGAGCACGCGCGGGCCGCCTCAAGATCGCCGGTGATAGCCAGCGTATCCGCGTGCAACTCCCTTAATCGCCCCATCAGGTCTTTTACGCTTTCAAGCATTACACCCGGCGGCGCAAACAGTATGACGGGAAAATGACGCTCCACCATCGCCACCGGACCGTGGAGAAAGTCTGCCGCGGAAAAGCGCTCAGCCACGACGTAACAGGTTTCCATCAACTTCAGCGCCAGCTCATAGGCATTCCCATAAGCCAAGCCGCGACCCACCACAACGCAGTTCTCCATGAAAACATAGCGCTGCACGAGTTCCAGAATCGCGGGCCGCTGTTCGAGAGCCCGCGCTGCAAGATCAGGAATTGCCTCGTACGACAGTGCCGGGCTGTGGTTACCCAGTTCCGCCGCAAGCATGTACAGCAGCATCATCTGTCCGGTGAACGTCTTGGTTGCGGCGACCGATCTTTCTCGCCCTCCATGCATCACCAGAGTTTCATCTACAATGCGCGTCATCGACGAAGCAGGCTCATTAGTGATGCCGACAGTGTGAGCGCCGCAGGCGCGGGCGTTTTCGATCACCAGGTTAATATCTTCGCCTTCGCCAGATTGAGATATGCCGATCACCAGGGCATGTTGCAGTCTTAGTTTTGCCTGATAGAGAGTGTGGACGGATGGCGCGGAAAGCGATACCGGGATGCCGGTTGTGATCTCCAGAAGATAACGACCGAAGAGAGCAGCATTGTCAGAACTGCCGCGCGCGACCAGTACGATCAGGTCGATGTCGCGGCCCTTAAGAAACTTCCCCAGACGGGCAATCTTTGCGCGTTCTGCCTGAATGGTCCGAGTCAGTGCTTCAGGCTGCTCGGCAATCTCTTGCAGCATTAATGACAAGGTGTTTCCTCGGCTAATCAGTTGTGTTGCGCGTATAGTGTGCCCGATCCAATGCCAAATACTGTAGCACGAAGTGCAACTGACCGACTGGTCTCGCTGGATGTGTTTCGCGGGCTGACGATCGCAGGAATGGTCCTGGTCAACAATCCGGGTTCGTGGGGCCAAATATATTGGCCGCTAGCTCATGCGGAGTGGCATGGCTGGACGCCGACTGATCTGATCTTTCCATTTTTCCTTTTCATCGTTGGCGCGTCGATCCCGCTGGCGTTCGGCCGTCGCGTCAACAATCCGGCCTCCACAACGGAGGGGTCCAGCGGGGATGGCGCCGGCGGCAGCCAACGCGATCTTTACTTGAAAGTAATCAAACGGACATTAATCATCTTCGCGCTCGGTCTTTTCCTAAATGGATTCCCCTACTTCCAGCTCGGCGTGATTCGCATCCCTGGTGTACTGCAAAGAATCGCCGTCTGCTATTTCGTAGCTTCGATGATTTTTCTTAAGAGTAGAGCCGGGACCCAGGTGATTATTACTCTTCTGCTCCTGGGGCTTTACTGGTTATTGATGACGCGCGTGCCGGCGCCCGGTTTCGGAGCCGGCGATCTAAGTAAGGAAGGAAGCCTGGCTTCGTTCATCGATCGCGCGGTTCTCGGCAGGCACATTTGGGTGCAAGGCAAAGTCTACGATCCCGAAGGCTTGCTGAGCACCATTCCTGCCATTGCGACAACCTTGTTCGGCGTGTTGACCGGCCAATGGCTGCGTGCTGACAAGTCGCAGTATGAAAAGGTCGCGGGCATGTTTGTAGCCGGGATGTCTTGCGTGGTAATTGGCTGGGCGTGGAAGCCCTTTTTCCCTATCAACAAGTCTCTCTGGACCAGTTCTTATGTTTTTTTTACCGCTGGCTTGGCGCTGCAGTTGTTGGCCTTCTGTTACTGGCTAATCGATATCAAGAAATATCGCAAGTGGGCCAAGCCCTTTGTCGTTTTCGGTGTCAATGCTATCGCACTCTTTGTGGGCACCGGGCTAATGGCGAAACTGATGGGCCTGATCAAGGTGCCGGCGTCCGACGGCACAAGAGTGTCAATGAAGACCTGGATCTATAATGGACTATTTAGTTGGTGGGCCTCTCCCGTGAACGCATCGCTCGCTTTTGCGATTGCTTTTATCTTGCTATGGCTGGGACTAATGTGGATTCTTTACAGGCGCAAGATCTTCATCAAGGTGTGAGGATGAAGTCCAAAGTCCAAGGTCCAACGTCCGTCTGACGATGACTGGGCTTGGGCTTGAACCTTGGACCTGGACATTGGATATTGGACTTTGGCCGGACATTTCTAATAAGGAGAATTACAATGCCAACCTACATTGCATTGATGCGTTGGACCAAGCAAGGGATCGCGAAGGTCAAGGACAGCCCCAAACGCCTGGACGCGGGCCGCAAAGCTTTCAAGAAACTCGGCGTGGAAATAAAGGACACTTACCTGACGATGGGGCGTTACGATCTGGTGTGTTTCCTTGAGGCTCGTGATGACGAGAGTGTCGCTCGAGCTTTGTTGACGCTCGGATCTCAGGGAAATATTCAAACCGAGACATTAAAGGCCTGGAACGAGGACGAGTATCGAAAGATTACTGGATCGGTTAAACGGTTGTCCAAAGTCTAAAGCCAGGATCCAAAGTCCAACCCAGATTTAAATTCACCCAACAAAAACAGACGTTGGACTTTGGCCTTATTTCTTGAAGCCCGGACCGCGAATGGGCCGTCCAGCGAGTACCGCTGTGCGCTCACAACGGACAACGCTGATCTGGCCGTTCACGATCACATATTGAATGCCTGCAGGATATTGAGTCGGCATCAAACGTGGCCCGGTCGATAACGCGTTGCGGATCAAGGACCGTAATGTCCGCATACGTGCCTGCGCGCAACAGTCCTCGGTCACCCGTTTGGCAGACATGCCGGTCATCTTTATGGATGGCGTTTTCGAGTGTCAGGAATCGCTCTCCACGAACATAGCGACCGAGAATTCTGGGATGCTGCCCCAACCGCGCTGATGCGACTTTGCTCCTTGAGAGTGGGCTCCGCGAATCGAAGAGTAGCCCCCCAGTCAGAACAGGAGTGGATAGCGACCGCGCGGCCACAGCCGCAACGAAATGAAGCGTAAAACACGAGTCCACGACTCACACGAAATGACACTAACAACATTTCGTTTACCCGAGCCCTACGTTGGAGTAATGCCATGTGACTTTCCAGGAGTGCGTGCGTAGAATTAAAAGACGTGCCAACTCAACTGACACTCAAGCAGATTGTTGAAGCCAGCGGTGGCACGCTATCCGGCGATGACAATACCCCCGTAACGGATGTCACCCACAATTCGCGCCAGGCGGGACCGGGCTTTCTCTTCGCTGCCATTCGCGGCGCCGTTCTCGATGCGCACAAGTTTATTCCGCAGGTAATGACGCAAGGCGCCGTCGGCGTTATTTCAGAACAGGAGCGTCCTGAGAACTTTCAAGGCGTTTGGCTGCAGGTGGACAACGTGCGACGCGCGATGGCCCTCGCTGCCGCTGAAGTCAACCACCATCCTTCGCGCGAATTGCAACTTGTTGGTATCACCGGCACCAACGGCAAGACGACTACTGCCTACCTAATTGCCTCGATTCCCGAAGCGGAGGGCGAGCCAGTCGCGATGACGGGAACCGTCGAATATCGAATCGGTAAGGAACGGCGCAAAGCCGAACGCACAACGCCCGAAGCGCCAGACATGCAGCGCCTCTTGCGGCGGGCGGTTGATACCGGCTGCAAGACGGCGGTCATGGAATGTTCGTCTCAAGCTATGGACTTCCATCGTTGCGATGCGCTCGAATACTCAGTGGCGGTTTTCTCGAACCTTACCCGCGACCATCTCGAATACCACCTTAAAATGGAGAACTACTGGTATGCGAAGCGCCGTTTGTTCGACGGCCGTTTAGGAACGAAACCCCGGACCTCAGTTATTAACGTGGACGATCCTTATGGAGTTGAACTGGCAAATGAACTCGAGCGCGGGGGACTGCGGGTAGTTCGTTATGCCTTGAAAGCAGATGCCGAGGTGACGGCGCGCAACCCGGACTTCTCGCTCGCCGGCATGAACTTTCAACTGCAGACACCGGCCGGAAAGCGTGATTTTCGATCTCCTCTGGTTGGACCACCGCACATTTATAACACGCTGGCTGCAGTGGCCAGCGGGCTCGCGCTGGGGTATGAACTCGATGTGATCTCAAGTGCCCTGGAGCGGTGCGGCGGAGCCCCGGGACGTTTCGAACGGGTGACACATTCGGGGGCCTTCGCTGTGGTTGTGGATTACGCACATTCAGATGACGCGTTGCTGAACGTGCTGCGAACAGCTCGCGAGGTGACCAAAGGACGAATCATCACGGTATTTGGTTGCGGCGGCGATCGCGATCGTTCCAAACGAGCGCCGATGGGAGAAGCAGCGGGTAGCTTGAGTGACGTCGTAATCCTTACTTCCGATAACCCGCGGACAGAAGACCCACAAACGATTCTTTCGGATGTCGAGGCTGGAATCCAGCAGACTGGCAAGTCTTACAAAAAGATTGCCGATCGGCGCGAGGCGATTTACGAAGCAGTGTTGCAGGCCAACAGCGATGATCTAGTCCTGATCGCCGGCAAGGGCCACGAAGACTACCAAATCATCGGGCGAGAAGTTTTTCATTTCGATGACAAGGATGTCGCGCGTGAGGCGCTCGCGAAAAAGGCTGGTCACAATCCTTGAGCAGCATCCGAGTTCCAAATCCGTTAGACACAGCTATAGCAATCTTCCTGGCGTGTTTGCTGCCGGCAATGACTGCCTGTGATGCTGTTCCTCTCTCAGCCGGGGCCAGCGCCTCAACTTCACCCTCGACAACCGCGGAGCAAAAGACCACTGCCCGAGCTAATGACACGTATGGACCGGCGCAGACACTTGCGCACCTTAAGGATCCGGCGATTACAGAGAGCAGCGGTATTGTTGCGTCTCGATCCAACCCGGGGATCTACTGGACGCACAACGATTCGGGAGACGGTCCGTTCATCTATGCTTTCGACGAACGCGGGAGTCGAAAAGGAGTCTGGCGCGTGACCGGGGCTTCGGCGCGCGACTGGGAGGATATCGCCGCAGGACCCGGACCGCAGGGCAACGCAGTGTACCTTTACATGGGAGATATCGGAGACAACAACCAGCAGCGTCCGGAGGTAACGGTCTACCGCATAACCGAGCCGGTCGTAACCACTGCTGACGCCGTTGCGACGAAAAGCAAACCACGATTAACTGAGCCCGCGGAAGCTTTCCGTTTGCGTTATCCGGATGGCAAGCACGATGCCGAGGCACTCCTCGTTCATCCCACAACAGGCAATATATATATTATTACCAAGGTACCTTTCGCGAATCCCACCGTCTACGAGGCTGCGGCGCCGCTAAGCACAACACGAACAACAACGCTGACCAGGCTTCGTCAACTCAATATACCCAGCCTCCTGGGCGGAATCATTACCGGCGGAGACATCGCCCCCGACGGACGCCGCGTAGCACTTTGTGACTATCTGCAGGGTTACGAGATTGTTTTAAAGGACTCGCGGGCTGGGTTCGATACGATCTGGACCCAGCCGTTGACTTCGTTCTCGCTTGGTGAGCGTAAACAGGGAGAGGCAATAGGCTATAGCCTGGATGGGAAAGCGTTGCTGGCAACCAGCGAAGGTTTAAATCCGCCGCTGATCCGTGTTGTCCGCCGGTAATGGCAGAGTCCCTTAGTCAAAACCTCTTTACTCAAATAACCTCTCAGATCTTCCTTACCTCGAGATTACTAGTGACCTGAGAGGTGACTAGGTTTCAGACATTAATTTGCAGTGAGTGGTTTTCACGCTTGAGACGGGTACAGGTCCGCCTTCCCGAAATGAAAATTACCTTAGATCCTTTTTGGGCTCGTTCGAGCGTGCGAAGTACCAGTAGACCGGTAGGCCCATAGCGATGATTGCCAGGCCGATCAACGACTGCACCGGCGCATTTATGATAGTCAAGACGATCAGGCAAATCGTCACCAGCACGAACAACGCCGGTACGACCGGATATCCCCAGGTTTTATACGGTCGTGGCGCATTGGGCTCGCGTAGGCGAAAGACGAAAACCGAGGCAGCAACCATTCCGTAAAAAAGCCAGAATGCAAAGATCGCGTAGTCGGTAAGTTGGTCAAAGGAACCTGAGAGCGCCAGGATCCCCGCCCAAACACCTTGCACGACCAGTGAGATCACCGGCACGTGGCTCTTGCGAGAGACGCGAGCCAGACTTTGAAAGAAGAGACCATCCCGGGCCATCGCAAAAGGAATGCGCGCCGTTCCAAGGATCGAAGTCTGCAGTGAACCCCATGATGAAAGCATCATAACCGCCGCGATCAAACTCACGGCCAAGGGCCCGAGCACGCGTCTTGTCGCTTCCGCAGCAACGGACGACGCCGTGGAAACACTCGCGACCTCAGTTGGCGTAAGCACGTAGTAGTAACTGATGTTGACGAGGACATAGAGCGCAATCACAATGAACATGCTGCTAATCAACGCGAGTGGCAGATTGCGGTCGGGGTGTTTTACTTCGCCGGCCACATAAGAGACGTTGTTCCAGCCGTCGTAAGCCCAGAGTGCTCCCAACATCGCCGCGGCGAAACCCGACAAACCACCACCCACCACCGCCACTCCCTGGCACGTTCCACCAACATCGCTCATTCCCAGATTGGCCAACGTGCCATCTTGGTAAAAGAAAGCTCCCAAACCGACTCCCAACACCAGCAGGACTTTTAGAATCGTAATGAACGAAGCGACATGTCCGCTCACGCTGACTGCGGCGCAATTAATCAAGGTCGTGACCGCCAGGGTTAGCAGCGCTACTACTTGCAACCTGCCGAAAGGAACCTGGTAGCCGCCAGGCAGCGTGAGAGTGAAGTAGACCTCACTAAGTCTTCCCCCCACGAGATCGTTTAGGAAAATCGCGAAGCCGACTGCGAGCGCTGCCGCAGACGCGGTGCGAGAGATCAAGAACTGCGACCAGCCGTTAAGGAATCCCCAAACGCGTCCGTAAGCGTCCCGAGTAATGACGTACTCGGCGCCCGCGTGGGGTCGCATAGTTGTGAGTTCGGCGTATGTGAGCGCGCCGGCAAGGGCCAACAATCCGGCTGCAATCCAAACGAAGATCACGCGCCCCGGTGTGCCCACGTTGCAGGTCATCACACGGGCCTTTAGAAAGATGCCCGTGCCGATGATATTGCCGACGTTTATGGAAATCGCCGCGATCGGTCCAAGCCCGCGAACTAACTGACCATTGTTGAGCCCGTTCATAGAGTAAACCCAGGTTTCGAGTTTCAAGTTCCGAGTTTCGAGGTCAAGAGAGCGCCTGGGCAAGCACGCCCTGAAGCGGGTTGCTGAAAAAGATCCACGAAACGACACGAAACCGCACGAATTGGATGTCTTAATTCGAGTTATTTTCGGATGGTTTGGTGGATCGCTTTTCTGCCTCTCACAACTTTTCAGCAACCAGCTAAGCGTCGGTCTTCTTTATTCGCAATGATTGAACCATGTTCGTTAATGATTGATGCAATCGAGTTCTTAAATACCGTAAGGATGGAATGTTTATAGCTCTAGTACTCTTTCCCTACTCGTATAAGCCCCGCTAGGGGCGAAATCTCGCTCCTCCGGAGCTATGTTTTCTTGAAAGTTCACGATGGCTATAAACATTCGGCTCATAAAGGAGCCAAGCCACGTCGGGAGCGGTCCCTATGGCTTTCCAACTCGGAACTCGGAACTCGAAAGTCGAAACTAATCTATGCGATCCGCTTCGTCCTTACTCTTCCCACCAGCGCTTTCGCAGCTGCTTCGCCTGTAACCACGGCTCCTTCCATGAAACCTTGCCAGTCAGCCAGATGCTCGCCCGCAAATAAAACCTTTCCATGTGGCCGTTGCAATATCGGGCGCAGAGTAAACCACTGGCCCGGTCGATAGAAAGCATAAGCACCTTGCGTCTGCGGGTCGCGCTGCCAGGCGTACGATTGAATATCTGCAGCGAGTTCCGGCGCGCGTTCATTTAAGGGCACGAGATCGCGAGTGATGATCTCTTTTCGGCGTCCAGTGCTTTGAGCGGCGAGCACGTCTGCTTTTTCGCCGATGGCGTAACTGCACAAGATGCCTTGTTGTCCCGGCTGGTCTTTGGTGCTGTGAAAATAGTAATGTGAGGTCGCGTCACTGACGAGTGAAAAATTCTCCGCGCCCCAGAAGCGCTCGCGAAAGAGCACAGAGTTTTTGATGATACGCGCGTACTGAAGCTTGTCGGCCGCGGCGCTCTGTGCAGATGGAAGCGGCGGGTCCCAAATGATTTTATCCAGCGTGCGCGACGGTACGGTACAGATACACGTGTCTGCAATAAAATCTCGACCTCCGCTGGTAACGGTTATTGTGCCGGCTCTTTGCCTGATTCTTTCCACCGGCATTCCTGTATGAATCGCGTCGCTGCCGACCCGCGCGGCGAGCGCTCTTACCAGACGTGAATTGCCTCCTTCCATTTTATAGTCCATCTCATTTGCTGGACTCGACTCAAAATATTCCGCCGCGGCAGCGTAGGCTGAAACCATCCGGATGGTTTCACCGAAGTCTGTGCTGTCTTGCAGGTCACGCAGTAACAGATCATCTTCCGTAAAGCCTATCTCTTCCAGCCATGTCCACCAGTCATATTGATCCAGACGCAAGCGATCTCTTTCTGAATAAGAATGGTAGGTTTTTCTGAACTTCTCGAAAGCCGATTTGGCCTGGGGCGAGAAATCCCATTGACCGGGACGCTTCACAACGCCGTCACGCATCAGAGATGCATCGAACCGGTGATCCTTTAAGGGGATCCGAAAATCACTGCAGAGCGCTTTCATCCGCTCGTGACTCTCGCCCACCCATTCGCCCCCAAGTTCGCAAACCAGATCCCGATTCGCTCCAAAACTGAAAGAAAACGCGCGACCACCGATGCGCTCCTTGGCTTCAAGAACAGTTACGTCCCATCGACCTTGCTTGAGAGCGTCAGCAGCAGCCAGTCCGGAAAGGCCGGCGCCGATTACAATGCACGAATATGCGCGCCGCTGAACAAACGGCGCAAATAAAAGTGGGGCTCCGACCGCGGCGATTCCTGATGCCTTCAGGAATTGCCGTCGAGTTGTGGCCGTCTCGGTCCGAGTTCCTGTAAGAGCGTCCCTCCGTGGG
>JBPCIQ010000171.1:0-10099 GCA_051006135.1 Pyrinomonadaceae bacterium | reverse complement strand
GTCGAGATGGAACCGAACTTCATGGCAGCGCGCAGCATGCTGGGTCACGCCTACGAGCAAAAGGGGCATTATGAGAACGCCATTGCTGAGTACAGAATTGTGTTGAAGACCTTTGGCGAGAACGCGGATGTCAAATCCAGTATCAAGCCGTTGCTCGCACGCTCCTACGCAGCATGGGGCAAACGCGCAAGGGCGATGAGGATAGTTGAGGAAATAGAGAAAGAACATCCAGCAACATCGTATTTGATGGCACAGGTCTTTGCCGCTCTGGGTGACAAAGAACAGGCCTTCGCATGTTTAGAGAAAGCTTTAGATGAACGGCACCTTCAATTAGTCGGCGTGAAAGCAGACCCGGCGCTCGACAGTTTGCGCGCAGACTGTCGGTTTGCGAACTTAGTCCGGCGAATGAGGTTCTGATGCTGAGAGGGGCAGGAAAGCCTTCGGTTGATACGACCTTCGAGCATAGAAACGCAAGCCCCAGGCTCTTCATTCAAATGACGATCCTCGAAGCGGATCTTGGCTGGTTAGATGTCGGCGATATCGACCGATCAGTGTGAAACAAGACTGAACATGAGACAAATGTGAGATGCGGTGATCAGCGTCCAGGATGCTGTTCGTATCAAAGTACAATCTGACAGCGAGAGCAAGATCCTCAGATCCATAGGTTTTGCTTGACAAGGGATTTATTGAGTTATATACCTACTGGTAGGATCTGCGGAACGTAAGGCTATGACTGAGACCCGTAATCACATCATGGACGTAGCGCGCAGCCAGTTTTTCAAGACGGGTTACGCCGGTACCTCGATCAACTCTATTGTCGACGCGACGAAATTCACTAAACCCACCGTCTATTACCACTTTAAGAACAAGGCTGAACTCTTCGCCTCGCTGGTGCACGATGCCTATGGCCGCTGTTTTGAACATCGCGAGAATTCCATTGACCCGCTGCTTTCGGCCTCTGAGCAGATCCACCAGGTGATTGCCGCTGACTTCGCTTTCTGCCTGGCAACACCGGATCTGGTGCGCTTTGTCGTGGCGCTTACCTTCGCCCTCCCCGAAGATCACTCCATCGACCTCTCTGCGATTCATAGTCGCGATCATGAGTCCTTCCGCGCACTTATTGAACGCGGGATGAGAACCGGCGAATTCGATTGTGTGAACGCCGGCTACGCGGCGATAGCGCTTCAAGGGCTCATAGCGATCAACATCTTGTCCTATCTGAAGATGGGGCACCCGCCCGAGTTTCTTTCCTCCGAACGAGCGCGTGATGTCGCCAATATTTTACTTCAGGGAATTGGAGGGAAAGGAAAACGAAAGGGCCATAAGAAACGACCAGCGTAGGTGTCTGATGACCAGGAAGGTATGGAAACAGTTTACCCCCTTCTACTTCTACACGCCGCTCGCACTGGGTTTGGGCGTGGCGGCAATAATCAGCGAAACACGCTCGCTCACCAGCATTTTAGTTTTGTGTCTCATGGGCGTCCTGACCTGGGGCTTAATCGAGTATTGGCTGCATCGCCTGGTTTTTCATTTTGATGCGCAAAGCAAAAAAGGACGCAATTTTGTCAATGCAATGCATCTTTCCCATCATGCGAACCCGAAGGCCATGGACGACCTCTTCGCGAGCCTGCGGCTAAGCTTGCCGATCGCGGTTGGGTATTGTTCGCTGGCCTGGGCGCTCACGGGAAGTTGGCAGGCGATGGTTTACCTGTTCATAGGTCTCATGGCAGGCTACTTCAGTTACGAATTCCTGCATTATCAGGCTCATCATCGCACGCCCCGTTCACGCGTGTTTCGCTATCTCAAGAAGTATCATCTGCTACACCATCACCAGACTTCCGCGCTGCGGTTTGGTGTCACTTCACCGCTTTGTGACTACCTCTTCGGAACCTTTCAATCAACCCAGCGAAACCGAACTATAAGGTAGTAACTCTTCAAACTTGCCAAAACGGACTTACCCGATCGACATTAATACTTCGCCTTCAAGCTCAGATAATGATCCCGCTGTTCTTTATCAAGGCGTTCAATCGCGTAGCGCAGGGCGACACGCGGCATGGTGGCGGTATGTTTGTCTAAAACACTTAACAGCTTTTTGCGATCTTTTTTGCCCGGCATAGCGCAGCGCCCATTCAGTTCCTTTGTGAACTAAATCCTGGGCGTCTTTAAGTAACATTTCGGCAATCTTAAACGCGTCGACTACATCACCTTTTCCAATAAAATAGAGAGTACTAACAATAGCAGTGCGGCGTTCCCATGTATCTGTAGAGTGTGCCAGTGTGTACAAAATATCGCGCGGTTTATCAAAATCAAACAAGTAGCTACGGATCACCTTGTAAGAACGCCCCATACGCACACCAATAAACCGGTCGCCCTTGCCAGAGCGACCTTCATCAAACTTAAAATAACGATGATACTTCTTAAGTTCGATTAACGAACGGTGAGCTTTTAACCTTTTAATGAACTGCTCTGCCTTCATTTTGTGCTGTTGCTTTTTATCTAACGAGACGCAGGTTGTCTAGTTCTCAACTTTCCTCCTAACCACACACAAGGCTCTCCAGCACAAGGTCCGTCACTGTGTGCGTGACGACGATAAAGACTATTCCCGCCACTATGGCTCCGATGCCTTTCAAAACGTTCATATCCATTCCTCGGTTGTCGGTTGTTACTCTTGCATAGTGTTTGTCTATGGGGCCTGCTCGTCTGCGCTCGGGCCGTAGGAACCTGGAACGGGGACGTTGAGTAGGCGCAGGTAGACCGAAAACTGTCCGCGGTGATGGATCAGGTGGCTCAAAGTGAAGTCCCGGAACACGTCCGCCCTGGGCTTCTCAAACATCAGCTGGCCCATCATTTTCAGCCGCCACGGTTGCATCATGCTCTCCTCATCAGCGCCCTCCAAGACTTGCTTGCAGCTGGCGACCGTGTCGTCGAAGGTCTTAAGCAAATCGGCCGCCGACGTGGCCTGGTAGGGCTTGTAGGTGGCTAGATCGATGTCGAGTTCGTCCAGGTTGAATATCGAATCGGCCCAGCCGACGCATTCGACGATGTGCGATGCCAGCCCACCTGCCGTAAACGACTTCTCGTGTGGCCGCCAATCCAGCTTGTCACTGGGCAGCCGTTCCAAATGCTTGCGCGTCGTCTGCGCTTCGTTTTTAGACTCCCTACTTAGCGAATCGATTATCGTCATCGTGTTCTGCTCCCTGTTGAGTAAATCAACAACATGTATTTCATGATTTGCTTCCACTAGTAAGTCGAACGGCGAAGACCCGGATCGACCCTCTGCCGGGAAATATTTAATGAGGCATGCCCCCGGATGCCGACGCCTTTCAAAACGTTCATACTCACACCTCGGTAGTTGTCAGTTGTGATAGGCGCTTATTGTCGGACTTTTTCAGGCCGCTGATGCTCTCGCCAGAAGCTGTCTCGCCAGAAGCTTTCCATCAGAAGGCAGTTCATGTTATAGACCACGCATGAAACGATCACTTCGATTTGTGCCATCCCTACTGGCGCTATTTGCGTTGATTTGTTCAGCGAACCCGGGCTCCTCAGCGCTCGAAAAGTCCAACATGGGAAACTTCAAAGGGCGAATTGGTCTTCAGCTTTACAGTCTGCGCGAGCAGTTCGCTAGCAATGTTCCCAAGACGCTGGATCAAGTTCGCGATTTTGGCATCAAGTTCGTTGAGACGCACAGCACTTATGGACTTACGCCGGAAAAATTCAGGGCCGAGCTTGACAGCAGAGGACTAAAGGCGATCGCCGGCCATTTCTCTTATGAACGGTGTCGCGACCAGATCGAAGAAGTTGTTCGGGAGGCAAAGATTTTAGGATTGCAATATGTCGGTGCTGCCTGGATTCCGCATAAAGATCCCTTTGACGAAAAGACCGCTCGCGAAGCTATCATGGTCTTCAATCGCACTGGTGAGGCGCTCGCCAAACACGGGTTGAAGTTCTTTTACCACACGCACGGATATGAGTTTCTGCCCTACGGCAATGGCACGTTCTTCGACCTGATGATGGCCGAAACGAAACCTCAGTTTGTCCACTACGAGATTGACGTCTTTTGGGTTGTGCATCCCGGCCAGGATCCTGCGAAGCTATTGGAAAAATACGGCAGCAGGTTCGAGCTGATGCATGTAAAAGACATGAAGCGCGGAACCCCCACCGGAGTTTTCACCGGCCATTCTGACGTCACTAACAACGTTGTGCTTGGCACGGGCCTTGTCGATTGGGTTGCTGTCTTTAAGGCGGCCCGAAAAGCCGGTGTGAAATGGTATTTCATCGAAGATGAATCGCCAGCTTCAATCCAGCAGATTCCCCAGAGTCTGAATTACTTGGAGAAGTTGTAACTCTAGCGACCCATATGCTGAGGGTGTGTACAGCCGACGAACTCTTTCAAATATGCATTGCCCTTGTATCGCAGGTCCTGGTGAATGCCGATCGGGGAAGTGTAATAGCCATCAACAGTCAAACTCTTAATAGCAACAAAGAAACGTTCCTCGATCGTCTTCGGCCTTCGCTCATTCCTGCTGATCGCTTTCAGCAACGAGATCTGCTGCTCCTGACCCGCACGACTGAAAGCTGCGGAAAACTGCAGCGCGCTCATCTTGTTAACAGCCGCAAGACCGTCGCGCCACAGTGCCTTAGTTTCGTTTGACGATTCGCTTACCATCAAATCAATAAAGCTCGACACTCCGGCGGCCCTGGCGCCTGGTGAATGTTCATCGGTGGGAATGATCAAATCCGAGATCGTGGCGATTGTCTCCATATCTTGAGGATTAAAGAATTTGCCGGCCGTGGCTGGGACCGATGCGTCAGGCAACCGGCCCATTTGCATGTCAGGATGCTTATGCTGGCCCAAGGCACGGTTTTCCAGAATCGGTAGAGTGCTCGCGGTGCCAACGCCAATAGCGATCACTTTCAGGGCTGCTCTGCGGCTGATGTTCTTCTCGTTTGACATAAATTTATAATCTTGCTCAGCGTTTCAGGCCTATGTTATGGTGCGACCGCTTATTGAACCGTCTTACAATTCTCACTTAAAAAAACTGCGGAGCTACCTTGAAATCGACTAAAGTCTTTGATGCCCTCGTCATCGGCTCCGGCGCTTCAGGAGGCATGGCTGCTAAAGAGCTAACTGAGCGCGGCTTCGAAGTGCTGGTCCTGGAAGCCGGGCCGCCGGTGAATCCCGCCCGAGACTTTACACATCATACTTGGCCTTATCAAGTAATGTATCGTGGCTTTGGTCCGCCGGGCTGGAAGCAGCGAGACCAGTGGATGCAGGATACGGCCTCCCATTTCAGCCGCCACTTCTACGTGAAGGATTCAGAGCATCCGTATACCACAGATCCCGGCAAGCCCTTTATGTGGGTCCGCGCGCGCATCGTCGGGGGCAAGACGCTGCACTGGGGCCGGCTGAGCTGGCGGTTGGCTGACCTCGATTTCAAAGCGGCCAGTCATGATGGTTTCGGTGACGACTGGCCCATTAGTTACGCCGAGCTGGCGCCCTACTATGATCGTATTGAAGAGTTCATTGGCGTCAGTGGAAACAACGATGGACTGCCGCATGTCCCGGACGGGAAATTTATGCCGGCGATGCCTTTGACTTGCGGCGAACATCTGCTGCGAAAAGGCGCGGAAAAAACCGGCCGCCCTGCGATCTCCAGTCGCGTGGCAATGCTTACGGGCAAGCCTAAATCGTTTATGAAGGGGCGTCGTAAGTGCCACTACTGTGGTCACTGCGGAGATGGCTGTGATGTGAACGCGATGTTTAGTTCAATCGCCTCCACGCTGCCTCTCGCCGCCGCGACCGGCCGGCTCACGCTTCGTCCGAATTCAATCGTCCGCCACATAGTCACAGACAAGAACACTGGCAAGGCTAAGGGAGTTGCCTTTGTTGATCGTGTCACCGGCGAAGAGTACGAAGTTGATGCGAAAGTAATCGTTCTTGCCGCTTCAACTCTGGAATCGACGCGCATTCTCCTCAATTCCAAATCGCAACATCATCCGCAGGGCCTGGGAAACAGTTCGGGAGCGCTCGGCCATTACCTTGTGGACCACTTCGGAGGGATCGGCGCTTCGGGCTTTTTCCCGATCCTTGCCGGGCGCGATCCCATCAACGAAGACGGCAAAGCCACCGGTATTTTTATCCCTCGCTTCCGGAATCTTGATGCAAAGACCAAGCACCCGAAATTCCTTCGTGGCTATGGCTTTGAGTGTGGGTCGGGCACTTCCCTCTTTCCTGGTATGGCCCGACGCCTGATAACCGGCTTTGGAGCCGAATACAAGAAGCAGGTTAGGCGCTACTACACAGCACCGGTCGGTATGACCGTACGCGCCGCGATGCTTTCACGCTTTGAGAATCACGTGGAGCTGGATCCTTCGGGTGTAGTGGATGCATGGGGAATCCCAGTACTGAAGATGCACATTCAGTATTCAGATAATGAACGCGAAATGGCCAAGGATGCTGCCGAAACCAGCGAGGAGATTCTGCGCGCCGCCGGGGCCGAAGTCGTTTCCACCGGAGGCCAAATTACCGCTCCCGGACGGATTATTCACGAACTGGGCACGGCCCGCATGGGCAACGATCCGAAGACGTCGGTGCTGAACAAATTCAACCAGTTGCATGACGTCAAGAACGTATTCGTCACAGACGGGGCATCTTTCGTCGGATCGGCCAATCAAAATCCGACTCTGACAATCCTGGCGCTAACTTTGCGCGCCTGTGAATACTTGACGGACGAATACAAGCGCGGAAGTTTGTGAAGGAAGGGTTAGGATGCCGGCAGAAGGAAAGAATCGCCCGCCATTATTGGGCCGCCACACAAAAACTCCTGGAAAGCTCCATGCAATTCCCGGGCTACTTCGGGGGCGCATTTTTGATGGTAGGTTTGAGGAACAAGGGGAAACCTACCCGTTCACCTTTGTCCCCACAACGGCTTCTCTGGACGACCATAGGCTTGTCCTGCGCGGACGTATTGCGGTGACCTCTCCTCAACACGGCATACGCTTTGTGGATGGTGTCGAAGCGCGCCTCGTGGCTACACAAGGCGGCGTTGGTACCTCGCCTGCGCGCCGGCAGTTGCTCACAGGAACAGTACAGACGAGTCAAATCGCAACATCAGAGCAAAAGATGGAGCAGGAGAAAGGACCTGAGACGGACCTCCAGCCCGGTCTACATGCTTTTGACAGTCCGAAGTTTGATGAACTAGGTAGGCCCATAGTCGAGTCAACTGGACCACTCGGCTTTGTCGGCGCGCTTTACTTTCGTTTATCGCCGCTTGATGGCCAGGCGCTCGGTGTTCCGCTAGATATGAGTCGCGTACAACTCAACGGTCGATTAGCTCCGACGGACGATCTGGGACGGGATCTGCAAGTTACATTGTCAGACGTAGTGGCGGCGCTCTATGGCGATCCGAGAGACGAGCGTGCGGCGAACGAGCAGGTACAGAACCTCAATCACCTTCTCAAATCCTAGCGGTGGTAGGATGTCGATCAAGCCATTCAACCCACAGTACATGAAGATCGGCATCCTGACGGCCGCGCTGCAGGAGTTAACTCCCCGACAAATCCGCGATGCTGATCCCGATCGCGCTATTGAAGATTGGGTGGCCTTCGCGAGCGAGATCGGCGCAGACAACATACAACTTTCCGCCGCGCTTCATCCGAGCGAAGCGGATGTTCCAGCGGAAGCCATGCTCGACCCGGTGGCCAATACCCTCGATCTGAGAGAGGCTTTCAATCGAGCCCGAGCGACTCGCGTGCTGAACGCTATGTCTGACCATCGAATTGGGCTCTCAGACCTCGGCTACTTTGACAACATGCTGCACCACGACGCCGCTGTTAGGGAAAAGAAACGTCAATTCATGCTGCGTGTCTTTGATGCCGCGACAATGCTGGGGCTCGATGCGGTCTGTGGCTTCGTGGGCAGGAACCAGGCACGCAGTATGGATCAGAACCTGCTGGATTTCGAAGAGCATTTCATTCCTTTGCTGAAGGAAGCTAAAGCACGGGGACTGATTTACCGAGTGGAACAATGTCCGATGCCTGGATGGACCGCCAATGATAACTTCCACAACAACATAGCCTATACGCCCGGAACATGGATTGCGCTTCATAGGATTTGCGAAAAGTCAGGAGTAGGCGATCAGTTTCGCATTCACTACGATCCTTCACATGCAATTTTGATGGGCCAGGACACGCGCTCAATCTTTCAGTATTTGAAGGATACCGGTTACAACTTTCTCATCGGTGGGTTCCACGTCAAAGGACAGGTAATCAACGCCCAAGGCGTTGCCGCTTGGGGATACGGCGGACAGACCATCCAGCGAGGCGATTGGATAGATGATGAACCCTCAGAACATCCGGCGGATCAGGCCAAGGCCTGGTTGAAGCAGACGGTCCTCTGCGAGCACGAATTACCGGGAACAGCGAAGCATGATCCACTCGGATATTTACAGAATCGGACAGTTGACTGGCTGGACCATCAGCTTGCCGCGCGCGAGTTACTTGACCTGGATATAGCAAAAACCCAACTCATCGTTGAACATGAGTATCCGCCCGCCAGAATTCAGGAGGCCGTTCGCCTCAAGCCGATCCTCCAAGGCTCTATCGCCTTTACACGAAAAATAGATGAAGCGGCAGCCTGCATGTTCGCTCTGCAGCACGAAGTATTGGCGTCTCAGGATATTCCCGCGCAGGGAAACGGCCGGGAAGCATACCGCTCCTAGTTTCAGAGGTCAGAAGGCAGAGGTCAGAGGTCGAAAGTCAGAGATGAGAGTTCTGTTTTGGTGGAGCTGCGCTATGGCCTAACCCACCTCTTCCCACTGGCGCGAAGTAGAAGCCTTCTCTATCGCAGCTAAGACCTTCTGATTACGCACTCCGTCCACAAAGTTTGGTTTTGGTAGCTTCTGTTCATCTATGGCCTTAATCAGGTCCAGCACAGTGTGGGTGAAAGTATGTTCGTAGCCAACGATATGTCCCGGAGGCCACCAACCTGCCATATACGGATGTGTCGCATCGGTTGCCAGAATTGTCCTGAACCCGCTGTTCGGTCCCTCTTCAAGATAGAGTTGCAACTCATTCATTCGCTCAAGATTAAAGACGATGCTGCCCCGGCTGCCGTTGATTTCAAAACGGTTAAAGTTTTTGCGACCCGTCGCAAAGCGCGACGCTTCAATAGTACCGATTGCGCCGTTATCGAACCTCACGAGAGAAAGCGCCGCGTCATCTACATCTATCGGAGCCATCGTTTGGCTGCCTGCCTCTAGTGGACGCTCAGTAATAAAGGTCTTTAGCAATCCCGCAACCTCGCCTATCTCCCCGACCAGATAGCGTGAGAGATCGACAGAGTGAGAAGCGATATCACCCAGCGCTCCGGATCCCGCCTTTGCCTTTTCCAGACGCCAGACGCGCGGAAAGGCAGGATCCACAATCCAGTCTTGCAGGTACGTGCCTCGATAGTGATAGATTTCGCCGATACTCCCATCATCTATCAATTGCCTGGCAAGAGTGACAGCAGGCACACGTCGGTAGTTGTGGCAAATCATATGGATGACGCCATTGCTTTCAACCGCATCAAGCATCCTCTGGGATTCGGCGACGCTATTGGCCAGAGGTTTCTCACAAAAGACAACTTTCTTTGCTTCAGCAGCAGCTATCGCGATTGCCAAATGGGTATCGCCAGGGGTGCAGATGTCAACAACGTCAATGTCCTTTCTTGCGATCACTTCTTCCCAGGAGGTTGCGTATTCCTGCCAGCCAAAAGTCTCGGCAGCCTTTTTCACTTCCTCCTCATTACGGCCGCAGACGACTTTCATTACAGGTTCAAGGGCAGGTGCGAAAAATCGGCTCACCTGTCTCCAGGCATTACTATGAGCTTTGCCCATAAACTTGTAGCCGATCATTGCGATGTTTAGTTTTTTCATGATGAGAAAAGATTGTTCAAGCTAGTCACGAGGCGTTTATCTAGCACACAGGAGATCGAAAGGCAAAACCTGTGATACTATCCCGCCCCATAGCGCTTTCGGTGAAATGAATGAAGTCAATTCTGACCCCTCTTTGTTTTTCATGGACATCTATAATATTTAGTGCGTAGTTCTTAGCTCCT
>JBPCIQ010000170.1:0-24344 GCA_051006135.1 Pyrinomonadaceae bacterium | reverse complement strand
GTCGTCCGCAATGCTGCGGCAGCGGCTGTGGCGGGAGTAACCGTCGAGGTCACGAATCAAGTTACCAGCAAGGTTAAGCGCGCTCGGACGGGCTCAGACGGAAGCTATTCAATGAAACTGTCTAGCGGCGCTTACCGCCTCAGCGTTGCGTCGCCTCATTACGCCAAATTTGAAAAAACAAAGGACTATGGTCCCTGGATCATGGCTCGCGACGAAGTGCTCGAGAATGTGGTCGTTGAGTCGGGGAAGGATATCGCGCTCGATATTGTGCTCGACGAAAAGAAACCGCCAGACCTTCAGCCAGTAACATCTGATCAGCCTGTTGGCTATGCCGGTAAAGAGAGTGTGCCTTCCGACGAGCAGACTTTAGCCGGCCGGCGGGCAGTTCGCGATCGCTGGCGGATAGGCTTCCCCGAATACGACCGCTACGGTGATCGCGGTGCGCGGGGCCGCGACATCCCATTTAAGAAGGGCCGCTGGTATGACCCTTATAACCAGAGTGTACTGAAAGGTGATTATCCGATTAAGGGGAACGAGCTTTTTATGGTCCTCTCAGGAGTGAGCACAACCACGATACAGCAGGTCCGTGCGCCTACTCCATCCAATGTGGGCACTGATGAGCCGAGCAGTGCTGAATTCTTTGGACAGCCTGAACAGTTGGCTGCAAATCAGCTCCTGCAGCTGACCTTTGAGCTGTTCCACGGTGACACTACCTTCCGGCCGCGCGATTGGGCCATTAAGATTTCGCCCACCTTCAGCATTCCTAACTACGTGAATGCGCGCGAGAATGGCATAGTCAATATTGATGTGCGTCGCGGGACGAATCGCACCGACAGCCATTTCTCACTGGAAGAAGCTTTTGCCGAATATAAGCTAAGAGACGTGAACGAGAACTATGACTTTGTCTCGGTGCGCGCCGGAATTCAACCATTCGTTTCGGACTTCCGCGGCTTTCTGTTCTCTGACAATAATCTGGGTGCGCGGCTTTTCGGCGCGTTTGATAACAATCGCTTCCAGTTTAATGCCGCTTACTTCTCAATGCTTGAGAAAGACACGAACAGTGGCTTGAACCGCTTTGACACCCGCCATCAGAACGTTTACATCGCCAATCTGTTTCGCCAGGACTTCATAACGAAGGGTTACACAATTCAAGCCAACCTTCACTATAACGATGATCGGAACAGCATTGAGCTTGATCGCAACGATTTTCCGGTGCGCCCGGCCTTGATTGGCGACGCTCGACCTCACAATATTAAGGTTGGCTATCTCGGCATCAATGGTGACGGCCATCTGGGCAGAATTAATCTGACAAACTCCTATTACTACGCTTTCGGTCGTGACAGCCTCAACCCAATTGCCGGTCGAAAAGTGCGCATAAAGTCGCACATGGCGGCCGCCGAGGCTTCCATCGATTACGACTATCTTCGCTTCCGAGGATCGTTCTTCTTTGCCCAGGGAGATACGAATCCGACAGACGAAAAAGCGACGGGATTTGACGCGATCTTCGACGACCCAAATTTTGTTGGCGGGCAGTTTTCATTCTGGAATCGAAATGGGATCCGCTTGACACAAACAGGTGTTGGGTTGGTCCAGGCGAATAGTGTGTTACCAAGCCTGCGCAGTAGCAAGATCCAGGGTCAGGCAAATTTCGTCAATCCGGGAATCTTTATCTACAATGCCGGCCTCGATGTAGAAGTGACCCAGCGCATAAAGGCAATCTTTAACGCCAACTATTTGAGGTTTCATCGCACCGAGTCTCTGGAATACGTCCTCTTTCAAAACCGTATCCGGCATGAAATTGGCTACGACTACAGCGTTGGGGTCGCGTACAGGCCGCTATTGATTAATAACGTTACGTTCACATTCGGAGCCTCAACCTTACAAACAGGGCGTGGGTTCCGCGATATTTTTACGAACCGCTCTCGCAGCTGCCCGCCGAACGTCGGAGACTTTTGCGAGCCGGATGTGATCAGTCCCAGGAAACCTTTGTATTCGTTGTTTGCGCAGATGAAACTGATCTTCTAAGTCCGAGATTATGCCCAAAACATTTCACACAAACACGCAAATGGACGAAAAGAGGCACCGCTCCAGGGTTGTTATGACGTCGATACTAACCCTCTCGATCCTGGCTGCCCTGATGGTTTTCATTAACTCAGGTCCGGCCGCAATGGGGGAAGATCAAAGGCCGAAGAATGCGACCTTTGCGAAGAACTACCGTCTGGCTGCCTCGTTGCCTGCAAATCAGGACCCGCCGCCAACCGCAGCTGTACAAACGCCAGTTGCAGCCGTCAAACTCGAAGGCTGCGTCTCATGCCACGGCCAGATTGAGCCGATGCATAAATACGGTCCTACTGAAGCTCTCGAGTCGCTGAAGGACGGCAAGGACGGGGTGGGTTTGACTTGTACCGGCTGCCATGGCGGCAATCCAGTGCCTGGCAAGAACGGAGACGATCCAAAGCAGTACGAAAGCGCGAAAAGAGAAGCCCATGTGAGGGCCCGCTTCCCAGACGAATGGGAGAGGGATGGTAAGTCAACCGGTGCGAATCCGGAACGAAGCTCCAACTTGATCTTACGCGAGAGTTGGGAGTTTGTGCGCTTCGTGAATCCTGGGGATATTCGTGTTGCGGCAAGAAGCTGTGGAGGCGGCGGGGGTTGCCACGACGTCGAAGCCAAGAATGTCGCGGTCGGCATGATGGCGCACGGCGCCATGCTTTGGGGCGCGGCACTTTATAACAATGGAGGCTACCCGATCAAAGATCCGCGTTTTGGGGAAAGCTACAACGAAAAGGGCGATCCGCAACGCCTGATTCAGATCCCTCAGCCCTCAGCCGAAGAGCGCCGGACGAAAGGCCTGCTGGAGTTCCTGGATCCATTGCCTCGCTGGGAGATCGCGCAACCCGGAAACGTACTGCGGGTGTTCGAACGTGGCGGAAAACGTCGACTCGAAGTAGGCCTCCCGGACAAGGAAGAAGAACCAGGCAAGCCTGACAAGGGTTTAAGTCCGCGCGGCTTTGGTTCCAACCAGCGTACTGATCCTGTCTACCTAGGATTGCAAAAGACCCGCTTGCTCGATCCGACGCTGAATTTTCTTGGCACAAACGACCATGCAGGAGACTACCGTTCCTCGGGTTGCACGGCCTGCCACGTGATCTACGCAAATGATCGCGATCCATTGCATTCCGAGGCTTCCAGTAAAGCTGGCAATTCAGGTCGTTCGCAAACTGCCGACACAACAATTCCGAAAGACGAGTCGGGCCACCCAATCAAGCATCAGTTCACTAACCAGATTCCAACGTCTCAGTGCATGGTCTGTCATATGCACCCGGGAACGAATATGGTTGCTACCTATGTCGGCATGACCTGGTGGGACAACGAAAGCGATGGCGACAAGATGTATCCTGAGAAGCAGGTCTTTCCTTCACAGGACGAGGAAAAGGTTAAGCTGGATCGTAACCCGGAGGCTGCGAGTATGCGCGGGCTTTGGTCTGATCCTAACTTTCTTGCTCAGAGCGGGACGCCGGAATTCAATAGCCAGCTAAAAACCACACAGTTTGGCGACTTCCACGGTCACGGCTGGATGTTTCGTAAGGTTTTTAAGCGAGACCGACAAGGCAACCTACTTGATGACAAGGGAGGCGTTGTCTCCGCGGACGATCCCAGCAAGTTCAAAAAAGCTGTCCACCTTAACGACATTCACTTAGAGAAGGGAATGCATTGCGTTGACTGCCACTTCCGGCAAGACGTGCACGGCGATGGAAATCTTTACAACGAGCCTCGCGCCGCAATTGAAGTCGACTGCGTGGATTGTCATGGTTCGATTCGGCAAAAAGCTACTCTGTTTACTTCGGGCCCTGCTGCCGAAGCCGCAACAGGTGCAGCTGCAGCACGGAGAAAAGAACGGAAAGAACCTCTTGTTGGACAGGACCTGACCCGCTTTCGTGTGCGCGATGAAAGCGGAGCAAAGGTTCCGCTATTTCAGAAGATTGCCCGCGACCGAAAGAGGAAGGATCAAAGCGGTAAGGACGTTGATCTCAAGGCCGGCGAGATCGTGCAGAACTCGATGGTGGTCCCGGGTCGCTGGTGGCGGGTGCCGCAGACCCTCGATACAGTTACGCCCGGAAGTCGAGACTATAACGAGTTGTCCCGTTACTCAAAGACTATTCAGAAAGACAATCAAACGTGGGGCGAAATTCCTGCCGACGATAACAAGCTTGCCCACCGCGACAGCGACATGACGTGTTTCGCCTGTCATTCGTCGTGGGTGACGAGTTGTTTTGGCTGCCACCTCACCATGACCGCCAACCGTAAGATGCCCAATCGCCATAACGAGGGTGGCGAGTCGCGAAATTTCACACAGTATAACTATCAGGTTTTGCGCGACGACATTTTCATGCTGGGACGCGATGGCACGGTGACTGGGAATCGCACTGCTCCGGTTCGCTCTTCGTCGGCAGTGTTGGTTAGTTCTCAAAACCAGAACCGCGAGTGGATCTACTCCCAACAGCAGACGACGTCCGCGGAAGGCTTCGCCGGTCAGGCATTCAATACGCACGTGCCACACACCGTCCGCACGACGGAGACAAAAGGATGCAGCGATTGCCATGTCTCCAACAAGAACGACAATAACGCGTGGCTGGCCCAGGTGCTGCTGCAGGGAACTAATTTTGTCAATTTCATGGGCCGCAATGTTTACGTTGCAGCGGATCACTCGCTTGACGTAGTGGTGGCAACTGAACGCGAGGACCCGCAGGCTGTTTTTGGCAGCACGCTGCATAAGATTGCTTACCCCGAATACTACGAGAAATTTGTCAAAGGAGGGCGGGAGCTCAAGGTGTACTACGAACATCTCGGAAATCCGAAGGTGTTGCAGGTCCAGTTGCGTGGTGAGTATGCCTACGTGGCGGCCGGTGAGGGCGGCCTGCGCGTCTATGACGTTGCGCAAATCGATCAAAAGGGTTTCTCAGAGCGAATTGTCACAGCGCCGGTATCCCGGTTTGGCCAGAAGTTTTACGTGAAGAGTAAATATGCGACCGCCGTCGCGGCGCCGACGACGCTCGCGGTGGACCCGGCGAGATGGCGGCTTAAGACCGATGGCACCGTGATCGATCCCGAAACTGCCAGCAGACTATCTCCCGAAGAGCGCAAGCAGTTGCTCAACGAAGAACAGCCGATCCACCCGTTGTATGCCTATATATACTTTGTCGATAAGTATGAAGGGCTGCTTCTTGTGAATGCGGCCACCCTGCTCGACGGCGATCCGCTGAACAACTACTTAAAGCGCGCGCTCGATCCGGCGAGGTATCCCAACGGCGCGTTCAATCCGGATGGAGCACTCACCGACGCTAATAACATAACCATTGCCGGCAACCACGCTTACGTCACGACTACTCGCGGCCTGGTGATCATCAGCATCGAAGACCCGCTGAATCCGAAAATTGTCAAGACTATTAACGAACCTGCGCTCAAGCATCCGCACGCGATTGCCATTCAGTTCAGATATGGCTTTGTTGTGGATGAAGAAGGCTTGAAGGTTCTCGATGTGACGATGCCGGGTGAAGCTCGGCTTGTAGAGGGAGCACATGTTCCGCTTTCACACGCCCATGATGTCTATGTGGCTCGCACCTACGCTTACGTCGCAAATGGTAAAGACGGTATAGCGATCGTGGATGTCGAGCAGCCGGAAAAACCGCGACTTGATCAGACGTACAACGCTGATGGAAAACTCAACGATGTGCACCAGGTAAAGGTCGCGATGACGAATGCCAGCCTTTTTGCCTATGTCGCGGATGGGCACAATGGTGTGCGCATTTTGCAGCTAACCTCACCGGAGACGATGCCCGAATATGCGGGTTTCAGCCCACGACCACAGCCGGTTCTCATCGCCACCTTCAAAACTAAGGGCGAAGCTCTGGCGATCTCGAAGGGGCTCGATCGGGATCGTGCCGTAGATGAAAGCGGCAATCAGGTCTCGGTCTTTGGGCGGCGCGGCGCGCGGCCCTTCAATTACGACGAGCTCATGCGAATGTTGCGCACCGAAGACGGAAAGGGAAGCTTCTTTACGGTGAGCGATACACCGCAGACTCAGTCAAAGTAGATTTTTGTTGGCGGGGGTTGGCAGTGTTAATGTCCCGCTGAGGATCAAAGCAAAACGTTGGTGCGTTCCAGCAGAGCGCCTTCCTGGTAGGCAAGTATAAGTCTTTCAAGTGCAGCTGTGTCCTGCCTGAGAGCTTCACCTTCCTCAGTATCGGCAACAAGTCGGGGCGGGTGATAGGTACGAAGATTCGATACTTTCGGCACGATGTCGGCGCCTGACGTAATAGCATCTGTAATCGACTCAAAGTGGTGATGCTCAGCGAGCGCAATTCGCTCGGGCGCGAGTATCAAGGTATAACCACGATCACCGTAGCTTTCTGAAAACGCGCCATCGATAGTAACAGCCGCGCCGCTTCGCTTGACTGGCTCCTCGCCTTTGTCCACCTTGACGGGTACATGCCCGTTAACGATTAGCCCCTCGCTCATCAGACCAAACTCCTCCGAGACGCGGCGACAGAACTCACTTTCGTGGATCAGCGCAAAGTAAGGGTTCTTATGTTCTTTGCGCGCCTCTTTGTCGTCGACGAAATAGTTCTCGAAAGTGGCCATGCGATCCTTGCCAAAAAGAGGAGAACGCGCACCCGTCCAGAGGTACCAGAGCCAGTCAGCATCGCTACCGGCCGCTTCGCCTTTGCGAAAGGCGCGGCGCACCACTGAATCGAGTGCTCTGAACAGCGCGAGTCCCGAGTGCTCTGAACCGTCCACGCTGAGCGGGAGGAAGTCCCCATTTTCGTTGACGGGCATGCAGCCGTGAAAAATCAGAGCATGATCGCGGCGCAGCCACATGGCGCCTCGGCGGGCTACAAACGACATGTGTTCCCAAAGGCGGACGCTTGAGATGAAGGATTGCCTGAGGCGGTCCATACAGGCTCGCTCTTCGGCCGAAAGCTTACAGGGGTCGGACCTGTCGAGAGTGGGCAGATCAGTATCAAGCAATGGATGTACTTTTCCTTCGATTTCAACTGTTCCCGCGACGCTATCGATCCGGCGCAACAAGTTACGCTGCCCCATTCCCCATTCCGGATGGCGGTCGATTAGCTGTCCCTCGAGTTTAAACTGCATGATGGCGGCGGCCTTTTGCATCTGTGCCATCAGGAGATCATCGCGTAGCCCGGTGCCACGGGTTTTGAATCTCTCGGCCGGGTCGCCGGCATAAACCGTGCGCGCAAGCTTCTCGAGTGGCGACATGATTAAGCCGTAGCCTTCTTCGAGTTGTGAAAGTCGCCGGTACCTTAGAGACACGCGCACAACGGTCGCTATTAAAGCCTCATGTCCCAGGCAGGCGCCCATCCAGGAGACATCATGATTACCCCAGGCAATTGAGACGTTTGGCTGTTCCGTTAAATAATCGATCACGCGATCGACCCTCGGACCCCGATCTCCGAGGTCCCCAGCCACAACAATTTCCGCCACGCTGAGATTGCGCACCAGCCGCGCCGCAGCACGCACCGCAGCCAAATCGCGGCCATGGTCTATGAGTCCGTCGACCATAGCTTCAACATACGCCTGCCCTCGAGGGTTAGACTGGCCCGCCAGCAGTTCTGCAAACAATTCCGCGTATGCCGGTGGGAATAGAGAAAAAACATGCTTGCGACGATAGAGGCCCGCCAGCTTGCGGACAATATCAAATTGCAGATGTAAGGTGCGCTGCACCCATGCCCGGCGGGCCTCCGCATCGCTCAAGCGATCGCTTAGATACTCCATTGCTTCGCGAGGATAGTAGAGCAGAGTGAGCAGTTCCCGCAGTTCACCCTCGCTCAGGCGTTCCGCAAATAGCGACTGCACCAAAGGCCGCAAGGTGCCGGAAGCATTGTTGATGATATGCCGCAGCTTCTTGTGTTCGCCGTGTACATCGCTAACTACGTGCACCGTTCCCTTCGGCAGCAGCAAACCAGCTTTCAGGGCCGAGAGTTCCGCCAAAGCGCAATCCACGGTGGGAAAACGCACCGCCAGCGCGCGCAACATTGTGAGTTCTTCTTTATTGAAAGATAGTGCCATGCGGACAGCAAAGGCGGAAGTCACGATTCGGGGTTCACGCCAGGGTTAGCGTTTTCACCTCCTCCATTCGTCAATGAGCGAGGCCACCAATCCCGTCCATCCTGTCTGATGCGAGGCGCCCAGGCCCACACCGGAGTCGCCGTGAAAGTACTCGTAGAATAAAATCAAATCACGCCAGTGAGGATCGTTCTGGAATTTCGCCATCTTGCCGTAAACGGGCCTCTGGCCGTTTTCGTCTCGTGTGAAAATCGAAATTAGCCGATCGGCGAACCCTCTAGCCATGTGATCCAGGGTAATTGGGGGTTCATCAGGGTCAGGGTTGTTGATCTCCATCAATGGCCCGTAAGCCTTACCCAATTTGCGAAGCGACTCGATCATCATGAACGTCGTGGGAAACCATACCGGCCCACGCCAGTTGGAATTGCCACCTTTCAACATCTCGATTGATTCGGCCGGCTCGTACCCCACTCGGCTGTTTCCGAGAACGAAAGGATGAGCTTCGTGCCACTTTGACAGACTCCGGAGACCGTGGTCAGAGCGAAATTCAGCCGGATCCCAAATGCGTTCCAGCAAATGACGGATCTGGGTTTCGTCGACAATTGCCAGCACGTGAACCTTCCCCTTGTCTCCCTCGATGGTGGTAACACAACGCTGCACGATATCCTGTCGATTGCGCAAGAACCACTGAAGGTTTACAGCGAACTCCGGGAACGGTTTGATCCAGTCTTCTTCCAGTCTTTCAATCGCGTAAAGAGGGATGATGCCGACCAGCGAGCGCACGCGAAACTTCTGAAAGTTTCCATCGGGAAAGCGCAGTACGTCATAGAAAAACAGGTCTTCCTCGTCCCAGAGTTGGTAGTTGCGATTGCCCATGTGTTTCATCGCTGCCGCGACATAGGCATAGTGTTGGAAAAACTTGGTAGCCAGTCCCTCGTACACCTTGTTCTCTTTCGCGAGTTCCAGTGCGATGCGCATCAGTTGGAGGCAAAACGCGCCCATCCATCCTGTGGCATCTGATTGCTCGAGGCTGGTTCCCTTCGGTAATTCATGGCTGCGATCGAGCACGGTTATGTTGTCCAGACCAAGGAAGCCGCCCTCGAAGATATTATTACCCTCGTCGTCTACTTTGTTGACCCACCAGGCGAAGTTGATCAGAAGTTTATGAAAGCACTGTTCGAGGAACTCCCGGTCACCTTTACCCGCGCGGATCCGGTCCATGTTGTAAACACGCCAAACTGCCCAGGCATGCACTGGCGGGTTCAGGTCGGAGAACTCCCACTCGTACGCGGGAATCTGGCCATTCGGGTGTTGAAACTGCTCAAAGAGCAACAGCCACAATTGCTCCTTGGCGAACTCAGGATCGATAAGGGCCAGCGGCACGCAATGAAAGGCCAGATCCCAGGCAGCAAACCACGGATATTCCCACTTATCCGGCATCGAGAGAACGCGCATTGAATTGAGGTGCGTCCACCGGGTGTTCCGCCCGCGGCGACGCGATTCGGGCGGGGGCGAGTTGGGATTGTCGCCTCTCAGCCAGAGGTCGATGTCGTAAAAGTAAATCTGCTTTCCCCAGAGCATTCCCGCGAAAGCTTGCCGTTGCACCAGGCGCTCGTCTTCGGTCGCTTTCGCAGGGTGTATCGAATTGTAAAACTCATCGGCGTCTCCGCGTCTGGTAGCGATGATCTGGTCTACGTTGGCGAGAGGCCGTGACAAAACTTTGTCTGATAATCGAAGCTTGATAACGAGCGACCCGCCTGCGGGAACATTGCGCTCCGCGAAATAAAAGCACGACTTTGTACCAACTTCCGCCGGATTGATGCATTGCTCACCGTCGACGACGTATCGATGAAATGCGTCTTTGACGAACGGACTCCTGCTCTGCGCCCCTGGCCCCCAAACGCGAGGAGCATTTGTTTCGTTATTGGTGAACAGCATTCGACCATCTGCCTCTGCGTAGAGGTAGCGTTTGCCAAGACGATATTCAAAAGGCAAATTTGGCAATGGTTCAGCCTGACCGTCGTCAGCTTCCAGGCTCTTGAAGTCCTTGCCCGCGGGACCTGGACGAATGGCGGGTTCCGGCCCCGGTTCCGCTCCCCAAGCCCACCTGTTTCGAAACCAGAGTTGAGGCAGTACATGTATTTTTGCGGCTTTTGGGCCTCGGTTGGCAACTTCGATGCGAATACAGATGTCCTCCGGATCGGCTTTCGCGTATTCGACAAAAACATCGAAATAGCGGTTGTCGTCGAAGATGCCCGTATCGATTAGTTCGTACTCAGCTTGCCCCTTTCCGCGCCGGCGCCCGTTCTCTTCAAGCAGGTTCGAATAAGGAAAAGCCGACTGGGGATACTTGTACAGATATTTCATGTACGAGTGGGTTGGGGTGGAGTCGAGATAGAAGTAGTACTCCTTCACGTCTTCGCCGTGGTTTGCCTCATTGGGCACCAACCCGAAGAGTCGCTCCTTCAAGATCGCGTCGCGCCCGTTCCACAAGGCGAGCCCAAAGGTCAAAATCTGGTAGCGATCGCAGACAGCAGCAAGACCATCTTCGCCCCAGCGGTAAGCTTTAGAGCGTGCCAGATCGTGAGGGAAGTAATCCCAGGCAGTACCATGCGCACTATAATCTTCACGAACCGTCCCCCAGGAACGCTCAGATACGTAAGGACCCCATTTCCTCCAAGGCGGGACCGGCGCACTGTGAACCTCCTGCAACCTTTGATGTTCTTTAGTTTTCATTAGTGATTTTTGCTTTGGAGAAATCAATTACACGAAGCTCTTAGCGGCACCTTTATCTCCCACAGGCGAGTTGCATATCTCGGCATGGGACTCGAAAAACGGCCCGTGATTTACCTGCTGGGGGCAAGAAAGCCGCGGCCACGAGTGAACTACCTTCGGTCGAGCGCCGTAAGCTTCGCTATGCGCTCGGCATGGCGGCCGCCAGCAAAATCAGTCTCTAAAAACACACGAACCATTCGCGCGGCCTCATCCGGTGTGACAAACCGTCCGCCGAAACAGAGTACGTTGGCATCGTTGTGCTCGCGAGCCAGGCGCGCGGTTTCTTCGTTCCAGCAGAGAGCGGCACGCGCGCCGGGGATTTTATTGGCGGCCATCGAGATTCCTATTCCGGATCCACAAATCAAGACACCCCGGTCGACCTCTCCAGAGGCAACTGCCCGGGCCACGGCCGCGCCAAAATCCGGATAGTCAACGCTATCAAGGTTGTCGGTTCCCTTGTCAATTACTTCGACCCCCAGCGCCGACAGCTCACCCTTGGCTTTTTCCTTTGACTCAAATCCGGCATGGTCACTGCCGATGGCGATTTTTTTTGGTGTCATTTGTGGGGTGTGATCAGAGCCGTTGAGCTGCCGCCTTGTCCACGAGCCAGAGCCGCGATCCGGTAATAGGTTGAATCAACTGGCAGGGTAGTCTCTGCGGGTCGCGCACCGGGCCAAGCACTTCAGGAAGGCGTTCGGCCTTACTCTCCCCAGTGACGAGAAAAATGATGTTCCTGGCGTGATTAATGGCGGGCGGGGTCAAGGTGATGCGGTAGGTACCCAGCTTCTCAACCCAGTTTGCGACCACCCACGCTTTTTGCTCGTTCAACGCGTTCGTGCCGGGAAAGAGCGAAGCAGTGTGACCGTCGGGTCCCATGCCGAGCAGCACGAGATCAAACTGAGGAAATGGTGCTGGGTCAAAGAAAGTTCGCAAATCGTCTTCGTACAAGCTCGCATCCGCGACTGCGTCCCCTTCTCCTGAGATTCGATGAACGTTATACGAAGGGATCGGTAAACGCGAAAGCATCGCTTCGTCAGCCATGCCGTAATTGCTCTCCGGATCTGTGGGTTCCACACACCGCTCATCCCCAAAGAAAGTGTGAACCCTGGGCCAGTCGATGCGGTTTTTATATTCATCCGTAGCGAGCAGTTGGTACATCAGTTGCGGAGTCGATCCGCCCGCCAACGCCACCGTAAACAGACCACGGTCCGAGATTGAGCTGAGGGCGATAGCGACGAAAGAATCCGCACCCGCACGAGCGACTTGCTCAGGGTCTTCGAAAATCCTGATGTTTCCAGCGGTCCTTGTGGCTTCCATTTGAACCTACCTGTCGACGTCAACAGCCGCGCTAGCCGCACCAAAAAGAGCTGTCTTGTCATCTAAGATTATATGAACTGGAATACTCGCAACCAAAGTTGATAACCTGCCTTTGTCAGTAAAAGCCTTCATGAAGGTACCGTCTTTGAGTTTCTCGAGAATTTTTGGAGCAATGCCGCCGCCGACGTAGAGCCCTCCCCCTGCCATCATCAGCAAAGCGAGATTGCCTGCCATTGCGCCATAAACAGCAACGAACATGTCTAACGCTTTAACGGCCAATTCGGATTTATTCGCCGAGGCCGCTGTGGAGACGGCCGCAGTTTTATCGCCTGATGCAATTTGCTCGGCAAGCCAGGCAGGTTCTTCCGCAAAGTTTTGGTCACGAAGAAAGGAGTAGACATTAAAAAGACCAGGCCCTGAAAGCACGCGTTCGTAGCTTACATGCCCCGCGAACTTCTCGCTGAGGTACTGAAAAAGTTCCAACTCCAGAGGTGTACGAGGCGCGAAATCGGAGTGGCCCCCCTCCGAAGGCATTGGGTGGTAATGGCCGTTGCGATAGAAAATTCCCGCCATCCCCAAGCCTGTTCCGGCTGCAATCAGAGCACGGTTACCACCGCTCTTGGGTTCGCCGGCGTTGAGAGTTAGCAACTGCGAGTCTCCCAACGTCTCTATCCCGTACGCCGTTGCTTCCAGATCGTTGATTAGCCAGACCTGATCGATCCTAAGCAAATCAGCCAGTGCTTCGTCGCTGATAGTCCAATTAAGATTCGGCGTTTTGGCGCGACCCTGGATTACTGGAGCGGCGATTCCAAAGCAGGCACTGGTAATCCCTGGCTCCGTTTCACCGATGAACTCCTGCAGAATACTTTCCAGCGACTCGTAATCGGCGCTCCGGAAAGTCCGCTGCCTAATGACGGAGCCAACCTCGCTCCCATTCGTTTGAAAAAGAGCGATATTTGTTTTTGTTCCACCAATGTCTCCCGCGAGTATCATCTTTGGTAGGTTAATTGCTGCCGTCGGACATGCTCGGGTTCGAGACGTGAACGCGAATCGCGTCAACCAATTGTGCCGCCTGCGCCACTGCTTCTTCGTAAACCGAATCGCGGGTGAGGAAGGCAAGTTCGCGGCTCAGGCGCGCTGCTTCGCTGCGCATCTCGTAGCCGAGTACCCGTCCCACGGAGTGCTCCGTTCCAACCCTGGCCTCGGTTTCAAGTTTTGTCCCGCCTGCGCGCAAGGCGACATAAAAGTCGGCCTCACCTTTTTTGGCTGAAAGGGTAACTGAGGAAACCATTCCATCCTTTAGCTCGCCGGTTTCGTCTCGCCGCAACGAAAGCACAATGCCTCGTTCGCCGGAGCGCAGGTCACAGTTAATGACTCCATTTTCGCGTACGGCAGTGCCAACAACTTTCCAGCCCAATCGCGCGGAGAGCCAACCACTTAATAACAATGCCTTAGGCGCGACCTCGTTTGGAGCTGCATTCGGAGGATCATAACTGACCTCGAAGCGGTCGACTGCGTCCAGCAGAGGCCGATAATCCGTTACATCCCAGAAGCTGGCCAGCAAAGTGCGCCACGATGTTAGTCGTCCCCAATTCAAGTCGCTCACACGCACGGCGCGTCTATTGTTCCGGATCATTCTCGCAAGATGAAGCAGATCCTCGTGCGGGTGATCGAACGCTGCCGAATCGATGACAATGCGATCGGCCAATTGGGCCATTCGATCGAACAATTCGTTCTCGTAGTGAGGAATGTCCTTCCACCAGAGAAACACAGGAACGTCGGGAACTAGCAGTGGTTCGACTGCGGTTGCCGCTGTCTCCACTAGTGGACCAGCTGTTTCAATTGTGACTTGTTCAGCGCAAACCTGCTTGCCAGTCGCTCCTAAAAGCCGGCAACGCGTCGAAACGTAAGCTTCCAACTTAGGTTCATTCGCCTCGCGGTCAGCTATGAGAATCAGGATTCGTCCGGGATGCTGTTCGCCGATCAGGTCAAGCATTTCGTCGAGTTGCGCGCGATTGTCAGCCGGAGTGGTGTAGACGATTAGGTTCAGAGTGCAGGCGCGCGTGACCCCGGAGCCTGTTGTGCCGCCCGCGCCGCTGGCGTCCGACCACATCGACGCCAGTTCCTTCTCGATTTTGTCCACGTCTATGCCTTTTGACAACGAGACATGAACTGCGTTGACCTGTGTTTCTATAGGCATGCTTGGACTTCAGTGACGAAGACGCGCTGCAAGCTGGATGGCAGCAAACCCTTTACGGTCGGCGCCAGCGCCTTCCCTGGCTCTCGATCAAATCATCAGAAGCTTGCGGCCCCCAGGTCCCGGCTTCGTAATTCGGAAATGAAACCTCGTTCCTTGTAGCAGCCCATTCGTTGAGTATAGGCATGACAATTTCCCATCCGCGCTCCGTCATATCTTTGCGAGCGTATAGTGTGGAATCGCCAAGAATGCAGTCAAGCAACAGTCTTTCATAGGCTTCGGCCAGCTGGACGCCGAAAGACGACCCATAGCGAAAGTCCATATTTACGTCACGAATGTGCGTGATCTGACCGGGCACCTTAGCTGCGAACCGCAGGGTAATCCCTTCGTCGGGCTGAATGCGAATGATTAACTGGTTAGGGGCAACTAGTTCCATCACGTCCGCGCCGAAGAGTTGATGGGGTGCTGCCTGAAACTGAATCGCGATTTCCGTTACCCGCTTGGGAAGACGCTTGCCGGAACGGATGTAAAAGGGAACCCCTGCCCAGCGCCAGTTGTCAAAGTAAACCGTGAGCATGGCAAACGTTTCTGTGGTTGAATCGGGAGCAACGCCTTCTTCCTGGCGGTAACCGGGGACAGGCTTCCCGGCGATTGAACCGGGTCCGTACTGGCCACGCACACATTCTTTCCGCACGCGTTCAGCCGTGAATTCTCGAGCCGCTGTCATCGCCTTCACCTTCTCGTCGCGCACAGCCTCAGACCCAAGATGCGCTGGTGGTTCCATGGCCACGAGTGACAAAACCTGAAACACATGGTTTTGGATCATGTCGCGCACGACGCCCGCGCCCTCGTAATAGCCGCCACGCCCCTCAACGCCAACGGCTTCCGCATTTGTCACCTGCACGTGGTCAATGTATTGGCGGTTCCATAAGGGCTCAAAAATACCATTAGCAAAACGGAAAGCGAGCAGGTTTTGGACGGTCTCTTTACCCAGATAATGGTCAATACGATAAACCTGCGATTCGTCGAGATGTTCAAGGATTTGTTTGTTCAGGAGCTTCGCACTTTCCAGATCGGTGCCGAAAGGCTTCTCGATGATTACGCGTACCCAACTGCGATCCTTTGCTTTCACCAGGCCGGCCCGCCCAAGATTCTCCACCGCTTCGGCGTAGAATCTGGGAGCGACTGAAAGGTAAAAGACGCGGTTGCCGGCGGTTCCGCGCTCTTTATCGATGCGGTCAAGCAGTTCGGCCAGCTTTTGATAGTCGGCCGCGTTGGCGATGTCCGCCGTCAGGTAGTAGAGCCCTTGCGCAAATGAATTCCAGACTTCTTCGTCGACCTGTCGAGCCTCGGAGAATTGCTGGACGGACTCTTTCATCTTTTGGCGAAAGTCTGCGTCGTTCATTTCCGTCCTGGCCAGTCCGACTATCGCAAACTCGGCCGGCACCAATCGCTCCTGCACAAGCCGATAAAGAGCAGGAACAAGCTTTCGCTTGGTCAAATCTCCCGAAGCACCAAAGATGACTACGACGCAGGGTTCGGCAGTTCGTTCCAGCCGTATGCCCTGGCGTAGCGGATTTTCGATTACAGTGGAGGATGACATGATCGATCTCGGGTTATAGATGCCTGGGCCAAAAAGCGGGACAAGATTGGCTGACGTGCCCTTGCGGCTGTTAGTAAATTGCTTGCTTCACAATCACCTTATTGTTTGTCCAGCATTTCTTCCCACTCTGTGTGTACCGCGCCAAGCTCCGGCTTATCGACGCGCTCGTAGGTATGAGAACCAAAAAAGTCGCGTTGCGCTTGAGTAAGATTCAACGGTAGATTTTCTGTCCGGTACATGTCGAAGTAACTGAGGCTACATGCCATTGCCAGCACCGGCACGCCATGCTGCATCGCCGTGGTCACTGCCAGTCGCCACTTTGGCTGTGCTTCTTCCACCCACTCTTTAAAATCCGGGTCGAGAACGAGATTGGGAAGATCCTGCCGGCGCTGGTAAGCCTGCTTTATCTTGTCCAGGAACTGGGCTCGGATGATGCATCCACCCTTCCAGATGCGCGCGACTTCGCCGAGGTTTATGCTCCAATTCCATTTTTCCGATCCAGCACGAATCAGGTTCATGCCCTGCGCATAGGAGCAAATCTTTGAAGCGTAAAGCGCATCGTGAATAGCATCGATCATCGCTCTCTTGTCGCCTGTGTATTTCGCTCGGGGTCCGCTAATCTGCTTGCTCGATTCGACGCGTTCCTCTTTGCGTGATGAAAGGGTCCTGGTGTCGATTGCCGCGTCGATCGTGGGCACGACAATACCAAGGTCAAGGGCAACCTCGCTGGTCCACTTGCCGGTGCCTTTTTGGCCCGCCTTATCGAGAATCAGATCCACCAGAGGCTTGCCCGAGTCTGGGTCTTTGACACGCAGGATCTTGGCCGTAATCTCGATTAGAAATGATTCCAGATCGCCCCGATTCCATTCGTCAAAGATGTCTGCCATTTCGGCAGCTTCGAGGCCGAGCACATTCCGCATGATGTCGTAAGCTTCAGCGATCAGCTGCATGTCGCCGTACTCAATCCCGTTATGCACCATCTTGACGAAGTGCCCTGCGCCGCCTGGCCCGATATAAGTTACGCAAGGACCATCGTCAACTTTGGCGGCAATAGCTTCCCAAATGGGTCGGATCTGCTCGTAAGCGTTGCGATCGCCGCCAGGCATCAATGAGGGGCCCCATAGCGCGCCTTTTTCACCACCCGATACGCCGGATCCGATGAAATTAAGACCTTCAGTCTTCAACGCTTTCTCTCTGCGCTCGGTATCGACAAAATAGGAATTGCCACCATCGATGATGATGTCGCCCTTCTCCATAAACGGTTTTATCTGATCGATCGTCCAATCGACAGGAGCACCGGCCTTCACGAGCAGAATCGCCTTGCGCGGCCGCTCAAGTGAACGAACGAATTCTTCGGGCGACTTAGTTGGGATTACTTTCTTACCCTTGGCCCGCGCGACAAAACTATCCACCTTGGCAGGATCGCGGTTGAAGACGGCAATCGGGAAACCGTTTCGCTCGATGTTCATGGCCAGATTCTCGCCCATCACGGCGAGACCGATCATACCGATCTTGGCTGTCTTGGTGGTTTGTTCAGGAGTAGCCATTGATTTGTCCTCTTTGTCTTGGAATCGAAGCAGCGAAGCGGGATGCTTACTTCGTGGTTGCGCCAGAGCGTGGTACAGCCTCTGCGATCAGATCGTGCAGCCGTTTTAGCCCTGCAGTGGTATCAGCGCCCAAGTCGACCCGAATCGCGCGCCGGTCGCGCGAAGCTAACGAGCGAAAATCTCCTAGAGCCTGGGCCTGTTTAAGCGTGCTGAAAGTGTAGGGCTGAGCTGGTATCGGAAGATCAGTTCTATCCGAAGCAGTTACCTGGATAAAGACCCCTGTGGCTGGCCCGCCTTTGTGCAGCTGTCCGGTCGAGTGCAAAAACCTTGGTCCGTACCCGGTAGTTGTGGCGCAGCGTGTGGCATCGCGCAAGTGCGTGCGCATCTTCTGGATTAGCGATTCGTTTTCAGGGGTCTCTTCAATGTAATTAAGAAGCGCGATATAGTCGCCCGCCCCCGCCCGCTGCAGGTGCGCGCGAATGGCATCTAAGACGGATGAAGCAGGAAGGGCCGCACGGGTTTTTTCGTCGCAGTGGACGGTCAGCGTGCCGTCTGTGACCAGCACCGGCTGTTCTTCAAGCTTGCCCTCCTTTGCGAATTTCTCCAGAAGTTCCTTCGTTGCGTCCTTCGATTCCTGCACGTTCGGTTGATCAAAAGGATTGATGCCGAGACGATATCCGGCAAAAGCCGTGGCTATCTCCCAGAGGAAAAACTCTTCTCCGAGATCATAAAGGTCGGTGAGTCTGCGGTAGATCACCGGGTGGCCAGCGGCTTCCAGCGCCTTTAGCTTTAGCTCAACCTCGCTGTCGAGCTTGCCAACCGAAATGGAGACAAACAGCCGGTCATTGCCATAAACGGCAGGCGATCCTAGTGGCTCACCCGCTACGGGCACGATTCCTTTGCCTTCCTTGCCGGTGCTTTCGGCAAGTAACTGCTCTACCCAGAGACCAAACGACGAAATCTTCGGATCCGCGACAATAGTTAGTTTATCGCGCCCGGCCTTCGCACACTCGCCCATGATTGCGCCTAGCCGCGCACCGGGATTGTCGGAAGCCGGAACTACTGAGGCACAAGAATGAACAATCCTTTCGGCGCGATCCAGTAGTTTCTTAATATCTAAGCCCATCAGGGCAGCAGGCACCATGCCGAAATAGGAGAGTGCCGAGTAGCGTCCGCCGATGTCAGGTGGATTCAGAAAGATGCGTCTGAATTTGTCGGCCTTCGCCATCTCCTCCATCAAGGTTCCTGGATCCGTGATTGCGACGAAGCATTCACCCGGGTTTTCTTTCCGCTTACTGACCTGGTCGTACCAATATTTATAGAAAACCAAAGGCTCGGTTGTCGTGCCGGATTTTGACGAGACAATGAAAAGGCATTTTGTGATGTCGATTTGATCCGCAATATCGCAGAAGGCGTCTGGGTCAGTTGAGTCGAGCACCAGGAGTTCGGGAAACCCATCCTGGTGGCCGAAAGTCTGACGCAAAACTTCCGGGCAGAGTGACGAGCCGCCCATGCCGCAAACCATCACATGCTTGAACTCGCTCACGTTACGGACGCGGTCCACAAACTGAATGAGATCATCTTCCACGCCAATCATTTGGTCGGGCACGGTCAACCACCCAAGCGCGTTCTTGATAATCTTTTGGTGAGCTTCGTCCTGCTTCCAGAGCGAGGCGTCTTTGCGCCAGATGCGCCGCATCACGTCGCCCTTGTCGGCTTCCTTGATCGCGGCAGCGACGGCGTCAGAATACTTTCCCACCGAGGCGGTCAATCTTTCATTGATGCCGGAGAGCATGGCATCGCGCTTTGATTCTATGGAATCTACCAGCGTGTCGAACGAGGTAACGAAGGATGCTAGACCGTCTTTCTGTAACTTCTCCGTGACAGCCTTGAGATCGATGCCGACCTCCTTGAGTTTGCCCACGAGCGCGCTGCATTCGTCCACGCCTTGTTCGAGCATCGGAGCGACTTTGCCATGATCGCGGATTGCGGTGTAGGTCGCCGGCGGGACAGTATTGACAGTCTCTGACCCGATCAAGTTGTCCACGTAAAGGACGTCTGAGTACTTTGGATTCTTGGCGCCCGTCGAAGCCCACAAGCAGCGCTGCACCTGCGCTCCTTTGGATTTCAGATTGGCGAAACGTGCGCCGTGAAATATCTCCTTGAACTTTGCATAGGCGAGTTTTGCATTAGCGATCGCCGCCTTGCCCTGCAGGTTCTCCAGCTTTGACTTTTCTTCAGGTGTTGCAGCATGGCGAGCTTTGTAATCAAGATCCGTGTCAATCATCGAATCAACGCGTGAAACGAAGAAACTTGCTACCGATGCGATATGGTCCACGTTTTTCCCCGCGGCGGCGCGACGTTCAAGTCCTTTGATAAACGCTTGAGCGACCTGCTCGTAATTCTCAATCGAAAAAATCATCGTGACGTTAATGTTGATGCCGCGGGAGATCGACTCTTCGATCGCAGGCAAGCCTTCCTGCGATGCGGGAATCTTGATCATGACGTTCTTGCGGCCGAGCCGTTTAAATAAACGATCTGCTTCGTCAATGGTCCCTTGCGTGTCGTAAGCGAGTTTCGGATTGACTTCGAGACTGATGTACCCGTCAATACCGTCGGACTTGTCATAAACTGACTTCAGAGTATCGGCTGCGCGTCCGATGTCTTCAACGACGAGATCTTCATAAATCTCAGACACGCTTTTGCCGGCTTGGACGAGCGTCCGCATCTGCTCGTCATAGTCGGTCGACCCGGTAATAGCTTTCTCAAAGATCGTGGGGTTTGAAGTAACGCCGCGCAGATCGTCTTGCTCAATTTTCGTGGCCAGATCGCCGCTCGTCAGCATGGCTCGCCGAATATTGTCATACCAGATGGACTGGCCAAGTTTCATGATTTCAACAAGGGGATTACTCATTAATGGCTCCTTAATAAGAGGCTAGCAGTTAAGTCAGGGTCGGGGAACAATCAGCAAACTCTAGCCCTTGAATTTTTTGATTTCCCGCTGGGCCGCTTCGACGACATTTTCGACTGTGAAACCGAACTTTTTCGTTAATTCTTTCAGCGGCGCGCTGGCTCCAAATGTCTTCATGCCGACGATTGCTTCGCTGCTGCTGGCGTAGCGTTGCCATCCGAATCTTGAGGCCTGCTCGACGGCGACGCGCGCTTTTACTGCTGGAGGTAAAACCTGATCCTTGTACGCATCATCCTGATGCTCGAAAAGTTCCCACGAAGGCATGCTAACGACGCGCGCTTTTACCCCGCCTGCGACTAGCGTCTCGTATGCCGCGAGGCAAAGGGAGACTTCGGTGCCGGTGCCGATCAAAATGACATCGAGGTGACCGTCAGGCCCGGCCGAATCCGCGAGCACATATGCGCCATACTTGGTATTTTCCGCGCCGGCATACTTGGTGCGATCCAGGGTAGGCATGGCCTGCCGGCTAAGAATAAATACCGCCGCTTCATGCTGGAATTGCATAACAACCCGCCAGGCCTCCGCAATTTCATTCGCATCTCCCGGACGCATTACGATCAGGCCGGGAATTGCACGTAAACTCGCGATTTGCTCGACAGGCTGGTGTGTCGGTCCATCCTCGCCCACTCCTATTGAATCGTGGGTAAAAATATGAATCGTGGGAATCTCCATGATCGCACTGAGCCGAATAGCGCCGCGCGCATAATCCGAGAAGATTAAGAAGCCCGAACCGTATGGCCGAATTTTGGAGAGTGCGAGCCCATTGAGAATGGCAGACATTTCATGCTCGCGAATGCCAAAGTGGAAATTACGCCCTGAGTGGTTTTCGGCGGTGAAGTCGCCCGCGTTGTCGAAGGTCAGCCGCGTCTTCGTGGAGGGCGCCAGGTCTGCTGATCCGCCAATGAACCACGAAACGTTTTTCGCAATAGCGTTGAGCACCTTTGCTGAAGCGTCGCGACCGGCGACACCTTTGGCATCGGCGGGAAATGTAGGAATGTCCTTGTCCCAACCGTCAGGTAGTTCTCGTTTCTGCATCCGCACCAGTTGATCTGCAAGGTCAGGGAACGCCTGCTTGTACTCGGCTAGCTTAGCGAACCACTCATCGCGTTGCTGTTTGCCACGCGCGCCAAGGCGGTCGCGGAAGTGATCTCGCACCTGATCGGGAACTAGAAACTTCTCGTCCTCCGGCCAGCCGTAATTGCGCTTGGTCAATTTAATCTCTTCTTCGCCGAGTGGTTCCCCATGCGCCGCATGAGTGTCCTGCTTGTTGGGCGCGCCCCAGGCTATGTGGCTATCGACGATGATCAGTGTTGGTCGATCATTCTCTTTTCTGGCAACTTCAAAGGCGCGTTTCAGCATGTCGAGGTCGTTGGCGTCGCCCACGCGCGTAACGTTCCAGCCGTAGCCGATGAAACGGGTCGCCACATCTTCCGAAAAAGCCCACGAAGTATTACCTTCAATTGTGATCTTGTTGTTGTCGTAAATCCAGCAGAGGTTATCGAGTTTGAGGTGAGCCGCCAGCGAAGCGGCCTCGTGGGAAATCCCTTCCATCATGCAGCCGTCCCCGCACAAGGCGTAGACGTTATAGTTAAACATCTCAAAGCCTTCGCGGTTGAAGTATGCAGCCTGCCACTTCGACGCGATCGCCATCCCTACGCTTGTAGCGATGCCCTGTCCCAATGGCCCGGTCGTTGTCTCAATCCCGGAGGTCCAACGGTATTCGGGATGTCCGGGGCAGCGACTATCGAGTTGACGAAAGCTCTTAATGTCATCAAGAGTTACTGATGGCTTCCCGGTTGTCTCGTATTTTGCATTGACGGCTTTGACGCCCGTCAGGTGGAGCATGCTATAAAGCAACATTGAGGCGTGCCCCATCGACAGCACGAAGCGGTCGCGGTTTGGCCAGATCGGATCTTCTGGATCGAAGCGCAGGATTTCATTCCAGAGCAGATAGGCTACAGGAGCCATCGCCATTGGAGTGCCGGGGTGGCCGGAGTTGGCGGCTTGTACGGCATCCATCGAGAGCGTGCGGATGGTGTTGACGCAGAGCATATCTAGCTGCGCGGGGGAAGGAATCGCGGCGGTCGCTTCCATGGATAATCTAGGCCTCCTGGTTGATAAGGTCTAAGTGCATAACCACTGAGCCAAGCAGCTCAGCGGCTAAGACGTCTTTCGAGCAAAACGATCTGATTCGGGGCGGGTGACCGATACTCTTGAATGGCTGACGTTACCCCCGCGAGATGGATTGTAGCAGCTAGGGACGAGGTGCTACGCCAGGAGAACGCACTGGCCAACTATTTTTCGGATTCGAGCGCGGCCGATGTTATCACAGAAATCCAAATTTAATAAGCCGTTTCGCCGCAGGTTTTTTCTGTACAATTTTCAAGTCAATAGGTGTATAAATACCTTCTAGTCAAATAGGTGTATAAAAACGCCGTCTGGGAGAAGGGGTTCATCAATAGCCGCAGTCGAATCATCCCTCGCACTAGTTACTTCTCTGTGAACCTTTTATTTATAGGATATGCCTCAACAAATTACTAATCACGCCAAAGTTCTTGACGCGATCCGCAGTGTAGATCTCATAGATGAGCTGGTCGAGAAACAGAACGGCAGTTTCACATACGAACTGGATCTTGAGGTAATTGCCTACGGTCGCAATTACACTGGCAAGAAAGTTGGACCGTACGCAAGACTTTTCCTCTATGAGCCAGGCGAAGCAGTCATACGCCAGGGCGAATGGGGTGGAAACAGCTTCTACATGCTCGTTGAGGGAAAACTGGATGTCTTTATCGAGGGGCGCGAGGGTAGTGTTCCGAAAAAGGTAAACGAAATCCAAAGGGGCCGCAGCTTCGGCGAAATGTCTGTGCTTGCCGGATTACCGAGAAACGCGACTATCGCAGTTCCTACGGACGGCGAGGCGACAGTGCTTAAGATCGATCGGCCCGCTCTACGGTTACTGAGAAAACTCCCTAAGTTTGGCAAAGCGCTGGACGCTACCTATCGCGAATATGGCATGAAACGCACGCTGGAGGAGGTGAACCAGGCGACAGGCGGCGCTTTCAGTCTCGAGATGATACAAAAGCTGGAGGCGATCGGTGAGTTTAGAGTCTATGGCAAACAGCACACAGTGTTTCGCGAAGACGGACTGATTGATCGGGTCGTTTTCATCAAGAATGGCTGGCTTAGGCGCTCGCGGGGAACCGGTGCCGTGCCATACATGACCGACATGATGATGGAGGTCGGCCAGGATTTTGGTGTCGATTTTCTCGGCGCGGGCAACTGCCTTGGATTGGAAGGGCTGCGCGGAGAAGAACGATGGCATTACACGGCCACAGTGCTAGCTCGAACAGAGCTATTGGAGATTCCAATTGCTGTACTGCGCGCTGATCGCGACCTCTGTGAAGTTATTTATGGATCCCTCTCGGTGTTCTCCACTGCGGATGACGATGTGCGACTGGAGGCGCATAACGACCCGCGAATCATCTCCGCTATCGGCAAGGAGATTGAGACTGGACTTATGGACGGTGCCAATCTGCTTGTGATGGATATGGATTTGTGTATCCGCTGCGGCAACTGTTCCCTGGCATGTCACAAGGTCCATGGGCAGTCTCGCCTGTTAAGACGTGGAATTCACATCGAGAGGCCTGTCAAACCAGAGAGTAAATCAATTCAGCACGTGCTGGCGCCGGCAGTGTGCTTACACTGCCAGGATCCCGAATGCCTCACTGGGTGTCCGACTGGCGCAATCGGGCGTTTTCCTAATGGGCAGATCGACATCGATCCAAAAACCTGCATCGGGTGCGGCGATTGCGCAACACAGTGTCCCTACAACGCAATCTCCATGGT
>JBPCIQ010000169.1:0-11028 GCA_051006135.1 Pyrinomonadaceae bacterium | reverse complement strand
CAGCAACCCTTTTATCGTGACTGCCGAGGACGAGTATCGCATCAGCTCTAAAAAGCTGATGATTCATCTGGTGGTAGTGCCAGAGTTTTTCGGCGAGCATGTGTATCTGGTTATCCAATACTTATTAATTGAAAAGGATCAATTGACTTGTCATGCCGCTCCCACCTTAGCTAATGACTCAGCCCATTTGCTCACTACTACCTTTCCATACATCTCTTCCTCTTTGCGCCGACGGATTGCACACGCTCTACGAAATGCGCCCAACTCCCCATACTTCCTGATGGAGACGCACGTTTGCCCCTTCTTTTCTCTTCCAGCGTGCCATGACACTTGATAAACCTCATTCAGGTAGATCGTGCCGTCTTTCCCCCTGTATTTCTTCACTGCGCGGCTGACCCCGATCACTCCGCTCTTGTTTCGCGGATTATTGCCCACGACTACCCAATCGGTTCGTGGTTTTCCTAGTTCTTGTTCCAGCTGGTTGCGGCATTCCACGGCCCGTCCCAGACCTGCTTCCTTGCCACCATGAACGCTATCGCTGATGAACTTGGATTTTGTAACGTTCTTCAACCTAACTCTGACATACCAACCCACAGTCTTTCGCTCCGGGCAATCTATGCGGCTGATGCCCTTGTGACCACTCTTCGCCATAATTTCTTTAACCCTCTCTGGGAATCAAGTCTTCGACGGAAAGCGAAAAGTTAGCGTCTAGCAGCTTGCGTGTCAAAGAGGCGGAGAACCCGTAGCAGCGATCGATCGTATTCAGCTGTTAGATAATCGAGCGCTGAAATCACAAGCAACTTCATTACCCTTACCCGCACTCTAGAGCGATAATTTATTTCGCTGCTTCCTTCCGTATTTCAACTCCTTTGGGAAATCGGCCACGAAGAAACTGCTCAGCCGCTTCTGCGAAAGCCCTCGGTTGGTCGAGAAAGAGTTCGTGGCCGGCCCTGGGGATCAGAAGGAGTCGCGCGTTCGGCATGACAGCGGCCCACACTCGCGTGGCGTCGAGCGGCACGTTCGTTTCCGTACCTTCGAGGATCAGTGCGGGCAATCTGAGGCGCGCGAGCATGGGGCGGAAGTCCCACTCTCCGATTGAGGCGAAGGTCGCGGCATCAACAACGGGACGGTTCCTTATCGCCGCCGGCGGGATATCACAACGGCTGGCGGCATGACGAAGCTTTGCGGGCGTCACGACGGCCAGGTAAAGCCGAAAGGTGATGTCGGAAAGTTCTCGGCACAACACTACAGTCTCGTCGTCATTGGCGCTCGCGAGTTTCCTCACTACGTCATTCCGCCGCGAGACGGTGGCCTCTCCTAACAACGAATTCAGCCTCGCTCTACGCTCATCCGCGAACCCCTTTGTCGGTGACATCGGGCCTACGAGCAGGAGCCGCTCGACTCGTGCTGGGTGCTCAGCAGCGTACATTGCAGCCAAAGCCGAACCCCATGAGAGACCCGATCACGGTCATACGTTTTATCCCGAAGTGCTGCCGAAGGGCCTCCAGGTCACGGATGTGATGTTTGGCAGTCAGTAGCTTCGGATCGGTGACGATCTCCGACAGACCGCTGCCCCGCTGGTCATACATAATCAACGTTCGCCGGGCCGCGAAAGGCTCCATGAAATCGCCGTTGCCGCGAAAATTCGACCCAGGACCTCCATGAAGGAACACGGCGGAGGATCTACCGTTCCCCACCTTCCGGTAGAACAGGCGCACGCCATCCGCGCCGGTGAAATAACCCTCATTAGAATCGACGTGCGGATTTGACTGCGCGGATTTGTTGTTCGCTTGGCCGTCGACCGGAAATGCAGTCCATAGTATCGCTATCGTGGTGATGATGATGCATCTCTTCGGTTGGTCAAGGTGCTGTCCAGTGGTTTCTATAGACTGCGGGAGAACGGGGTGGACGACAGCGAACAAGAATAAAGCAGTGAGAGGTGCCCTAAACAACCGTGACACAGAATTGAAGTTCATCTCTTTGCAATACCCTTCTCTCTAAAACAGATAATCACATCTACCAGCTTATCGGTTTCTTCCAGACGGAGCACCACATCACTGAACCGAACTGGATGGATAGTTTTGAGCCGACTGACACTTGCCAGGCCCCTTACAAGATTGTTTCTTTTAAACTTCTCACCCTCCTGAAGATCTCTCATTTTCTTGCGCAAAACCCCGTCTCTGATGTGTGCGTTGCCGGCGAACTCAAGCCGTCTGATGGTGTAGTCACTGGCTTCTGCCTGCCGAATTATCGCAGCCTGCTCCGCAGTTGGCTGGGTACATCTGAACGGAGCGGGTTCACCCATCTGTGTGTCACGTGCATCAAGCTCCAGCCGAACAGATCGGTCAATTAATGTGGGAGTAGCAAGTGCACAAATCATTAGGAGATGAGTCAGCATTCTGCTTGTTATCCCAAACTCAGATCTGCCATACAGGCTAAGGGTGGAGGGCAGATTTGAATTGGTCGAAGCTCCCATCGAAGAAACACACGTTGTGAAAAGCCTCCTTCGCTATCGCCTCCGCCACCGCCTTCGCTTGTTCTGCTGTCTGCCCGAAGACAATAATCCGTGTATTGTGATCTTCCATTGGCAAACGTCCGTCGTCCTTGGCGGCCTTGATCTCACCCACATCTTTGCCGGGCTTAAGCCCACTGCGCGGAATGTTACGCGCTTGCGCAACGCTGCCGGCCTTGAAGTTGGCGCCATCCCTGGCATCAATAAATACGGCCGTGCGGTCGTTTTGGACCACATGTCGGATTCCCTCAGGCTCGATCTGCGCCACCCCGCCGAGAGCGCGCCAAACCGGAATACCCAGTTGATACCTGCGGACGTTCGTGTAACCGGCATCCAAAAGTTCAGCGGCCAGTCGCTTGCTTTTCCCACAAAAAGGTCCGTTGCAGTACAGAACTATCGGGACTGCTTTACTGCCATTCAGCAAGCGCCCTATTTCGGCGACGTCCGAGACATACATTGACGTTGGCACGCCGGGCTTGGCCGAAACATTGACTGCGCCCGGGACATGACTGATCGCGTACTCTTTGAACGGGCGTGCATCAAAGACAGTGGAACTCTTCTCCGCGAGAATGCTCCGAAGCTCCTCCGTTGAGACCTCCTTCGTTTTCTGGTCAGACTCCATCAGCGTAGCATTGTGAATATTCGTTGAAGACTGAGCGTTCGCAGGTAGAGGGCAGACTGCAAGTATCAGGAAGGCTAAAAAACGTAAGGTGCTCTTCTCTCTCATGGCAGTTCTCCGATTGCGTAGTGCGATTACAATGGCGAACACAGCATCGCTGAAAAATACGACACGCTCAAAGCTCAGACCTGATTCCTGTTGATTCATCTATACCCTCCAGCGAAGCGACCTAACGCCCGGCATTAAGCCAAGCATTCAACGCCGAAAATGAGTTGACGATAAAAGGCCGCTAATTCGCGCTCGAGTGCATGTTGTTAGGCCGCCGGCTCAGCATTCCATATATCAACGGCACAGCTCCATTCACCATCGGGTTCTCGACTCCAGATCGTGACCGCACGCCCCTCGGTGGTGACTGGCGTACCGTCCGGCTCGTTCAGGGTGACGGCATTCCGGCTGAACATATACGCCAAGTATCCATCAGTTGAGAAGGTGACATCCTCGGGTGCATCCGTTACGCGCGGGTATCATTGGCCTCGCGTTGTTCTTAACCGCTCAGCCTTCTGCCCAACTCGTCAGCTTCATGTTGCAGGCTCTCCGCCTTAAGTAGGGCCTCGTTCCTTTTGATCGTAATAATGTTGGGCGGCTGATCTCTTACCATTAACTCCGCGTATTCCCGCAGAATCTCTAAAGACTCGGTGTTCCTGCGTTCCATTTGCGCGATCAAAGAAAAATATTGGGGGTAAATTCCCTTCAGATTCATTTTGATTAATCGCTCGGCTCTGAGGACGACTTCCCGATGCACGGCCTCACTCTGGGTGAGTAGACTTACCTGTTCTCCCGCGACGATGACAACAGACTCCCTTTCTTTAACATGATCTTTCTTCTTCAACTCTGCTTCTTTAACGTAGAAACGCCGCATTATCTCGCAGCCTTACTCAGGAGCTCGTTGATCTCAGCAACCGCCTTGTTGATTTCGTTCGCCGCTTGGGAGAATGGCAACCCACGCCTCTCTGCTGAGACCCCTTTGGGCATCAGTATTCTCTTCGGCGTCAGGATTCTCTACGCTGGAACTTGCTTTTCCTGCAGGTCCTTTCTCTTCGCCATTCCTGAACCTCTCGCAATTTTGCTAAAACATACTGCCCTTTACGTATAGGCGCAATGTGTCTATTTGCGGGTCGGGTGCGTGCCGTTGTTTTAGGCGGGCCGCTAAGCCCAATCGGACGAATTCACTAAGGTATCAAGCGAGGTCGCGGCTCTTCTCGGATCTGCCGCGAGGGAATCAGCGGGTTCGGCCCAATCCTCTTGGTGTTGGGGTGCTTCGACGCGAACACCGCGATCAAGTTGAACCGCTTACTCCCGACGTTAATGAACGTGTGCTGCACGCCGGCCGGCACTTTCGCCACGTATGGTGCTTCAACGGTGAATGTCTTGTCGCCGATCCGGTACTGAGCGCTGCCTTCAAGCAGCACGTGCGCCTCTTCGGTATCATGCACATGGAGTCCGGAGCCGCCGCCGGGGTGCGTCTCGGTGATAATGAACGAGAGCGACTCGAAGCCGTACTGGTCCCCGGTAAGGCGATGTGTGAACTCGCCCGGCACGCGGTAATAGTGGTCTAGCTGGTCAAACTTGAAATAGAGTGCGGCCGGGTTGTGCGGTTTCTCCGGCGGGTGTGTGAAGTTTTTGTCAGGCAACTTCTCCTGCACCATGGGCGGGGCCACAGTGCTCACCTTCTGAGCCGGGGCGGCAATCGCGAAGATTACGATAGCTACCGAAATCGCAAGGACTACAAAGCAGATTAGAAGTCTTCGAGTCGGCGCGCTCATGCTAGTGTAGTGCGCTGGGAGTACTAGGAATCCCCAAGGGCTTTTATGAAATCGTCCGAGCTTGAAACCCAGCCTAACAGTACTTGGACAGTCAACAGAGACGCGTCGTGATTACTTCTTGGTAAGCCATACCCGATAGGCTCGGCCGTGCAATCCGCCAGCAACACAGGTTGATAGTCTCTGAACATTGCATCTCTGATCGTGGAGTCCACGCAAACGCTCGTAGTACATCCAGTGATGATGAGGTGTTTCGACACGAGCTTTTTTAAAATACTGTCCAAGTTGGTTTGATAGAAGCCACTGTATCGCGTTCTATAGATAACGACATCCCCGGTCTGCGGCTTCAGCTCGGGAACGATATCCGTGTTCCAGGTGTCGCGTATGAGGGTATGCCGCCCTTGATGAACAGCACATATCGGTTTTTTACTCACGAAACTTCTCAATTCTGGCAGATGACGTTTGCGTGACGCGCAGTCAGCAGCCATTTACCATTTTTCTTCATCCAGAATTGGGTGAAGCGGCGGCGCACGGTTTGCCCGGCAAAGGGAGCATTGCCGACTGGTTTGATTGTTTCCAGTCCCATAACAATAACGGTGTCTCCGTGAAACAACATACTTTCAATCTCTCGGACGAAAGAAGAATAATCAATGATGCCATTGCGAATTAGTGCCACGACTTCCTTTCTCCCGCTGGATATTCCGTTACGCGGATTATTAACAGTAAAATCTTCTGCCATAGCTTCTCCAGCACCGCAAGGTCTTTAAGCAGAAGTGCATCGGCTTCGGCATGGTCGAGCTTTCTGATTTCTTGTTCCAGCGCATTAGTCTGTTTCGCGCTCTGTGCTAATACCAAAACGGGTACGACGAAGGTCACCACCGCTGCTAATAGAATCAATTTCATCCTTTTCTCCTTTTAGGTCCCTCACGATTTGGTAGCACTTAGCTGCCACTCCCAAACAGGGCCATCCTCGGGGTGTTCGACGGTACTCACTAAGCGAAACCGCAACTTCTTCAACACGGATGTTGAGGCATTCTCTTCGGGCAACGTTTGCGCTGCCACTATCACGGAAGGCACCTTCTCCAATGCCAGGCGGATGAGTTCAGTCGCCATTCGTGTCGCTACACCGCGAGACTCGTGTCCTGGAAATGTGAAGTACGCAATCTCGACGCGGTTGTTCAGGGGAGGTGACTTGAAGCCGCACGTGCCGACGCAGAAGTCGTTTTCAATTGCGAGATAGCCAATCCAGGGCGGTTCGTAACCGACTGCGCGATACAGTTGAGTCGTAGCCTCCACAACTTCCGCTGCAACATCAGGAGTGGATGGCACTGGCTTCGCAAGCTCTCCAGTCTCGGTTATGACGATAAGTTCCAATTGCGTTCCTGAGGCATAAGGCTGTATTTAAGCCGATTCCCTCTTCCCTTCGCAGCGCATGAATCAATGAATCAGCTCACCCGTGAACCTATCCCGACCGTTCCAGTATGGACAGTTCGGGCAGGCCTCTCCTTCAGGGTAATCGACTCCCTCCTCATGCGGACAGCCGATAATCCCATCAACCATAGACACCGACAGCACTTGATGCTCTCGCAGTAAAGCACTTATTTGATGCGCGACTTCTTCGTCGAAGCGCAGATCGCGGTCCGTCCCATACCACCGCTCTAGAATCTCCGCCTCCGCACCTTCATGCATCACGATCCCCACCGCAACTTTGGAGGCTCGCTGCGCAGTAGGACCATAGAAAGCAATCGTGCCCACCGGATACCCGCGAAAGCCCTTCTTGGCCCGCTTCGATAGTGGATTCTTGATTGGACGTTTGATCTTCATCAACCTTCAATGAACCCCGAAGCACTGGCGATTATGAACAGCGTTGAAATCTGCCGCGCTATTCGCGCTCGGCTGCATTGGCTTGTCGGTGTAGCGTACAGGTCAATGAGTTTCGTGCCATTTACGCAGCAACCTTTGTTCTTTGTCAGGATCAATTCCAGCTTCCAATTCTTCATTCAGTCGATTTGTTTCATGCCAGGTTAGCGTATCTTTAATTGTGACATTCAGGTGGCGAAAGCTAAGACCGGAACCAACAGCTTTATTACAGTTGATGAACATAAACCCTTTCAAATGCGGCGCCCCTTCTTCCGGCATCCAAAGGGGCATTTCACTCCACGGAGCGACTTTCTCTTGCAGCAGAAAGTTGTCATCGACCCATGTAACAGAAGCATTGCTCGCGCTTACCATTTTACATTCCTCAAGCACCCTTTCCATCGTCATGTTGTTAGGCAAACTGTTGACGTTATAAACACCAGTCTCCTTACGTTCAATCATTCTCACAGTCCATTCGGCTAAGTCCCGGACATCAATAAACTGAACATGCCGCTCAGGACGACCGGGAGCTAATACCTCGCCCCCGCGAGCTACACGCACAACCCAATAAGTAAATCGGTCGGTATAATCAAATGGGCCAATGATTAAACCGGGACGAATGATCAGCACTCGATTAGGCAAGACTTCTTCAGCCGCCTGCTCACACAGAGCTTTTAACCCGCCATACATTTTTCCATAAGTCACTGCAGAGGTTTGCCCTGCTGAATCAATTTCGTTCGCCTGGTCCAATTGGTCGCTCGTCAGCGTGGCGATGGGGGCAGTTTCGTCTATACCGACAACGCTAACATCTGCATATACGGAAAGGCTGGAAATAAAAATGTAACGATCTACTGAATGAGATAAGATTTCTACTGATGCCCTTACGGTACGCGGCAGATATCCACAAGCATCAACGACTGCATTCCAACTGCGACCTTGAAGTTTAGCCAAATCACTGTTTCGATCTCCGTAAATCGTTTCGACACTTGTTAAAGCCGCAGACGGATGCTTCCCGCGATGCCTTCCACGATTGAAAAGCGTGATCCCATGTCCGCGTGCGAGGGCTGCCGCGACCAAATGACGACCTACAAATCTTGTTCCGCCAAGAATCAATAGCTTCATCTATTTGCACCTAATTTCCAGTAAGCCCGCACGGGCCGCAAAAAACCCGGAAACCCAAGCCGCGACTTCCGGCGGATCTGGCAAAATCCTTTCAGGTTCAAGACCGGCTTCATAAGCCAGGCTGGGCAACCAGAAGCCGAGGTCAAGTTTGGGGTTTGACAAACAAGCGCCATTCCAGTCAATGAACTCTGCGTATGTTTCCAATTTCGCGATCGGGTTGTGCAGCGCGTTGATTTGCGCCAAAGTTAGTTCAATTTGCCGTTCGCTCCAGGGCGGTGACCAATGGTGCATTGAAAGGTCTTCAATAACCAGGATTGGTTCGGACTCATGACTTTCCCACGCAATCAGGCGCGGCATAAAATCGCCGCTTAAACAATTGTAAATGCGAGTCAGTCACGTCCTCATCGTCGAGGTAGGTGATCCCGCAATTCGCATAGAAGGGAATATACGCGGCAAACTCCAAACCGGCCGGACCGTGTAACCGCTGGAAGCGCCGAAGGCTCGCATACAACGCCACCCCGCCGCCGCGGGAGAAGCCCATGAGCGCGATGCGCTTCGGGTCGATACGCGGATGCGTGGCTAGCAAACTTAGGGCGCGATAGGAATCGACGATGATGGCCAACGGACTCGGAACCACGCCTGACTCGAACGGTTGCTCGACGCCGCGCCCCCGGAAGCAATCCAAGACGAACGTGGCGACGCCCCAAGGCTGTTAAGCTCCTCCGCCCACCGTTCCTCGCGAGGCCCGACGCCCCCCGTCCCGTGCACGAGTACCACAGCCGGCACGCGACCCCTTAACCGCTGAGGAAATCGGAGATCCCCCCAGATCGTAGCTTTGGTGCCCGCCTTTTCCCACTTGAGGAACTGTGAATCAGTCAGCGTGATCGTCTCAAAGGTGATTCGCGCTGGTTGCCCAGCGGTCAGCATGGTGCTCGGGGTGATCTGCTGAGCACGCGCCACACCGTGCGTGATGACCAGAGCCGCCGTCACCGCGAGCAGACGAACAGCGCGCTGGCGTCTGTAACCATTCGCGGAGTGCCTCATGCTTTAGCTACCTCTTTAAGACAGGCGTTTTGCCTAACGCCGCTTGTTCAACCGCGCGCCTTCAATGTTGAAGATGAAAGGCCGCCCAAGAAGGTCTCCTGCTCAATCAGGGCCTTTCGTTCCGCGTCGGGAGATCTTGTCCGCGGCAGCAATCTCCTTTTCGAAGTCCGCAAGGGACAAGCCTGCCCCGTGAACCCTCGCCAACGCAATGCTGTAATCCTCAACGTTGTAGCTAGATTTTCCGATGATCTTTTTGATAGTGTGAGTGGCGCCCGCAAGCGTGGGGATCAGATTTCCCCCGAACACATCCTGATATCCGGAGGCCACAGAGGGTACAGCCGTTCTTCTTGGCCAACTCGTCCAGCAGTTGGGTGCGGATTCATTTCAACCCATGATTTTGTCGCGGCTCGCAGACTCGCGCGACAACAATCCTTAATTCGTTATGCGGCCCGTACCTCAACATATTCAATACTCGAAGAGGGCGCGGGAATTGGCTGGCCATCCTCGCGCAGCCCTTCGATATGAAATTCGATAGCCTCTTGGATTAAATCAAGCACCTCTTCTTTCGTGTCTCCTACGGCAAAGCAGCCTGGCAAATCAGGCACATGCGCACCAAAGCTGTTTTCGCCTTCTTCGACAATCACGGCATATTTCATTTTTCTGATCCTCTCTCCTGCTTTAGGCCAGCCTGCTTCAAGATACTGTTGAGAGTTCCTGGCGGGACATCAATACTTGGCTTGCCGGCAACTGTAACGGCACCAGACTTCGCGGAATGCTTGAAATTGACGGTGGCTGCCTCTTGTCCTCGCAAGATACCAGCCATCTTCTTCAAGAAGTCTGATTACATCCCTAACTTTCACGTCAAGAATAATAAGCTGTTTGCTGAATCAGAGGAAGACGCATAACGCCACGCTTCAGCTGCGGCGCGCGATCAGCATCCGAGCTGAAGGGTATAAGATTACTTAAGAACCACGCTATCGCGCCGTCAGCTGTAAGCGTTAGGCATCAGCGCAATGTGATATCTCCGCTTGAATCTTTGCGAAACAACCGCGATTAGAAGGGCGTCTTGCGGATGAGAGCCGCGCTATTCGCGGTCGGGTCATGCCGTTCCAGCGGATTCAGTTCAACCCAGGATTGTTGTCGCTGCTCGCAGACTCGCGCGACAACAATCTAATTCGTTAGACGACCTTTGTCCGCACATTCAGGCTGGGCTGGTTAAAGAGTCTACTTGCACGAGCCGATTATTTTTTCGCATTACGCGGGTCATCCGCCGGGTTGACATATGTAAAAATCCACGGCCCCGTACCGTGGAGTTGCACCGTAGTCTTACGCTTCACCCAAGCGAAGTGACGCATTCCGGCCGGCCAGAAACCATATGTGCCGGCAGGCATCTTGCGCGTCGCCGACTGGTCGAACTTCTCACCCATGCCAAGATTTAAAGTTCCTGAAAGAACTGTAACGCGCTCAACCTTCGGGTGCCAGTGCGGTTGAATTCTGAAACCGGCGGGAAACCAGATGCGCATCACGAAAGGCCCTTCCTTCGTAGGATCGCCTTCCAGCACGGCAAACTTAGCTCCCGCGGGCAAAAAAGCGGGACCATCGTGCCACTCGATCTCAGTCGGGAGGTTAATCCCTGGCTTTCCGCCGTCGGCAGGATGGGTCATTTCCTGACCCAGCGCAAAAGACGCGGCCAAGACAGTTAACGCAAAAAGCGACAGTGCTCTTTTCATACTAAAAACTCCCTTCCAATGGAATACTTAAACACAGGGGTTAGAGAAATCAACTTTAACAGTTAATGCCGTCTATAAAATCCCGCTCGCCTATGGTTGTCTAACGCTTGGCTTCAGCGGCGCGGCGCGAACGAATTCAAGCTACGTCGCAGGAGATATGATGAAAAGGATGCCATCGCCGCGTCCGCTGCAAGCCATTGTTGATCGGCATAGGGGCAGCAGTCACCCGCTGACCCCTGCCACACCACCGTGCGTACGGGTCCGTACACGGCGGTTCGAGAGGATTGCGTTAACAACCCTCAACCAAAGAGGGCATACCTAGTG
>JBPCIQ010000168.1:0-8268 GCA_051006135.1 Pyrinomonadaceae bacterium | reverse complement strand
TTCATCAAAAATCTAATCTTGCTAAGCGCCATCCTTGGTAGGTGGACTTGAACGATCCACCTACTCTCGTGGGTGGTATTCCTGGGTTTTCACACATTCTCTACCGCATGGTGGTACTGACCTCATGAGATCGCAGCGAGCCGGATGGCAGCTGGAAATGGAAAATATGCTGCCAACCTCGGATGCTTTTCCCAACAAGCTCAGTACCGGGGCGCAAGCACAATGTGCGATATGGGACCTTAGCATGTAGAATGAAATACAGAGTTTATTAGTCAGGAAAAATCCCTTAAATGAGACGTCTTCAACCAGTAGATGAGCATACGCCGCTAGTTCTTTCAGAGGCAGTCGAGCGAATCGAGAGGCTACAACGGGCGATCGAAACAGTCATCAAGGGTAAGCCGGAGGCGGTCCGTCTCACAATCGTGACGCTCATCGCAGGGGGCCACCTGCTCGTTGAAGACGTGCCCGGTGTTGGCAAAACAACGCTAGCGCAGGCGCTGGCGCGCGCGCTTGACTGTAGCTTCCAGCGAATACAATTTACCTCCGACCTGCTGCCTTCAGACGTGATTGGCCTCTCGGTCTTTAACCAGCATTCCTGTGTCTTCGAGTGGAAACCTGGCCCAGTGTTCGCCCACGTTGTGTTGGCTGATGAGATCAACCGCACAACCCCCAAGACCCAGTCGGCTCTGCTCGAAGCCATGGCTGAAAGGCAGGTGACCGTTGAAGGAATGACGCATCCGTTACCTGCCCCTTTTATGGTTCTCGCCACGCAAAACCCGATCGAGCATCACGGCACCTATCCTTTGCCGGAGTCGCAGCTTGATCGATTCATGCTGCGTCTGAGGATCGGATATCCCGGCCTGGAGGATGAGAAACAAATCCTTAGAGATCGCCAGCGCGCGGATCCACTTGATCAGTTGATTCCGGTGATGACCGCCGACGAAGTAGTTGAATTACAGAACTGCGTTTCGGCAGTGTCGGTCGATGATGCCCTGGTCGAGTACCTCATGAGCATTGTCTCTGCCACGCGTGATTCCGAAATGCTGGATTTAGGAGTCAGCCCGCGGGGATGTTTGTCGCTATTCCGCGCGGCGCAGGCTCTCGCGCTAACGGAAGAAAGATCATACTGCATTCCAGACGACGTAAAGCGCCTTGTGCTTCCAGTATTTGCCCACCGGATACTCGTGAGTTCGCGTTTTGCCTCCGCCCTTAGACGCAGCGAGGAAGCGGAAGCAGTTCTGAAAGAGATCATGAAGACGGTTAGTGTCCCGCTGTGACGGACGCGGCGACGCGGGGTGATAGAGAGACAGGGGCGAAAGGGCGAAGGGGAGACCCGGAGAGACGGAGAAGGGGAGACACGGAGACGCGGGACGCGGCGAAAGGGTGAAAGGGCGAAGGGGAGACGCAGACACGGGGACATGGAGACACGGGGACACGGCGATAGGGCGACAGGGCGATGGGGAGACAGTGCGATAGGGCGATAGGGAGACAGGGCGATAGGGAGACAGTGCGATAGGGCGATGGGGCGATAGGGAGACAGTGCGATCTGGAGACGGACCGATAGGGAGACGGACCAAGGCAAGTTCGCGAGTTCGTACGTGTTGAAATAATTTCATGCCCGAACGGCAATCGGATTCAAGTTCCAAGCCAGCGAGCGGGGACGCTAACGGGAACTATCCCCGTTTCTCCGCGTCTCCGCGTCCCCGCGTCTCCGTGTCCTCGCAAAACCCCATCCCCCATTCTCCCAATCCTCCCCTCTCACCTTCTCCCCATCGCCCCGTCTCCCTTTCTTCTTTCATTCCCGAGTGGCGCAACGCGCTTTTAGGAACACTTCTGGTGCTCGCCGGCCTCGCTGCCGCTCTGGTAACCGTTCTCGCGCGCCGTACTAATGACAACGGGCTGTCAACCGCCGGAGCGGTGCTCTCCCTGGTCATTGCGGGACTGATACTAATATTCATCGTACCGCCGCTGGCCCGCTCAGCACGGCTTGAAGTGGCGGGACTTGATTTGCCAGTGGAGCTCACGATTGGTGGGGGGATCTTCCTGGCGATTGTCGGTATCGTAGGTTTTGCCGCGTGGAACACGGGAAACAATCTTCTGTTTCTGGTTTTTTCGCTTCTCTGTTCAACGCTTTTTGTTGGCTGGTTGGCGGCGAGAACGTCATTACGTGAACTTGTTGTCTCGGCCCGTTTCCCCGATCACATCTTTGCCGGCGAAGCTGCTCCGGTTATTGTGACCTTGCGAAACATGAAGCGTCTGCTGCCCTCGTTCTCGATTCTGGTGGAAGCCCGTGGGCCACAGAACTCCGAACGCAAAAAGCGAAGAATCGGCAAAACTCCTCATCACAAACGTCCTCTTGCCTACTTCACTTACATTCCACATCGTGCCGCCGCAGAGCAGCGAGTGGAGCAACTCTTTCCTAAACGTGGCCACGTGTTTATCAACGGCTTCGAACTCTCAACCCGCTTTCCGTTTGGATTTGTTCGGCGGCGTCGGCGGCTTGGGGCGCGAAACGTGGACATTATCGTTTATCCCAAACCCGAACCGATTGGAGACGATCTGCATTTGCTGCCCATGTATGCCGGGCGGATGGCCTCCCTTCGACGCGGCGTTGGCCACGATCTCTTCTCCCTACGCGATTACCAGCCGCAGGATGATCTGCGCCACATTGACTGGAAAGCCACGGCCCGCTCCAGACGATTAACGGTGCGTGAGTTCACTGCCGAGGATGAACGCCGGATCACGATCATACTTGATACGAGACCGGCGGCTGATTCGGCAAATGGAAGTTTTTCGGAACGATTTGAGCGCGGTGTGGTACGCGCCGCCTCACATCTGAAGCACTTTATCGACGAGCGAGCCGACGTGAGATTGATACTGGGCGCCGAAGATGGACCATATGGCTCAGGTCTTGATCATCTGTATTTATGCCTTCGGCGCCTGGCCCTGGTTACGCCACAGAAGGAGCCCGAAGCGGGTGCCTTTTCCTCCGTTGTTGTGCCGGCAAGCATGCGGCTTTCCCAGTCCGCGGTTGCTGACGAATATGCGATTGTGCTTACACCGGCGGCGCCAGGTTCGATTCCTTCGAAGGTTTGGCGCAGTTCATATGTGATCTACCTTTAACCTCCCAATCGATGACAACCATCACCAGGACTAGCGAGCCCGCGTCCCTGCCAGGCTACAGGCCGAAGACCCTCTGGCTGATCGGTAGCTGTTTCATACTTTCGGGCGCCACTGGCTTGATTTACGAGGTGCTCTGGGCGCGTATGCTGGGCCTTGTCTTTGGCGCAACCACGCTGGCAATAAGCACTGTGCTCGCCGCCTTCATGGGCGGTCTGGCTCTGGGAAGCGCTTTGGCCGGACGCCTCGCCTCGCGAATCAGGAGACCACTGCGAGCTTATGGAATCATCGAGATTGGCATTGCGCTTTACGCCCTGTCAGTGCCGTTGCTCTTTAGCCTGGTTGATAGTCTTTATGCCTTGATCTGGCAGCAGTTTCACCCGAGCTTTTTCGCCTTCAGTCTATGGCGGTTTGCGCTTTCCTGCGTGATGCTGCTCGTGCCTACAACTTTAATGGGCGCGACGCTGCCGGTCCTGGCAGTCGCTCTGGTGCGTTCACCGGGATTCAAATCAACCTGGGTTACCCGCCTCTACACATGCAATCTCGTGGGGGCAATCGCGGGAACCATTGCTGCCGGGTTCTTTCTGCTTCCCACCCTGGGAATGCGCGCCACAATCTATGTCGCCGCGGCCATCAACATTGTCATCGGATTAGTCACAATCTTCGTGGACCGAGCGAGCAACGCCAAAGACATCGAATCCTTTCGTGATGAATCAAAGAGAGAAATCACGAAATTGGAAACCCGCGAGGTTTCAACCGTCAAAGAGATTGAGGGAGTGCGATTCTGGTTGTTCTGTGCCTTCGTCTCGGGTTTTGTGACCATCAGCGCGCAGGTGGCTTGGACGCGGATGCTCGCAATGATCATTGGCTCGAGCACTTATGCCTTCACCATCGTAGTTGCTTTATTCCTGGTAGGCCTATCCGCGGGAGCATTCTTGATCGGACAAAAGCGTCGCACAGATTCACTACGTTCCAGCATACTTAAAGTTGAGCTACTCACTGCCATTAGTCTCTATCTGAGTTTAGCCGTTGTGAGCAAGACGCCCGGTTTCCTGTTAGACACCGGTCTTCGTTTGAAGATAGGCACCTGGGGCGGCCTGCTCATACTCCAGATACTCGCGGCGGGTCTGCTGATTCTTCTACCCGCTTTCCTGATGGGTACCGTAATGCCGCTGGTTCTTCTTTGGGCCAGCAGCAGTCATGCGCTCAGTTCAGTGCGGCTGGTCGGTCGCAGTTACGCAATTAATACCCTTGGAGCCATCGCGGGTGCCTTTTTCACTGGCTTCATCCTGATTCCAAACACGAGCACGAAGTTCACCATTCTCTTTGCGGCAGCCCTTTGCCTGCTCGTGGCCGGAATTGCTTATCAACCAAGAAGCGACGTGCGAGATCGCGACCTTCGTCGCAGCCTGGCCGTCGGTGCGACCACCCTACTTGTCCTGCTGCTATTCGTTCTGGCGCCTGGTATGAATCTTGAGAATCTGTCCATCGGGGCCTACGACACTCTTGTGCGTGTGCTGGCAAAAACTCGCGAGGGCGTCAGCGACAGGGAAAGTGTTAACGGGCCTGAAGTACACAAACTCCTGATGTATGAAGAAGGCCCCACATCGACGGTCTCGGTTCGCAAGGATTGGGACATTACGTCACTCGCAATCAATGGGCGCACGAATGCCTCGGATCGAGAAGACATGCCGACACAGGTAATGGTCGGACAGTTGCCTCTATTGCTGGCGCCGAGGGTCAACAACGGTCTGGTCGTTGGTTTTGCGTCGGGAGTTACCGTCGGTGCAATGCTGCAGTCTCCCATCGAGTCACTTGAATGTATCGAGCTTGAGCCTGCGACACTTGCAGCGTCTCGCTATTTCGAGCACGTCAACAACCGACCGCTCAGCGACCCCAGGCTGCGATTAAGAATTGATGATGCCCGAACCTACTTGCGCGTGACCCCAACGCGTTATGACGTAATTGTCAGTGAACCAAGCCATCCCTGGGTTCCAGGCGTGGCGAACCTCTTCACGCAGGAATTTTTCGCACGCGGACGAGACCGCCTGACTGAGGGGGGGTTATTCGTTCAGTGGGTGCAAATCTATCAACTCTCAACCGCGAGCTTGCGCTCTGTGCTTGCCACCTATCAGAACGTGTTTCCACATGTATTAGTTTTTCGCGTGGGCGGTGCGACCAAAGGCAAGGATCTTATTCTCGTAGGCAGTCAGAAACCTCTGAGTTTCGACTTGTTAAGCGAACGCCTGAAGAATCCGCTCATATCAGCAGAACTGAAGCGAGTTGGCATGGATAGTGAAGCTGCCGTGAGGTCGTGGTACGTGTGCGATGAAACGCAACTGACGACCGCTGTGGCAGGAGCAGTGATCAATACTGATGACAACATGCACATCGAGACAACTGTCCCGCGCGAGGCGTTCCTTCCTTTAATGCAAACGAATTCTGAGTGGATTGAAAGACTGGTCAAAAGGTGAAGTCTGGTGTTCTGACTCTAAAGTTCTTGAAGAAGTTTCTTGCTTAACCATCCCTACGGGATTGACGTTTGATCTCTGACCCTGCCTTCTTCCTGCGCTCGACGGAATTGTCGGCGCACTTTACAGACAGGACACTGGATTTCCTCAACTGATCGGGCAAGCTTGCACCGAAACGAGTTGCCAACGGTCGTCGCGAAATGAATAGACGTGGACGATTTTATAGTGCCCACTGAAGTCGCGCCCTTTGTAAGACCACTTTGCTGAATCCTTTCCCGTTAGTACGGCCGTGGCTCCCCAGATGCGCACGCTTATGTTTTCGCGGGTGAGATATTCGACCCTCACATCACCCGACACCACATCGCCGATGAACTGGGCCTTATCGTCTCCCTCCATGGGATAAGCAAAAAGGAAGTCGTCGGCCATTATCAGATCGAGTGTTGCGCCATCGCCTCGAACGAGGGCTTTCACCCACTGGTCATTCATCTGCCGCAACTGTTCTTCGATTTCGATTTTCGAACTAGCGCGCGCGGGTTGTTCGCTTGACATGGCGTGACCCCTTTCCTGAAGATCGTTTCAACTCATTGCCGGGCCTTAACCTCGCCGGAATGCTAAAGATAAGCCATTAGTTTGTTGTGAGCATTGGATCATCCTCCTGGTGCATCTTATCAAATTGCAGGACATTAGTACTTGGGGAGAGACTTGATTAACTGATCAGCGGCAGTTTCACCGCTGCGAATGCAGTCCGGAATGCCGGGGCCTGCATAGGCATTCCCTGCCAAGGTAAGGCCGGGCAGGGAGCTAAGACGCTCTTTGATGCGCTTCACTCTTTCCAAATGTCCTATGTGATATTGCGGCATCGAGTTGGGCCACCTCGTCAGTTCGGCGAATAGCGGTGGGTTCTTGATCCCGAGGAGCTCGCGAAGATCAGTTCGCACACGGTTGATCATTTCTGTTTCATCCAGGGCAAACATTTCAGGCTGCAGTGCGCCGCCAACAAACGCGCGTAGCAATACGCGTCCTTCAGGCGCGCGGCCGTTAAACTTAACGCTACTGAATGTACAGGCAATGATTGTCCGCTTTTCCAGAAAAGGAACGACGAACCCAAACCCTTCGAGCGCGTGAGGAGTGTCTGCAACTTCGTAGGCGAGATTGACCGTTGCCGTGGAGGCATATTCAATTCCCTGCAATTCCTCGGCAAGTTTCATGTCACTTTCGCGCAGTAACTGTGCCGCTCCGTAAGGAGGGATAGCCAGACAGATTGCGTCGGCGTTAATTGAAGCGCCACGATTAACTTGAACACGCCATTGGGCTGAAGACTGACCATAGGAAAGCGATTCAACCGGGCTGTTTAGTTGAATCGTTGTTGCCGGTAGCCTTGCGGCAAGCCGTTCAACCAGCATCTGCATTCCGTCATCGAGCGATAGGAAAAGACTGTAACGCGCTCCACTTGTGCTGCCAGTCTCGACTTTGTTTTGCTGGCGAGCACGCTTCCACATTGCCAGAATCACGCTACGGTCTTTACGCTCCATCTCGAGAAAGCGTGGCATTGTTGCGCTCAAGCTTAGTTGTTCCGGGTCAGCTGTGTAGATTCCTCCAATCATGGGCTGGGCCATGCGCTCGAGCGCTTCATCACCAAGGCGCCTCCGCACGAACTGGGCCAGACTCTCATCGGCGTGACCATTGCTGTTGCCTCGTGGCAACAGAAGATCCATTGCCATTCTTGCTTTGCCCCTCCAGCTGAAAATGTCGCTGGTAACAAAGGGCCAGAGGCGCGAGGGTGCGAGCAATTGGAACCCCTCGGGCACCGGGCAAAGTTTGCCATTTCGCACGATGAAGCTGCGGCGATGTGCCTGGTTTGTTTTTATAAGGTGAGGCGTCAGACCCAGGCGTTTGACGAGTTCAGTGGCTTCAGGCTTTTCGGAGATGAAGGAATCGGGGCCACGTTCCAAAACAAAACCATCTCGGTGTTCGGTCTGAATTACCCCGCCGAGCCTGGCAGTGGCCTCAAGGAGCATGACATCAAAGCCACGCGGATTATCTCGGCGGCGCTCGATTAGTCTGTGAGCGGCCGCTAAGCCGGCGATGCCACCCCCAATGACGACAACTGTTTTCATCCACTTAAGCAGCAGTTACCGGTACAAGCACTATCAGCCGGTGCGTGTGTCCCCAAAAACTTCGGTTCGACTTCCTCCACACGTTCGAGAATAAGGTCCCTAATCATCTTAATAAACGCCGGGTGCGTTCCCGCCGTTGAGGCTCGCACCATGTTGAGCCCGATCTCCTGACAAAGCTGCTTCGCTTCAGTATCGAGATCGTAGATGACTTCCATGTGATCTGAGACGAAACCAATTGGCGCGACAACTACGTCCTCAATACCAGACTCTTTCAACTCCTTGAGGTAGACGCAGACGTCCGGCCCCAACCACGGTTGCGCTGGTGATCCGCTGCGACTCTGGTAAACAAGGCGCCAGCTATGGTGACCCAAAGCACCTGCTACCAGCGTGCCGGTTTCAGTCAGCTGCGCCTCATAACGGCAATTGTCCGCCATCGATTGTGGGATGCTGTGTGCCGTGTAGACGAGCTGTGCGGCCGCTTTTGGCGATTCAGGAATCCTATCAAACGCTGCTTGGATGTTTTCAACGTTTGCCTCGATGAACAGGGGATGGTTGTAGTA
>JBPCIQ010000167.1:0-10839 GCA_051006135.1 Pyrinomonadaceae bacterium | reverse complement strand
CGCAGCCAGCCACGCAACCCGCGCCCCTTGAGAATATCGTCGACTAACTTGTCGTCTAACGGTGCCGGAGGAATGTCACGTTTCACAGTCTGCGAGGTAGCTATGCCGTGGTGCTGAACCCCGTTGGGTCTTTCTCGCACAGCCATCTCGGAAATCGGTATCAATGCTTCGTTCTTCATTATTTGCTTTTAGTGACCGAAGGCGGGCAGCGCCCGCCTTTCAACAATCCACTTTACCTTAAAGCGTGTGCCAAAAGTAACTCTCCCAGCCAGCACCTCCCGTTTCAAAGAATGGACAACATATGACGGGCGCCGGCGCGTTCAAAGTAGCTCTCGGCTCGACTTACGTCCTTCTGAATCTGGGCCCGTAACTGGTCCAACGAATTAAACTTCCTTTCGTCGCGCAGCCGGTAAAGAAAACGTACGCGAATAACGTCGCCGTAGAGATCACCCGACCAATCCATTACGAAAGTCTCAACCGAAGGTTCCACCGCCGTTTCAAACGTCGGGCGCGTGCCTACATTGGTGACGCTGCGCCGCCATTGCCCGTCAATCAACGTCCCGGTAACGTAGACGCCATTAGCAGGTATGACGCGGTTATGTGGGTGCAGGTTGGCTGTGGGAAACCCAAGTAAGTGACCCCGCTCCTTACCTCGCTCTACCCGACCTTCCACGCCGTAAGGCCGGCCCAGCATTCGCCTCGCTATATTAACTTTCCCGCTAGCCAGCAACTCGCGCACTTTGCTCGAACTTACTCGCTGGCCGCGCAGACGTACTTCCGGTACTTCCTCGGCAACAAAGCCCAAATCCTTGCTGACTTGGCGCAAAAGGTCGATATTGCCTTCTCGGTTGTGCCCAAATGCAAATCCTCGCCCCAGGTACACTTCGCGGGCCTGTAAACGCTCGCGGACAACATCGCTCAAGAAGTCGGCGGCCGGAATTTGGGAAAACTCTTCCGTGAAGCGGATGACGATAGTTTGCTCGATACCGAGTGCACCGAATGCTTCAACTTTCTGGTCCAGGGTCTGAAGCAGCGGCGGCGCCGACTCCGGATGCAAAACCGCGCGCGGATGAGGATCAAAAGTGATTGCAGTCGGAACCGCACCGACGGCCAGCGCTCTTTCAACGACTGTGCGCATAATCAACTGGTGGCCGAGGTGTAATCCGTCAAACACACCCAGGGTCAGCACGGTGGGGCGTTGGATTTCGGCGTTGTCGGTGCCATGGAATAGGCGCATAAAGGACTAAATCAGGGTGGCAATCTTGGAAGTGGTTAGTTCATTTTCCATTTTCCATTTTCATTTGTCAGGTTACGCAAACCCGTATCTGCGTTTCCGTTCGTTTGTGAGCGCGATGATGTCTAGCGTGTGAATTGAGCGTACCTGTCTCGAATGGCAAAATGAGAAATGGAAAATGGAAAATGATTCCGACCTGCTTGAAAGCTCTCACTCATCACTAACAACCAGCCCGTCATACGCCCACGAAACTCCCTCAGGCAGTCGCGCTGAATCACGCGCGTGCTTCACATCATGAGCGATATGCGTCAAGTAAGCACGGCGCGGCTTGATCCTCTCAATGTATTCAAGGGCGCGATCCAGCCACAAATGAGTCGGATGCTGCTTGAACCGCAAGCAATCTAGTACCAGCACATCGAGCATATCCATTGCCTCAATAGTGCGTGCGGGGATCTCGCTCAGATCGGTAGCGTAAGCAAAATCGTTGAAGCGATATGCCATCACGGGAAGCCGTCCATGGATGACTTCGAGAGGCGTGATTTCGAGCTCGCTGCCGAGACAAAAGGAAGCGCCGGATACAACTGTATGCGGGATTACTTGCGGCAAGCCGCCGCCAAAGTGCGAAGGCTCGAAGATGTACGTAAATATCCGACGAATATCAGGCCAGGCGCGCTCATTCGCGTAGACCCCAAGGGCACCGTAGCGGAAGTTCAAAGGACGAATATCATCAAGACCGAAAATGTGATCCGCGTGGCAGTGGGTAATAACAATCGCATCGAGGCGCTTCAACTTGTGGCGTAACGCCTGTTGGCGGAAGTCGGATGAGGTATCGACAAGCACCGACTGATTTGCGTGTTCGATCAGGATTGAAACACGCAGACGCTTATCGCGGGGGTCGTCAGAGGTACATGTTTCACACTCGCACCCGATAGAGGGGACTCCAGTGGAGGTTCCGGTGCCAAAAAAAGTTAGCTTCATGACCGGGGTCCAAAGTCCAAAGTCCAAAGTCCAAAGTCATGCAAATCTGCGACCCCGGTGGAGTGTGCAGGCACCCCCAGCGAGTCACTGACTTTGGACTTTGGACATTGGACTTTCGACGTAATTAGCCCCCGATGATGTCCCGGCCGGAGTAAGTGCGCGAAGCCTTCGGCGTACCCGAGTTCGCCAGTGATACAAATTGCATCCGTAAGTCTGCGAGAAAGCCTTCGAGTATTTTTTCTTCCTGGGGTGTCAGGTTGCCACGCGTCTTGTGTTGGAGCATGCCCAGCACATCAATCCAGTGTTTCGAAAGCTCAAGGTCAACTTCACGCTGGTGAGTGACCGGATGCTCCATCATTCCCAGAGAAGAGGCTGCATTCGAAGCGATGGACATTATAAAGTTGACGAAGCTTGCCGGCTCATCGGCGCCGGCGACTTCGGCGTCTTCGCCTTCCGCTGGTTCTGGTGGAGCGCTCGTTGCAGCAGCATTTTGATTAGGCTGGGAGCTCCCAGATTGGGCTTCCGCCCTTGCACCCACGATGTTGGACGGCTCTGCTTTTGTAGCTGGTTGCGGCTCGGGTTTCTCGTTCTCAGGAACTTCGCGTGGGCTTCCGTCAGAATTAAACAACCGCCGGTCAGTTACCTTGAAATTTGTCTGTTCATCATTCATTTGGTTTGCCAATCGTAAGACACCGCAGGGCATCACCTGAGAGTCGTAAGGCATCCTTTTCTGAGTTTATTTGTTGCACGCGATGGTAGCACCTGATTTGAGAGCCTAGCAAGAAGGCCGGATTACACATGTCAGGGCCAGAGCCGGCTTGGGACTCTGGGCTCCCGCAATCTAGACTATTGGCCATGCCAGCTACATTCACTGACTTGATTGTTCTGATGACGCAGTTGCGTTCGCCCGAAGGTTGCCCCTGGGACCGCGAGCAAACGTATGCGACGCTCGCCCCAATGCTCCTGGAAGAAGCCTACGAGGCCTTTGAAGCAGTTGAAGAAGCGCTCGAAGGCCGGCCAAATGAGTTGCGTGACGAGTTAGGGGACTTGCTCTTTCAGATTGTTTTCTACGCGCAGGTAGCGAAGGAACGTGGCGAGTTCAGCATCGATGATGTCACCGAAAACGTTCACGCAAAGATGGTGCGCAGGCATCCACATGTTTTTGGTGGGGCCCAGGCGGAGAATGTGACGGAGGTCCTGCGCAACTGGGAGACGATCAAGGCCGAGGAAAAACGAGCAGCCAAGGCTCCAGGCGCAACCAGGGACACTTCACTCCTCGACGGTGTCTCGGCGAAAGTTCCGGCCTTAATGGAAGCACACCAGCTTTCAACTAAAGCGGCCCGCGTAGGATTCGACTGGGAAAAAGTGGAAGACATCTTCGCCAAATTACAAGAGGAGGTGGGCGAGTTACTCGCCGCGATGCATGTTCATGCCACTTCTCAACTGGAGGCCGATCACACGCGCGTTCGTGAGGAGGTCGGGGATCTGCTTTTCGCGGTTACTAACATTGCTCGACACTTGAAAGTGGAACCAGAGGCTGCCTTGAAATTAACAAACCGAAAGTTTCGCCAGCGCTTTCGCTACATCGAAGAAAGTATGCAGTCCCGCGAACGAAGCTTCGAATCGGCATCATTGCAGGAGCTTGAATCCCTCTGGCAGGAGGCCAAGCACAAGAGTGCGAGCGGTGGCTGATTGTGGCAAGCGGTAGTCTAAACCAAAAGGCCCGAGACGGGCCTTTTGGTTCAGTGGATAAGCGTTGCTTTAGGTATTCAGTCGAACTGAACGAAGTATGTTGTTGAAAGCTGTCGTGAAGCTTCGCGCTTCACTCTGCGGCGCAACGGCAATCATATAAAAGAGATCGCCATTTTGCAGTTGAGTTGTAATCAGGGTCACAATCTCGCGCTGACCAGTTGCCTCATTAACATTGCTCAGCGTGGTGCTCAGGCCACTGCGCCCCGAAATAGAGGCCCGTTGAAAGCCACTGCCCTGGCGCAAATTGTTATTGCCCTGGGCCAGACTGTTGATGAACTCCTCAGTCGCCTGCCGCAGGTTGCGACTCTGCGGTTGAGACACACCAAAATTAACTCCGTGAGTGAAAACTCCACGACCCTGAACCTGGCCATAGCCTCCCTCGGGAACGAACCAGACTGAATTGTTCTCGCCCAATTGTCTCCAGTTATCGGGAACGCTTACGGTTAAGAAACCCAGTTCGTTATAACTGCGGTAGCGCGTTGACGGATACCCTACGCGCCCCCCTGGCGCATTCGCCGGATAATTCCCACCGTCCCCGCCTTCTGTTGGATTGCGTTGTCCACTGCGAGCTATCTCAGCCATGGTGGGCGCCGCTCCATATCCTCGGAGCTTCGCCTGAATGCGGTCAAAATCTCGCGTGTTGCCAACCGAGTTTTGTACGCGCAAGTATTGAGCTTCCTGAAGGATTCGTGCATTTCGGTTCGCTGGACTCGGGTGACTGCTCATAAAACCGCCGCTGCTACCCCCTCCCTGCCGCTGAATTGTCTGGAACATCGAGGCCAAATCGCGCGGATCATAACCGGCACGCGCCATAATTTGAGCGCCTAGAATGTCGGCCTCGGTTTCATATTCCCTGCTGAACTTTAAAAAGTAGACGCCGACACCTTGCCCTGCAATTTGCGCAGCAGCACCTGCCGGGCCACCGAGGATTTGCCCGCCAATCCCGAGAATCCCCGCCAACAGGCCATACTTCTGACCCTTGCTCGCTTGTGCTGTGCCATGACGCAAAGCTACGTGGCTGATCTCGTGGGCCATAACGCCTGCCATTTCGCCTTCACGACGGGCCGCCTCGATCATTCCACGGTTGACGTACATCGGGCCACCGGGGAGGGCGAAAGCATTGATATCTTTCGCGTTCACCACTTTGAATGTGTATTGAAATTCGGGATGCTGAAACTCAGACGGAATCGCCGCAGCCAGACGACTGCCGACTCGCTCCACGTAGTCCGTTACTTCGTTATCGCGCAGCAAAGGCAACTGCTGTTCAGCTTCCGCTGCAGCCTGCCGGCCCAATTTAACGTCATCCTGAACACTATACTTGTTGCTGTGATAGACAATCTTCGTCTGTGAAAACACAGACACGGGCATTATGAAAATTGCGCATATTGCAAGCCACGCGACCACCGCGTTGGCGGCCTTTTGGTTTTTGTTTCTAATCATGTCTCCCTCCGTTGTAAACAACTCTCTCGTTCCCGTCCCGCCGGCCGTAGGGAGAGGTTGCGGGCAAGCCCCAAGTTTTCGATGAAGCAAAGTTGACCTGGTTTCTAGCTCCGCTGCCCTAAAGCTAAACCCATAAACAAACTGCACCAAAACGCGACATCAGTACACGTTTAGAGGACGATTCGTCGCCTAATTCGAGGTCAATGAGCGATTTGTCGTACCCCAGGGTTTATTAGGCAACGGGGGTGCCAAGAGAGGTATCAAGGATTATTTATTACGGGGTTCAATGCGTTCGTTCAACCATTGGCTTGGCTCGGCAATCGGTGAAATTCGGTGCGGCTCGCCTTTCCAGACACGAGCCATTGATATGATCAGGAAGACGGTGGCTGCCAGTTTGAATAAAGTTCCACCGATGGAACTGTCGGTTATGGCTCCCACAACGCCAAAGAGCGTCTGCACGACCAGAATAGCAATGTGCAGGGCGAGACCCTGGGCGGCATGAAACCGCACCTTCACTTCTCTTCTCGGCACCAGGAACAATTCCACTAGCGAGCCCACTACACCGATATAGAAAGGAGCGTAAGGCAGGATCATCGCCCACTTCTCCGGCAAACCTATGCCTCCGACTGCGCACGATGTGGGTTTCTGGCTTACACCATGTGGTAGATAGGGAATCGTCGGTTGATAGGGCGCCGGCGCTGAATATGTTGGCGGTATAAATATCGAGGGGTATGCACCATCCGAGGGTAGGTTATCGAAAGTTCTCGTGGGAGCCTCTGAGTAGATATTGCTGCGCGCGCTATTGTTTACCGAGGAGCCCACATCGCGCGTGGCCCCTTTCATTTCCTGTGTCCCAGGCTCCCCGTCGTCCTGACCCCAGACCTCTTCAGTCTGCCTGACATAGTCCGGATCGAGCGGATTAGTGTCGTATTTGGTCTTTTTCGTTCCCATTATCAGCAACTTCTACGACTGTCTGAACTGAACGGTTCCAATCTTACGCGTCTGCCACAGCATACTCAACCTGCTGCCAACTCCGCTCATGCTCAGAAATTAGGAAAGCTCGCATGATGGCTTTAGCACCACCGAGCCCGATAATCATATAGGTTGCCGCAGGGTAGAAGGCTAAGCGAACGTCCGTCTCAGACGGCGCTGGTTCCATCGCTCGCGGATGAGAATGGTAGATGGCGACCAACTTCTCGCCGCGTTCCCGCATTTGTCGCTGAGCCGCGAAGAGATCTTCCGGGGCAGCCTCATAAGCGATCTGAGAGTTCACGGCGACGTTGCCCAACGAATAGATGCTTTTGGCGTTGCCATCCTCGTCACCTCCGATCAACCCGCAGCACTCGGACGGAACTGCATCGCGCGCGTGGGAGAAGATCTGGTCGATCTGCGAAGGTCGAAAGGTAATCAATTCTTTTCCACTATGCTGAGCCTCAGTTCCTCCAGCTGTTTTTGGTCCACTTCGCCGGGGGCGTCGATCATCAGATCGGCAGCTGACGCTGTTTTGGGAAAAGCGATCACGTCTCGCATATTGTCGGTGCCCGCCAGCACCATCATCAAGCGATCTATACCTGGAGCGATGCCACCGTGCGGCGGTGTTCCGTATTCCAGGGCATCAAGAAAAAATCCGAAGCGGGAGCGCGCTTCTTCAGTCGTCATCCCGAGGGCTTTGAACACAAGTCGCTGGACATCGCGCCGATGAATTCTGATAGATCCGCTCGCCAATTCGACGCCGTTGACCACCGGATCGTAGGCCCTGGTGCGAATTCTCGCCAGCAGTTCAGTCTCCCCACCTTCAACCGCACGCTGGAGCAATGACAAGTCTTCGTCAACGGGTGAGGTGAATGGATGATGCATTGAATAGTAGCGATTGTCCTCTTCGTGATATTCAAACATGGGAAACTCAGTAACCCAGAGCGGGGCAAAAACATTTGCTGGAATCAAATTCTCGCGCCTGGCCACTTCATTGCGTAGGGCGCCCAGACTCGCAGCCACAACCTTTGGTTTCCCGGCCACTATCAAGACCAGATCCTCCCTTTCAGCACCCGCTAGCTTGGCCATGCGCTCGACAACGCTCTCGCCAAGTGCTTTAAGCAACGAAGATGAAACTTCACTACCCAATTTGATCCATGCCAGCGCTCCGGCGCCATAGCGTTTGGCAAACTCCTGTAGTTCATCCAGTGCTTTGCGTGACAATCCCGCGCCCCCACGTACAGTAAGTCCCTTCACTTCGCCACTGGCATTCAAGGCTGCGGCGTAGGGAGCGAAAGTGGTTGCTTCGAGCGCGGATGATAGATCCTGCAGTTCCAGCCCCTGAATTCGCAGGTCGGGCTTATCCGAACCAAACCGTTGTATCACTTCAGCGAAGCTCAGCCGGGGAAAAGGAACCGGCAAATCTACGTCGATGAGTCGAAACACCCGCGCAAATAGCCCTTCAACCAAAGCATAGATTTGCTCGGGCGTGACAAAGCTCATTTCAATATCGAGCTGTGTGAATTCAGGTTGCCGGTCGGCGCGCAGGTCTTCATCACGAAAGCAACGCGCGATTTGGAAGTACTTGTCCAGACCGGCGATCATGCACAACTGCTTAAAGAGTTGTGGCGATTGCGGCAACGCAAAAAATTTGCCTGGCTGGATTCGCGACGGCACGATGTAATCGCGCGCGCCTTCCGGGGTGGACTTGATCAGAACCGGTGTTTCGATCTCCGTGAATCCTTGTTCATCCATGTAGCGGCGAATCTCTGCCAGCAACCGGTGCCGTAGACGCAGATTTGCCTGCAGCTGCGGCCGGCGCAGATCCAGATAGCGATACTTCAAACGCAAGTCCTCGCTGGCGAGCGCGTCCGAACTGACGGTCTCGAGCTGAAATGGCAGCGTGCGAGCATCGTTAAGGATATACAGCTCGCGAGCGCGCACCTCTACCTCGCCAGTCGCAATCTTCTGATTGCGCTGAGATTCATCGCGCAACAAAACTTCGCCCACTACGGCGATGACATATTCCCCGCGCACTTCCTTTGCTTTGGCATGTGCCTCGGGCGCATCGTCGGCATTGAAGACAACCTGTGTGATCCCCGCACGGTCACGAAGATCAACAAATGTCAGCACACCAAAGTCGCGCCGGCGGGCGACCCAGCCCATTAGGGTTACGGTTTTGCTCACGTCCTCTTTGCGGAGGCCGCCGCAGGAGTGTGTGCGTTGCATGTTGCCTAAATTATCGAGCATGTTCTTTAGTTAGCCGTGTAGATGTTAAGGCGCCCGAAGCAGATCACCTGATCTCAAGAGGATCGCAACCAGTTAACGCACCTCGTTGCCTGGGGGTGTCTTTTGGAAGGATCCTATTTCTTACTTTCTGTAATCTCGATTAGATTTCCGCCGGGGTCTCGTACGTAAAAACGTTTCGTCCCTGACACCGGACGCGGATCAGATAAGATCTCAACTCTTGCAGTCACCAGGTGAGTTTGTGCCCGATCGAGATTTTCGACAACGAAACAGATGTGGCGCGTGGCCACTTGTTGCTCCGGGGTGTCTTCGAGCGAAAGATGCAACTGCACGCTGCCAAGCTGATACCATGCCCCTCCTCGTCCTGGCGATGCTTCGGGTTTAGGGACCTCCTCGAGACCAAGTACATTACGATAGAATTCCTTCGCCGCCCCCTCGACCGCGTGTGGCACTGTTACATTGACGTGATGAAAGTTGATGATCCCGGCGGACATTTTTAGTTGCGTCCTTTCACTTTCAACGGCTCGCCGCCTTGCAGTGCGGAAAGGCTAAGCCTTCCGCACGCTGGAGTTTGGACATTAGGAATTCCGCGGCCTGAACTCCGCTAGGAGTTCCATGTTTATAGTATGCGACAGGCGAGCCGCAAGAACTCCGTTAGGAGTTCAATGTGTCGTAAAGCCGCGAGACACATTTCACTCCTAAAGGAGTGAGTATCTGTGGCGGCCTGATGGCTATAAACATGCAACCCCTATGTGGTTGTAAGGGCGGAAAGGCAAAGTCTTTCTGCGGCTGCATGGGGTTAAGCCGCAGGGCATCCACGAAGCCCGCGCTTGATCTGCCAAATGCTAATCATCGACGAGTTTCTAATTCTTACCAGCATTACTTGCGAAATTCGCTACCGCATCAAAGCGGTGTTGGGTTTCCCCTTAGATCTTCCTTCTCCGTCAGATACTGATTGAATTCAGCCGACCGGTTCTTCGGAATGCTCAGCGACCTCCATTCGTGGGATCGAAAGTGCTTTGCGAGAAATACTATTTGCCCGATGTGATATGCGTAGTGCGTCATCTGACGGTTAATCGCCTGAACTATCGTGTGCTCCTCGCCGCGGATCATTACTTTCTTTTCGAAGTCGTCAGGTCGAAGAGATTCGATCGCAGTAAAGACGGCATCCCAGCCCTTCTCCCAGTAAGCTACCAGACCTTCCTTTGTCGTGTGCGGTTCGATGACAAACTCCAGGTCACGGTTGCGATCAGGTTTTTCTCCATCAGTCGTCAGGAAATCGGTCCAGCGGGAAAGCATGTTGCCTGCCATGTGCTTCATGATCACTGCGATGCTGTTAGATTCTTCATCGATGGCGATAAAGAGCTCCTCATGGTTGAGTTGGTCGAGCGCCTTTTCTGCCAGCTTCCTATAAGCACGAAAGTTAGCAAGCGCGTCCGAGAGATAGTCTTTGGTTAATTGCTCATTCATCGGTCGACTTTAGGATCAATGCCGTGAGCCAGCACCCAGGCCTCCCGATCCCTCAAAGGCGCACCTTCCGGTTGCTTTCACAGAGACCCTCGCAGAGTGGTGGCGACCGCCTCCCGTTTTACCGACCGCTGCTCGCCCGATCGCATATCCTTTATTGAAACGTCGCCCCGTGATCTTTCATCTTCGCCCAAGAGCGCGACAAATGGAATTCCGCGGCTTGCAGCATACTTAAATTGTTTTGCCAGCTTATCTCCCTCGGGATATAAATCGACACGAAGGCCCGCCGCTCGCAACTCGGTTGCAAGCAGAACTGACTCTGAGACTGACTGTTCGTTCCAGATTGTGACCATGACATCAGCTGGAGAGCTCGCTAGTTTGGCAGAAAACATTTCTCGCTCGGTCATCACTACGATGATCCGTTCCAAGCCCAGGGAAAACCCGCAAGCAGGCACATCCTGGCCAAGAAACATACCTACTAGATTGTCGTAGCGACCACCACCGCCAAGACTCCCGGAAAGATCTTTAACGCCAATCTCCATAATCGCGCCAGTGTAGTAAGAGAGTCCACGGGCGAGGCTCGGGTCGATCTCGATCCTGTGGGCGATGCCACAGGCTAACGCGAATTTCATGATCGAGCGCAAGTCATCAATCCCTCTGGCGCCAGGTTCGTTGTTTCGCACGAACTCCACCAATCTGCCCAGCACCGCAGCATTTAAAGAGGCACGCTTCTTGTCACTATTTTCACC
>JBPCIQ010000166.1:0-23033 GCA_051006135.1 Pyrinomonadaceae bacterium | reverse complement strand
GTTGCGGCAAGTCCACTCTGGGCCGGGCAATCCTTCGCCTGACCGAACCTACAGCGGGCCAAGTGTTCTTTCACGAGCGCGATCTTGCGCATCTGTCAAATCGAGAAATACGCGAACACCGCCGCTTTCTGCAAATCATCTTTCAAGATCCATACGCATCGCTTAATCCAAGAATGACAGTTGGTCAGATTATCAGAGAGCCACTTGACACGTTTCGGCTGGCCCGGGGAAGAGAAGCACAGCGACGCGTGCAAGAGTTAATGGAGACGGTAGGCCTCAGTAAACGCTTTATCAAGCGTTACCCGCATGAGTTTTCGGGCGGCCAACGACAGCGCATTGGTATCGCCCGCGCTCTGGCGGTTGATCCTGACTTCATTGTCGCAGATGAGCCCATCTCAGCTCTCGATGTTTCAATTCAGGCGCAAATCATGAATCTGTTGGAAAAGCTTCAGCGCGAGAAGAATTTGACTTACCTGTTCATCTCGCACGACCTGCGCGCCATACGCCACGTTGCTGATCGCATCGCGGTCATGTATCTCGGAAAACTGGTCGAAATAGGCGAGGCGGCGACAGTTTATGAAGACCCGCTGATGCCCTACACAAAAGCTTTGGTGTCCGCGGTGCCGGTCCCGGATCCTGAAGTTGAAGCTACCCGCTTACGAATCGTGCTCGAAGGCGATGTTCCCTCACCAATAAACCCACCTGCAGGCTGTCGCTTTCACACGCGTTGTTCCTATGCGATTCCCGAGTGCAAACAGGTGATTCCACCTCTTGTGGAAATCAAGCCGAATCACTTCGCAGCGTGCATTCGCATCAGTCCTGAGCAGCCCCGCATTGAAAATGTTGCAGCCGGTGAGGCGCCCGGCCTTGATGCCGCTCAAAGCTTAATACCTTCGTAATCTCCCTGAAACGCGCAAGTCCTCAACGATCACGAGATTACATCGTGAAACCTTCCTGCTATTGGTCGTATATCCCTAGGGTCAAGTGTCATCTGCTGCGATCCTGCAGCAGTTAAAAGAGTGGCGGATTGCACCACTTGTTCGGTGTGGTTTAGAACCCTATACTTGCTATGAAGCCCAGAACCTTCCGACCAAGTTATACAAAATTGACGTCATTAAACTGATTGCGAATACCGTCCGCAACGCTTTTTGATTTAGGTGCGCTTCGGATGATCAAGAAATCCCTCAAGTCGAAAGCGGCTGTTTTGCAGGAACACCCCGAAGACGCTCCCGCAGGCTGGGCTCTCGTCCAGGAAAAACTCGCGGCGGCGACCGGCCTGTCTGTTCTTCTGATCGACGGTCCCCAGCCTCCTGCTCTTGTGGTCGCGAATAACAATTCGATCTGCCATGCTTTCCAGTCTTCTCCCGAGTACGCCAGCCTTTGCGATCCATACTGTGGTGAAGCCCATAGTCGCGCGATGGAAGCAGGTTCGCTTTCTCGGTATAAATGCCATGCGGGCCTCCAATGTTTCACCATGCCCTTAGAGATTGCTGACGAGGAAAATCTAGCTGTGATAGGGGGTCGCGCGTTTGTAACGGGCGCGGACTATCGCGCTATCGTCGAGCGCTTTCGCACAGGCGATCTAAAAGAATTGCTGGACAAGGATCCGTTTGAAAACGTTATCTTCGCCGAAGCGCCCAGGCTCGATGAGTTAGCGGGCCGCCTGCAAAAGGCGACAAGCGACTTCAGCGTTGAGAAATCAGCGGAGCAGATTACTGAGCAAAAACTTCCACCCTCAAAGTCTTCGAAGCCCGCGGCCGAACTTCAACGAGAGATAGACCAACTGCGCGCAGAACTTGCGTATCGTTCCCGGGTGGCGGAGTCGTTGCAGCATTTCCTGGAACGCATTAGTTCAGCCGATCCGCTGAAAACTTACCAGGCCATTCTAAAAAACTCGAAAGAACTGTTGCTGGCGGAACGTGCCTCGTTGCAGGTATTCGATGAAGCTGCAAATGAGTTGATCCTCAAGGCAGGCATCGGACTTTCAACCGAGACGTCCGAAGCTTCTCACACTCGAATCGGCGAAGGGATTTCGGGACGAGTGCTGGAGACGGGTAAGGCGCTCGTCGTCGAAAACATCGACCATGCGGGGTTCAAGCCGGCGCCGCTCCAGCGAAAATATAAGACGAAGTCTTTTATTAGTTACCCGATCATAATTGGGGGGCGAAAAATTGGTGTTCTTAATGTCACTGATAAAACTGGCGGTGGCAAATACGACAACGTTGACCTCGGCTTGCTGGACATTATCGGACCGCAGGTGGCCCTGGCTCTTGAGCGTGCCGAGTGGCAGGAGCGCGCGGCAGAGTTTCAGTTAATGTCGATTACAGACCCGCTTACCGGACTGCTGAACAGACGATATCTCCAGGAGCGATTAAACGAAGAGCTGAATCGTTCCAAGCGCTACGAATACCCGATGAGCTTTCTGATGATAGATATCGACGATTTCAAGAGTTACAACGACCGCAATGGTCACCAGGCGGGCGACTTAGCATTACAAATAACTGCTCGCTGTCTGAAAGTGGCGCTGAGGTCTGCTGATGTAGCCTGCCGCTATGGCGGCGAAGAGTTCTGCATTCTCTTGCCACAAACCACAGCCAGCGAAGCCGGAGTAATTGCCGAGCGCATGCGACAACGGGTGACGGAGACGGATTATCCGCACGGGAAATCGCAGCTACTGGGCTCGGTAAGCATAAGCATTGGGGTGTCCAGCTTTTCGCAGCATGTCGATACTGCTGAGCGTGTAATTGCAGCTGCTGACCGTGCTCTCTACTATGCCAAAGGCCAGGGCAAGAACCGGGTTGAGTTCTATCATGACAATCTGATTAGCGCCGCGAATAGCCATGAACGGAGATAAGAACAAAAACACGCGGCGAGTTCTTGGCCGTGTTGCGCAGCATGAGTTCGTAGGGCGCGTGGCCGAACTGCAGAAACTCGTGTCTCATCCCAGCCGCTCAGGCGAAGGGAGCGGACTGCTTCTTCTGTTGGAACCCCTGGCGGGGGTTTCAGAGTTATTGCGACAGGCCTTTGACCAGTTATTCAACCGCAGAGAAGAGGTCGTTCCGATTTACTTTGCTTTCGCTCGCGGCGAAGCCACCGCGGTGAGCGCTGCGATTGAATTCCTCAATACCTTTCTGCTCCACTATATCGCTTTTCGGCGCGACGAACCTTCTTTGTGCTCTGACTCTCTGACGCTTCCTGACCTGGTAGACCTCGCCCCGCCCGCCGACCTTGAATGGATTGAACTATTGCTAGGTGCGTTCGAACGCCTGCGTTTTAGCAATGATGATAAAGCGCTGGTACGTTTCTGCCTTAGCGCACCGTTAAGGGTCCCTCCGCGCAACGGACGCCCCTTCCTGATGATCGATGGCGTGCAGTTGAGTGACAATCTTGACGGTCAAGGGAAACTTGCCAGCGAGATGTTGCGTGTCTTTACCAGGTCTCACATGCCCTACGCCCTAGCGGGCCTGCGCCGCCAGGTGCTGCATGCCGTACATCGTGCTGACTGCAATTTCGAATCAGTAGACATTCTTCGCCTCGAGAAACTGTCAGTCGAGGATGCCCGACGGCTGGTTGATCAACTGGCTCGCCGGCAGCAGGTCGCGATCCGCGAAGAGAGCCGAGATCTGATCGTTCAGCAGTTTAATGGCAGTCCGGTTTTTATGACGGCCTTATTGCAGGCCGCTCGCGAAAAGAACGTTACGCTCCAAAGTTACCGTGAGTGCGAACAACTGTATGTAGATGAGTTAATGGGCGGTCGAATCCATCGTCACTTCGCGGCGCTGCTGGACGACATAGCGCCTCGCTCTGAAACACGGCGCTCATTGATACGCGTGCTCTGGGAGGCGGCTATTGGTGAAGGCGGCAAAGCTTCTCTCGAGACCTGGCGAAAGCGAATTCATATCGAAGCGGCTGAACTTGATAAGGTGCTTTACGGACTGCACGTCCAGGAATTCATAAACTGGGATGGGGGCTCCGTCGAAGGGGGGGGCGGCCCAGCTGTGTGGAATGATTATCTAAAAGTGCGCTTTCGCCTGGACATTCTCAATGAACCGCGCGCCCTGGTCGTGGCCGATACTCTTAGTGATGTCCTTAAGCGAGCGCCGCATACAATGGCTCGTCATTACCGGCATGTGGCAACGCTGGGATTGGGTGACTTGCTTTTAAGGTTTGATTGCCAGCGCATGCCCCAGAGTCTTTTCCACTATGACCAATTCAAGAAGGTCTATAAGGGAGCTTCGACCACGGAGATAGTCTCCGGCTTGGATTCCGAGAATGATCTCGTCCGGCTGCCTCAGGTCGTGCATGTGGCAAGCGCCGAGGCTTTTAATCCGGAGATGCAACAGCTCTGCGACGAGGAACGTTGTGTCGTGGCACATGCTTTCGAAGGGGCGACTTATACCGACGCAAACGAGATTGTGTGGCTGGTTGCCGAAATCGATTCTAAATCGGAGGCCCCAAAGGACCTGACTGAGCAGTGGTGCGACCGTCTCGAAGCGCTAGCGCGGCGGTCTGGTTTTGGCAAGACGCGGATCTGGCTGATCGCCAGAGAGGGTTTCACGGAGGAGTCAATCGAAGCTCTGCGCGCAATCAACGGCTACGCGTCTAACCGGCAGCAGGTAGAACTATTGACTGCTCGATTAAGTGAAACGTACGGAGCACCAAAGCAACCTGAACCGCCGGATGAGTTTGTAATGATCTTGCCAATGGGACAGGACAACGAGTTGGTTGCAGCGAACACGGTCGAACAAATCGCGCGCCGGCTGAACTTCCGGCCCGAAGCCGTCAACCAGATCAAGACTGCTGTTGTAGAAGCCTGTATTAACGCCGCGGAGCACAGTTTTAGTCCTGACCAAAAGATTTATCAGCGTTTTCGTGTTGAAAGTGATAGATTAGTCGTAACGATTTCGAGCCGAGGCGTCTTGCCCTCGAATATGATCGCCCAGAACGGAGAGCAGGGCACACGGTTGAATGAAGTTACTGATGTTGCTCAGGAGCGCCGTGGTTGGGGACTTAAACTGATCAGAACGCTGATGGATGAAGTTGAGTTTGAGCGCGCAGATGAAGGTACCAGCCTGCGCATGACCAAATATTTACGGAGCGACACCCCTTTGGTGTAACCCGACATAGACTTAAGATTTACTTTGGCGTTGTGGCCCAGGAGGTGCTTCTGAATGGGAGAATCAACGGGAACTATCGTCCGCGCACACTGCGTCGGCACCACCGCCGTTATCTACGCCAGTGATTATCTAAACAAACTCACGGGTGAAAAAATCGAGCGCGAATGTCGGAGACAGCTTGATTCGGGCTGTCGTGCGCTCGTAATTGATTTCAGCGAAACACAACTGGTCAACAGTATCGGGATTTCCATCCTTCTGGGTATTATCGATACTGCCGAAAAGAGTGACGCTCAGGTTATTTTTTCTGACGTTAATAGCCAGACTGTTGAATTGTTTGAGATGCTCGGGCTAACCCGCCTCGTCTTACTCGCCCAGGATGAGCAAGCGGCGTTGTTGAACCTTGTCGCTGCCAACGCAATGACTGTCGGTCATTAGGTTTTCTCTGGTATGGAGTCAAACACGCAAAAGCTTATTCATGCCTTTGAGGCGCTTGCGGACCTGGGCCAGGAGATAGCAAGCGAAGGTGGCTTCAATGAGATGGTGCGCACGTCTCTTCACGTGTTGCTGGGTACACTTGCAATCCGACGCGGTGCGGTAGTGGCATGCATACCTGCTCGCGACGGTTTGGAGTGCATTGCCCTCTGGGGGTTGGGGGACGGGTTTCCAATTCAGTTGACAGTAACTGCGCCGGAGCGAGAACAGTTTCCCGGCGCTGGTTTGTGCTATGTGACCCGGAACGGCAATTCCTCCTTTTCTGACTTTCTCAATCGGCATCAAACAGAACTGCAAAACTATGGGCTTGAGTTAATCGCTCCCATGGCCGGGCGAGGCACTTTGAGCGGGCTCGTGGTACTCGGAAGCAAAGCCAGCGACGAGCCGTTTACGGAAGACGATTTGAAGGTCATCAGGGCCATGGTGCGTCATATCGAGGTTGGCATTCATACGCATCGTTTGCTGGGACAGATTGAACAACGCGCGGAAGAGAATCGACGGCTTTACGAAGACCTGCGCGATATTTATAAAGATACGGTGCGGGCGTTTGCGACGGCCATCGACATCAAGGATAAATATACACAGGGTCACTCGGAACGCGTCGGCAAGTATAGCGAGATCATTGCGCGCGAATTGGGCTGGACTGAAGAAGCGGTTGAAGGCATCGCGATCGCCGGCTATCTTCACGATATTGGCAAGCTCGTCGTTGATCGAGACATTATCAATGCACCTTACAAGATCGATGCTAAAGCGTCGAAAGATCTAAACCGGCACCCACTGGCGGGCTTCGAGATCCTTTCCCCGATCCAACATCCTTATACAGATATTCCCTTGATGGCCAAGTATCACCACGAACGACTTGATGGGAATGGTTATCCCGATGGCCTGATGGGCGATGAGATCCCTTTCGGGGCCAGAATAGTAACCCTGGCAGACTCGTTTGATGCCATGACTACCGACCGGCCCTATAAAACCCGGCTTTCGTTCGAGGATGTGATTCAAGACTTTCGACGGAATACTGGAACACAGTTCGATTCGCAGGTTGTCGTGGCCTTCAGTCGCGCGCTGCTAAAAGAGGTCACGGGCGCGGTCAAGGAACGCCGGATTGTGAAACTCCTTGGCAAGAACTATTTTGATTTAGACCGGGCCGTTCCGCTGCTGGAGAATTTGATCGCCGATCTTGATCCCAGCAGGCTATCGGCCGCGGCTGCTGGCACCCTCGCGTGAGATCCCACTGACAGTTACCTCAATCCTTGATGTAAATAGGCCAGGTGGGCAATCTCAAGGTCCTGGGGAATCTCAAGGTAGGGAAGGTGGACCCTGTCCCCGCTGTTACGACAAAACAAGAATCGTTTTAGACCCTAACAACTCAATTCACTCTCACGCTGCAAAAGCACATGGCTCGCGAGTGGTCGAACCGCAATCTCCCAGGGTGTTGCTGAGTGGCTTTCAAACTTGCAGCGGGGACAGGGTCCACCTTCCCGACCTTGAGATTACCCACCAGCCTCTAACATCAAGAATTGAGTTTTCCACACATTCTCTACCGGGAGGTGATGTATGGGTTTGACCAGAAAGTCCGGGTTCTCATTTCGGCTGGATGCGAAGCACGAAGTTACAGATGCCGATTTTCTCGTCGGGCGCAACTTGTGTGCGTTCTTCGCGTGACAGCTCGCGTCCGGCCACCAGCGTAGGATTGCGGCCCTTGGGTACAAGAAAGAATCGTCCATCCTCTTCTCGAATAAGGTGCGCATGAACGCGACTGATTTCGGGATCGCCCTTTAGCGGCAAATCAACCGAGACAGTTCTCGAGCCGCGGCCGATCGTGATTTCGGGTTTGGTTATGGAAACGACAGTCTCCCGAACTCCGTCCCGCCAAATCTCGACCGCGTAGAGTTCAATTATGCGAGGCCGAATAACAGTTTGCTCATTCTCAGTGGTTTCCGAGGTTTCGCGGATGGTGTCGTTGAAATTCGTTCCGGGCGTCGCGGTCAACCTGTTTTGATCCACTCGCGGTGTAACCATTGTGTGACTGCCATCGGTTTCGTCCCACACTGGCTGGACCCGAAACTCCCCCTTGTTCAGCGTGCCGTCCACACGCAGCTCAACAGCAAACGATTTAGCTGCCAGCTGGTTTGATCCGCTAATCTCCCGTGCCCTTTCCGAAAGCACGTGAAACAGACCCTGCTCGAGACCCCGCCGCTTGTCACCCTGCCAGTCCTTGTCGTCTTCCGAACTCAGATAGACGACGTATTCGCGGGGGATATAAGTCGGGCCACCAGGGGGCGTAAACATTTCGCGCTGCATTACAGCTTCCACTTCACGCGCGATCTTTACGAGAAACTCCTCCCAAATCCGCCGCGGACGCGCATTTTCATCAGCGATCTCCAGGAGATCGCCCCGGTTTTCCCCATCAATCCACTTTCTGATCGATTCAATTAATCCCAATTGGAAAACGCTCCTTCAGTTTTGGAGTGCGCTACACAAGCGCCAAGGCCACTAGCCAAAGCTCTCAAAAGCGGTGAGACCGGGGCGGCAGCGAGCACCGCACCCATTCTAATCAAATCTCACGAACCTTTTGTTAATCCATCCGCGATCGGAGGAAAACGGATCACCTTTAGCGCGACCGTGCTCTATCACCTGAACCTCGTACCAGTTGTTATCAACAGTCAACACTTTCACTCGCGAACCATTCTCAGCAATTCCAATGGGCACATTTGCGGCGCTTGGATCGGCGCGAAGATTTACGTCCGTCGTGGTGAATCCTTCCCGACCTACCACAAACATTTCTCGCAGCTGCGGAATGCCGGCCAGAGGATTCCAACGCGATGTTACGTACTTGTGAGTAGCCAGAAGCATGCCCGAGAAACTAATCACCAGGAGCAACGCCACAAGGAGTCGCTTTGTCCGCCCTGATGAAACGCTTTGGGGTGGTCGTGCCCGAGACTTCCCATTCCTGGACTGATCCGGAAAGGCGACGACGATCTCCCTGGCCGACTTGCGTTTGGCAAGCGTTGCCGGTCCCTCAGGCAGCTCCTGCATCCTGGTCACAGGCACCACAATACGCGCACGATTGGCTGGCCCCATTCCCCCAGCATAAGCCGTTTCCGTCGCGAGCGGCGCCACTTCGAACCGAGGACGCGGCGGCGCTTGAGTAAGCTCTTCCGAATCCAAGGTCAGTTCGGAACTTGGTTTTCGCCTGCTACTGCCGTTCTCAACACTGAGCGGCTGCGTCGGCGGTAAAACCGAGTCAGCAAGATCGTCCCAGAACGCCTGCACCGACTGATAGCGACTCTCGGCCCGCGTTTGCGTGGCTTTCTGCAAAACCCGTAGCAGGGAAGTAGACCAGTAGTGACTGCTGATCGCTTCCGGCAGCGCGGTAATTGGGTGGTGAGCATACCGGCGCGGCGCCTCACCGGCGATCAAACTGTAGATCGTTTTCGCGAGCGAGTAGATGTCTGCGGCGGGTGTTAAGAGTTCGCGGGACGATACCAGTGAGCCGCTGTCCAACTGCGCGGTCTGGACCAGAGGGTTGTGTTCGGGAGCCGAGTAGATATTTGTTCCCACTCGTGTTATTGCCCCTTCGGTCGCTTCGAAACGGGCGACGCCGAAATCGGCGATCTTCACAATCTGTTTATCGGCGGTCAGCAAAAGGTTCTGCGGTTTGATGTCACGATGAATCACGCCGCATTGATGGGCATGAGCGAGACCGGAACATACCTGCTCGAGATAGAAGAGCATCTTCTCAATAGACACAGGATGATTGCGTGAAAGGGCCGCCATGTCCCCGCCAGAGAGATACTCCAGCACAATATAGTGAAAGGTGGTACGTGCCAGATCTATCGCAGTTCCGTGACCCAGGCGGTTGATAACGTGTGGATGGCGCACTCGATCCAAAGCGACGGCCTCGTTCTGAAAGTTTGCAACGAGCGTTCGTTCGAGCTCGGCATCAGGCGTCTCCTGCAGGAAGATATTTAAAGCCTTAATAACGACTGTACCGGGAGCTCCTTCAGCAGCGGCGTTGTCTTTCGCAACATAGATCTCCGCATAGCTGCCGCGTCCCAAACATTCCAGAATATCGTAACGCCCGTCCAGCCTGCTTTGTTGTAGCTTCAGTTCGGCCATCTGCTCGCATTCTTACCTTAACGTGCTCTGCATTAGATGCGCCAGAGAGAGGCTCTGCAAAAAACCCAATGAAGAAAATGTACCACGCGCGTTTACGCTTAAGCTTCATCAAAAGGAACGCTCGTGCCGCTCCGGTTGTTCAGGGGGAATTGCTATTGGCGGGCTTTTGCAGCATCTCGTCAAAATGGGTCAATGCTCGAGGTTTTTCCTTATCTGATTTTAGCGCCAGAGCCGCCAGCGCCAGCGTCGCCTCTTTTTGCACCGTAGAACCTGTTGTTAAGGCACTGAGGCGGGCTTTATCAATCGCCTGGGCAAAAGCCTTGGCAGCTTCGTCGGTGTTTCCCGTTAGCAAAGAAGCACGGCCGTAAAGATACAAGAACTCCGGATCAGGAGATTCAAGCGGATTCAGTATCCCCTTGCCCGCCAGCTCCAACTTCATTGGGTTACCCATCCAGCCAGCCGGATCTCTGTCTATTTCGCGGCGAGCCCGCTCAAACCTCAACAACGGATCTTCTGCCACTATTGGAGAGGGAGAAACCTGCGGAATTACTTCATTGCTTTCCGTCAGAAAAGGTACCGGGCCCTTGTAGCGCCTGCCTGCATAAAAGGCGCCGGCGCCTACAGCCACAAGCAGTAGGAATATAAATAAACTCACCAGAGTTCTACCTAAGCTGCTTCCTCCTGAAGGACTTGAATCGGGAATGTTCAACCTCCTTTCAGGAGTGCTGATGAGTTCGGCTTCCTGTGCAACCGTCGCGGGAAACGCGAGACGGGAGGGTGGGACGAGAGCGTCTTCCGTAAGATCGAGGTTACCGTAGAACGTTTGGGAATCGCCGACTGCCGCAGAGCGCGTTTTCGCTTCAGCGGGGAGCGCTAATTGGCTCTCGTTAATCCGTTGGCCGGCTGGAATGACCGCGCCGAAACGCACGACAACCGCGGTCAGGTTGTCTTCCGCCCCACTCTCATAACAGCGTCGCTTGAGTTCGGCGCAAAGTGCGGCCAGGTCGCCGTACTCGACCAACAATCTATTTAACTCGGCATCTGAAATATGACGCGTTATACCATCGGTGCAAAGTAGAAACTCAGTTCCATTCGCGATTTCGATCGTTTTCAGATCCACTTCGACAGTGTTTTCTGCGCCAAGCGCGCGGCTGATGACGTTCTTACTCGGATGGTTTGCAGCCTGCTCTGCTGTCATGCGCCCTGCGCGTACCTCTTCTTCAACAACTGAATGATCTTCAGTCTCGCGAAGCAATCTGCCTTCCGGGGTGAGACGGTAGAGTCGCGAGTCGCCGACGTGTCCGATCGTGGCGACATTTCCCTTGAGGTGCAGCGCGACGATCGTTGTCGCCATCATCGCAAACTTCGCGTTGTCTTGCGCCATTTGGTGAATAGACGCATTCGCGCGCTGAATGGCTAATTCCATCAAGTCCTCAATGTCGCCGCCCTCCACCTGATGGCGAAACGCCTCATCGAGTACTTCGATTGCAGTCTTCGAAGCGACCTCTCCAGCCTCCGCGCCTCCTACACCGTCGGCCACGCTAAAGATGGAGTGCTGGCTATCGTTGAGAAAGGAATCCTCGTTCAGTGGACGTCTTTCATTCAGCCCACGATCCGTGACGGCGTAAGATTCGACCGTAGATCCTTTTTCCAGTTCGTTCATTGAACGGCCTCAAGGTTAACTGCCGAAGCGCGTTGCGTCGGGGCGCGGGGTGCAAGCATCTTATCCCTACTATTACGGTGAGAAAAAGCCATTAGCATTCCTAACATCGCATAGCTGGTAATCAGACTAAAACCTCCATGGCTAACGAATGGCAATGTGATGCCGGTCATCGGCAAAGCACGCAGAATTCCGCCGATGTTCACCAGGGCCTGAAAGCCCATAAATGCCGTTAGACCAGCCGCACAGAGTTTGGTAAACATATCACGGGCGTCGAGGGAAGTGCGAACACCAGCGATCACAAAGACGATGATTGCCAGGATTACTACCGCACCGCCGGCGAGCCCCATCTCTTCACCAATTGCCGCGTAGACATAATCGGAATCAGCGATGGGAATTACTTCCGGAAAGCCCAGGCCAAACCCTCTTCCCGTACTTTTCCCTGAAGCAATTCCAAAGACCGCCTGGGCCGGCTGAAACGCAAGCTTGTCAAACCAGATATCTATATTAACCGTCCTCTGCGCCGTTGGACTCTGTTCAGCCAGTTCCTTCAATTGGGGATCTCGATTGAGCGCCTCCTGATAATCCTTCTTCCACCACGACACTTCCGGTGAGGGCGGGTCAAAACCATCGAGCCAGAGATGAAAGCGCTGCTGAATGCGGGACGGAAGCATAGTCTGAATTGGACGGGCGATTGTCGGCAGCAGCGGTACCTTCTCCTGGATATCCAGCGGCAAGGCACCGATAACGAGAATACTGATTACAAGTAATACTGAGCCGACGAAGAGAAGCAGCTGCGGCCAACGTCTTACCGCCACCAGGTAAAGAGTGGTGTAGGCACCACTGAAAATCAGCATCTGGCCAAAGTCCTTGAGGGCAAAGAATGGCACGAAGGGAATCATGGCCATGACCGCGAGCGGGACTATGTCGCGGGCGCGCGGAATCCCCCAGTACGTTTCGGCGAGGTCTTTGTAACGAGCGGTCAGGATTCCCGCGAAGCCAACAAGGAAAGGGATTTTCGCCGGCTCCCAGGGCGTCATGTTCCCCAGGCTCTTGCCTGCGCTGGACGTAAAGACAGCGGCGGCTAATGGCAGCAGTGTTAATAAGACGATTACAAAGCTATTGCGCTGGAGCCATAAGAGAAAGCCATCGCGTATACAAAATGAATAGGCGACGGCAAAAGCAATGAAAGAAATGATCGGAATCCAGGTGTAGCTTGCTGTTAGCGCATTCCAGATCGTGTAGTTTGATTTACGCCGCGGAAGCTGATCAATGTCCACGGGCCGGGCGGGTGTCGGCGGCAGTCCCATCATCTGCTTCTTTGCTGGATCGTAATTCTCCAGGATGTAACGCGTGCGCAGAGCCTCCATTTTTTCCTGGCGCGCGGCGGCCTTATTCCGCGCGTTGTATTCGGGATCGCTGTAGAGCCGGTATTGAATAAGTGTGCCCATTGCGAAGAGCAGAATTGCAGTCGTGAATAAGATCCAGTTTCCGGCGAACTTCATAACTCGGGAGAGCCAGATCACCATGGCCAGGACGGGAACGAACATGAGTAGATCGCGCAGTGCACCAATAATCGACGTCTCATATCCACGAAGGAGCGCAGCGCGATGGATTGCAATGTAGCCGGCAATCTCAAAAATGACGATCAGCAGGAGTAATAAAAGATGAGAAGAGGCGCGATTTTTCATTGCTTCTCGTCAGTTGTCAGTTGTTAGTTGTCAGTAGTTGGTGATGTGCGATACCGCCTTCTCGATGGCAACCTGGCAGGCTGCCGAAAAAAACAAATACGATCCACGAGACCACACGATGGACGCCCTAATTCGACTTACTTCGTGTTATTTCGTGGATCGCTTTACTCCTTCTCTATTGCCGCGCATTACTTCTTTCAGCAACCTGTTAAGTTGTTCATCGTTGACGCCGGGGCGCTACGCGTTTTTGTTGGCGCTGAATTCCTTGTGGCGTCTTCTGAGTGTTCGCGATGTTGAAATAACCGAGTTCCTTGGCCTTCAATACCAGGGCGGCCGCGATCGGCGCCGCAGACCTCGAACCGTAACCACCACCCTCGACAACCACAGCCATAGCAAGTTGCGGCCGCTCAAGGGGAGCGATGCAGAGGAACCAACCGTCGATGCGCGGGTTGTCCTGATCCAAAATCGTTTCCTCGTACTCGCGAATGATATTGCCTCGGTTGTCCTTCTCTACTCTGTGCCTTGTCTTCGGCTGACCTGTCTTCGGATCATAAACCGGCACTACTTTTTGCGCGGTACCTGTTTTCCCTCCCGTGTTGATTCCGGCGGCCTTGACGGGAGCAAAGACACCTCTTGCCGTGCCGCTCGCGCCACCAGTAACAAGTCCCATTATCCCGCGCATTGTTTCTGAGGCTTGAGGTGACACAACCTGCTTAAAGACCTCCGGTGCGCGATCAAATTCAATCCTCGGCTTTATTAGCTTGCCATCCAGGTTGGCAATCACCGATGCAGCCAGAGCCATTTGCAGCGGCGTCATCTGACCGGCATAACCTTGTCCATACCCTATGAGTGCAAGGTCATAGCGCGTAACCTGTTTACCAGTAACTATGGTTGCTTCGCGTGGCGCGAGCGCACGCTTGATTGCGTCTGTGCTTGCGTTCCAGAGTTCGGGTTCCTTCCGTCCTCGCAACGCCTCCACGGGTGTATCGTACGCACCGATACCAAGTAATTGAGCAGCCTGCTTGAGTTTTTCGCCTCCCAGCTTGACGCCCATCTGGGCGAAGTATTGATTACAGGAAACCTCGTAAGCAGTGTCCATTCCAATCCGCCCGTGTACCTCACCCGGTCCTCCATCGTCGTAAATCACGTTAGCGCCGGGTGCTGCATAATATCCCCCACCACTGCAAACGAATTCCGTGTCCTGAAAGCCCGCGACAAACGCGGCCGTCATAGTCACGGTCTTAAATGTTGATCCCGGAATGTAGTACGTGCCCAGCGCCCGACTCACAAGAGGCCGGTCGCGCTCGTTGGCCTCGAGCCGAATCCACGTCGTTTCATCGTCAACCTCCTTAAGACTGTAGGAAGGCTCGCTGTAGAGCGCCAACACTTCGCCTGTCTGAGGATTAAGAACGACAACCGCTCCGTGCTTTCCTTTCAACTGGTCGACCGCGGTTTGCTGCAGGTCGCGGTCGATCGTCAGACGAACATCGGTGTTTCCCTTGTTCTGTAGAGTTTTACCTTTCACCACCTCCACCGACTCTGGTAGTGCGCCGCTTTGCACGCCAAAAAGCGCGCGCTCCAATCCCGGATCGCCACGGTCGGAGCCGAAGATGTGGGCCATGGCTTTGTCCATCGGGTACTCTCGGGAGATGTTGCCGCTGGAGTCCCGCCGATAATAAGCAAGCGCCCTGTCCAGGCGTCCACTGCGGTCAAGAATCCAGCCACGAAGAGTTGATTCGGAGAGACGGCGGTTGCGCAGGTCCTTGTAACCTAATTCCTGGAACTTCTGGTTCAACTCTTCCGCGTAATGCGCCCAGTAGATGTGAAAGCCGACGAGACCAAGCGCCAGGAGAATAAATAGCCAGCGCAAAGCTCGCAGGCCCCGGTTGGTTGAGGTAGAACCAAGGCGTCGCTTCACTTCAACTGGAAGATCGTGAGGCAGATTTGCTGCCGGCGCCGCAGCGCGCCGACGGTTTCTGAACAAGGAAAACAGCAGTAGCAGAACGATGAGCGAAAAGCCGCCAACGTAGATGAGCGTTAAAAGCGCCGGCGTTCTCTCGGGAACATGAGGGGGTATTGGTGTAGGCGAAGCAGCTTGGAGGAGCAGGGCGAGTAACATAGTTTGCGGTTGGGTTAGCCCTTATTAAGCGCGGTCCAGATGGTGTCGAGTGTCAGTTTCAAATGCTTCCTCTTCTTCAGTGCGACGACGATCCACTAAATCACACGAAATAACACTAATTGGTTTTCGTCCTTTTTTAGTGTGACTTCGTGGATCGTTCGCTTGCCCTCAGAGTAGGACACCGCTTCATATTGAATCGTCTTTACTCACTTTTCCGAAAACGTACCTCGACATCCCCAAAGCCAATAACGTCTCCATCTTCAATATGTCGCGCTTCGCCATAAGTAATTCGCCGTCCATTAATATAGGTACCGTTTGTTGAGCCGGTATCGGCGACGAGCAGAGTGCCCTCCTGGCTCATTACCAGTGTTGCATGTATTTTTGAAACACTGTCATCATTCAATGAAAGGTCGTTGTCGGAAACCCGGCCCACATTCACTCGTTTGCCGCCCGGTTTAAAAACCAGTGGAAGCTCGTAACTACGGTGGCGCGTTGTCACTCTGGCGACAATGCCGACATCTGGTATCGGCGGAGCGCCCTTAGGGATGACGATCCCGCCCGATCTCTTCGCTTCGTCCTCTTTCCTTAGCTCATCCTCGAATTCTCCGAAGGTGGGATCAACCGAAACGCCCGTGGTAAAGATGTCGACTTCAGTCTCCACTTGCACCGGACCCAGAGTGCGATAGCGATGATCGTTTATGTGATCAATCGCCTCCGCAAGCACCTGATGTTCCAACTCTTTCAATATCTCAGGCGGCGCTTCAGAAGGAGTACCCCATTCCACCTTTAGTTTCAGATGGTGGGGTGCGATTCGTCCTTTGCGCCCTTCATCACGCACGCGCTCATCGATCAGGCGCTTCATGCGTTCAGTCAGTTGCGAAGTGGTCAGGCCACTCTTTGGCTCGACAGTCCGGCCGAACTTCCGGTCGACAACATCACCCATGCTCTCGAACACACGACGAAGCAGGCGTTCGGGCAACGCTTCTGCCCGTTTTTTGGGAAGTGGCTTTAGCTTTTCAGTCATTGAATCTAAATACGCATCCCGTCATAGCAGGTTCCGGCTGCTGTGGTCGTTCGGTGCTTATCCCGCCGATTTGGACCTCCCTTATGATCTACACGCACGTCCTGGAATCTGGCACCTAAGAGGTTTTGCAAAAACGCAGCCTATTCATGACTGCGCGGGAAGTGGAAGTGGTCCGGAACGGCGCTATTCTAACTTAAACACGGGCGCGACAATAGGGTGGCGGTCGCGGTGGGCCTCCCGTGGAGTCTCGCAGCACAATCTTCCTCAGGACTCAGTACTCAGTACTCAGCACTTCTCTTGCTCTACTCCAAAGGGCTACGCACCCCTCGTCCGCCTCGGTTAAGCACGTGCGTATAGATCATTATGTGCAGCTCCGGCTTTGCCGCCGGATGTGAGGCGCGGGCTCCGCCTCGCCGTGAGTTGGATTTGAGTCTTGGGCTCCGCCCCTGATCCGGGCTTCGCCCTCCGGATTGGACCAATTAAGCCAAAGGCCGAACCAGGGCCATAGCCCGAAGCTAATGGGCGGCTTGCGCCGTGGCAGTGTTCTCAACGCCAACCCTGAGACCATACTTTGCGACGGGCACAAACAGTACAATTGACGCATCGGCCTTCTCGACCCGCGAGCCGGATATTCTTATCCAGACCGCGCCATCGTCGCCACTAGTTTCATCCCCGTATCTACCGTCGCAGACCGCTGTGATGCTTCGCAGGAAAAACCTCAACTGCCATAATCCGGAAGTTCATACATCCAAGGGGCTCTTCACGCCTCGACCACCTCGGTTCAACACATGCGTGTAAATCATCGTGGTCCGGACGTCCTTGTGACCTAACAACTCTTGAACGGTACGAATGTCATAGCCGTCCTCCAGCAAGTGGGTGGCAAAACTGTGACGAAGAGTATGGCAACTTGCCGGCTTGTCAATTTGTGCTGGTCGCAGAGCGTCCTTAATGGCTTTTTGCAAGACCCACTCTCCGACGTGGTGTCGTCTAATCGTGCCCGAAATAGGATCCCGGCTTCGCTTAGCGGCGGGAAAGACGTATTGCCAACCCCATTCACGATCTGCATGCGGGTATTTTCGCGCCAGCGCAAAGGGCAAATGGACTCTGCCAAAGCCATCCGCAAGGTCTCGCAGGTGCAGCCCTTTGACATTAGCAAGTTGCGTCCTTAACGCTTCGGCCGCACTGGTGGGCAGCATTGTAACGCGGTCTTTGTTCCCCTTCGCGTCGCGCACAGCGATTTGCTGATACTCGAAATCCAGATCTTTCACTCGCAAACTTAGACATTCCCGAAGGCGCAGTCCTGCTCCGTAAAGCAGACTCGCTTGGAGCCAGTTCTGTTGCCCCAATTGTGAGAGCAGGCGCTTGACTTCGGCTCTCGTAAGCACCAGGGGAATGCGCGCTGGCCGCTTGGCCCGTTCGACGTTCGTAAGCCAGGGTAATTCCTCTTTTAGGACATTCTTATAGAGAAACAGAAGAGCCGCGAGCGCCTGATTCTGAGTTGAGGCCGCAACCTCTCGTTTGACTGCGAGATGAGTGAGGAATTGACTGACTTCGGCCGCCCCCATTTCGGCGGGGTGCCGCTTGCCGTGAAACCGTATGTATTGTCTAATCCAGTTGAGGTAGGCCTCTTCGGTGCGATAGCTATAATGGCGTGTGCGGATGAGGTCACGCACCTGTTCGAGCAGCTTAGGCATGGTGAGGGCTCCGGAAAACTGCAAATTGAGAGATACTGCTCTGTTGGGCTGTACGATAGCATTACATCGAATCGTGTTTCAACACGACGGAGGCAAGTTTCCTCAGCCTTTTAATGGCCGCACCGGGATTATGTGAGAGAGTCTCGTGTTGCAACACGAGACTCTCTCACCTAATAAGAAGTTCGGCGCTACCCGGCGCCCTTGACACACCATGAGATGCATTATCGCAACAGCCGTGTTTTTACTTGTAAGTGGCTCTGCTTTAATGCCAAACAAAACATCGGCTCAATCCCGACACGTTCAATCCTCGGAGCCTGGTAAGCTCGCCGGCATGGTCGTTGATCTCAATGACGCACGAATCAATGGGGCTAAAGTTCTTATCACGGGCAAGGACTTCAAACGGGAATTGGTTGTCGATGATGAGGCTTCTTCCAGATCGATCTGCCGGAAGCGAGGTATGTAGCTACCGCGACCGCTAATCTTTTTCGAACCTTTAGCCGCAGAGTATATGTGAAATCGAACCGGGTAACTGCTATCAACTTCAAGCTTTCACCGAAAGTGACTGGTGAAGCCGCGCCGAACAAGCGGCTGAAGCGGACGCGCCTCCAGCATATTTCCTAAAGATCAGCATCTCAGCGCGCCGCTTAGCCGCAGCGTTCTACCGCTTCTCTATGTTCAAGTGATGAACTTCGTCAAACATCTCGATGGAAAGTTCTTTTGCGTTGCGGCCATTGGCTTCTTCGTGTTGCTTGCGCCTCATTGCCAGGATTTCTTTGAGCGCGACACCGAAATCGAAATCGACGGAAGAGTTCCTCCGAAGTTTACGTTTTCAGGCAATGGCCAAGTGTCGGCGATCGTCGTAACTGACGTATCTGCCAGCGACCTTTCGATGTATGCGACGGAGCGGGCTATGTGGGAAATCGTGCCGGTTGATGAAACCAACCCCTCGCGTTTCCCAAAAATCACATATGGCGTGGTGCCTCCTGGATTCGTGCAGCGATGGCCCGCGAGCGGCTCTCCGCGTGCGCTCGAAGAGGAAAAACCCTATCGGGTATCCGCCCCGACGTCGAATGCGAACACCCGCAAATTGTTATTCATTATTCGCAACGGGCAAACGTTGCGCCTGGAAATGGCCGACGATGAGGGTTGGTATGTGCAAACCCCCACTCCAAAATGATGGCGCGGTATAACAAAGCCTTGCAGCTGACGGCGCGATAGCATTTTTCTCAAGTAATCTTTTTCCATCAGGTCGGATGCTGACCGCGCGCCGCAGCTGAAGGCCAGCGTTGGACGTTTGGTAAATGTATGAGACCGAAAAAATACGGAGTGATGCTTGCGGTTATATTTTTCACTGCTGTGAGTGGGGAGAGTCACCAACCCATCTTCAGCCAGGAACAAACATCTTCACCTCGCAAAGTTCTTGAATATTCAAAATGTAGCCGGGGCATCTCTGGGTGCATCAACCACGAAGATGAATGGGCGCGACTTGATTCAGCGGGGGGAGTTCTCAGAAATAATATCGACTCGCAAGCATACGTTATCGCATTTGCCGCTCGTGATTCTTTACCTGGCAGCGGCATGCGTCACGCAAATTATGTAAGAAATCTATTGAGGCGACTTGTCGCCGATGATACTAGAGTACGTGTCATAGATGGCGGACGCCGGGAGCACCTAACTATCGAAATTTGGCTCGCCCCAATAAGGTCTAGCTCTCCCGTTCCTAATCAAAGCATCTCGTCCGAAGCCACAGATAACAAATCCGCTTACAAGTTCGATGAGTTTTATCCATCCGAATACAGGGAACAGGAAGCCCTCTTTAGCGAGTACAAATACTACGATCAATCGGCCGTATTAGACGGCTTTGCATTATTGATGGAAAGAGAGCCGAGCTTAAAAGGCTACATCATCGCTTATGACGGGCAAGGAGATCGTGCCGGTACAGCTTACAAATTTGCGGTTAAGTACAGGCAGTACCTTTACGACACCAACCTTCTTGGAACGAACCCGAACGTTATTACCAGCGAGCCTTCGAGAATTATAGTTTTGAAAGGCGGGAGGCGTAAGAATCGCTCCATAGAATTATGGGCTTCGCCTCCCGGTGCGTCTGCGCCAAGATTGATCTCAAGGGCTTCGAATACAAGGAATGCGCAACGTTGAATGGTGAAATCGACAACGTCCAACAAAGCCTTGCAGCTGACAGCGCGATAGCATGCTTCTCAAGTAACTTTGTTCCCTCAGCTCGAATGCTGATCGCGCGCCGCAGCTGAAGGCCACCGTTCGGCGGCTTCTGTTTTCATGGATGTTGGCGGGGGTGACTTTATGAAACGCGTTCTGCTTTCCCTGGTGCTGTTTCTGATCAGCATTCCCGGGCTTCACGTTCTTCGGGCGACCCAGGAAGTCGCTTATCAGGGGAAGCCCGGTGCCCGTGACTCAACTGGGGCCGAAGCGTTCGGGACCACGCACTTCCTTCAGTGGCAGTATTATTGAGGACCCATTTTGCGTCGTGGTTCGCGACCGCGCCGCGTGGCATGATGTGTGGAAACGAATTTACCAACATAATCCCAGTAACGGTCCGTATCCAGAACCGCCCGAAATCGATTTCTCGCGTGAAATGGTAATTGTCGCAGCCATGGGCCAAAGGCCGACTAGCGGCTACGAAATTATCATCGAGAGCGCCTACGAACGAGATGACCGGCTCGAAGTCGTTGTGAAGAGCGTAATAACTGCAAGGTGCGGTTTGGTGTATACAATGGTGACCTCGCCCATAGATATTGTGCGACTCCCTAAGATAGAACGTCCTGTAGTCTTTCGTGAAATCGAGGTTGTGCCTGACTGTAAATTGGAACGCGGCTGATATTCAGGAACCGCCGCCGAACAAGCGGCTGAAGCTGACCGCCAATCAGCAAACTTTTATCATCGGAGGCAGCAGGCGGCAGCTTAGCCGCAGCGTTCGGCAGCTCCTCGTAAAACCAAGCATGAGGTTGCTTAACGCTAATCCTTTACCGGAATAATGGGGCGTTGGTTTGTTCCTGTAAACGGGGTTAATACGATGAAAGAAACCGACCTTGCTATCTTTTACCACTTAGGCAAGTCCTTCCTAGGAATGTCGTTATTGGAAGCAGGTCCAAAGTTAGGCGAGCCAACTACTCTAGTAGCGGCGGTGAGGCTGCTGAATGGGCCTGAATTGTGGCTCAAAGACTTTCTCGCGCAAACAAAGGGGATGGACATGCGGGACTCAAGAGTGGCGGTAATAGCGCTCTTAGCCACCATTCATAGCTTATTCGAGGATTTGGCCGATGGTCTAAAGGACAAGAACATTGGAAACGCGGTAGTGGAAAGTGCGACTATCTGGAAACTCCAGGCACAACTCAAAGCGTTTGAGGAAGCATTTACTCGCGACTGTAAACAGTTAGATGTGTTTACTGTGACCCGGAAGGGGCTTTATAGCACGCGCGCATTAATTGAGAGGCCGGAAACGAAGTTTCCGGCGAATCTACTAGCAGTAATGCCGCCAAAGACTCTCCAAGATTTACAGGAAGCGGGAAGGTGTCTTGCTTTTGAGCGACCCACAGCATGTGCATTTCATATATGCAGAGCAACGGAAGCCTTAATGCTCGCCTACTACGAAAAGCTTGCTAATAAGCCGTGGCCTTTCACAAAGCGGGACTGGAATATTTATAACGAACAGCTAGCAAAGGAAGGCGCACCCAAGGCAATCACAAATCGCTTGGTTGAAATTCGAGCTGATAGAAATGCTTATGCTCATCCTGATATTACGGTTCCCCTAGATGAAGGTCCTATTGTCTATGAGTTATGTACGGGAGTGATTTTCTACATGGCAAAAGAAATAGAAAAACTGCCGTAGCGCTGCTGCTTGAATGCGCCCTTCCGCCAGGTTGGACCGCTGCCAAACAAAGCCTTGCAGCTGACGGCGCGATAGCGTGCTTCTCAAGTAATCTTTTTCAATCAGGCTGGATGCTGATCGCGCGCCGCAGCTGAAGGCCCGCGTTCGGCGGCTGTCCCGAGTGAAAAGTTTGACATTAAGTTTGAGGACTGTATCGGACGTCCACCTTCTAGTAAGGATGAAAGATGAAACAATCGACAACATGTTTTCGGCTTCAGATTTTGCCGGCAATCCTGCTCTTATGTTTTAGCGGTGTTGCGCAACAGCGACAAGATACACCAGCAAAACAGGAACTTGCCCTGGAGGTCAACACGGGTGTCGATAGACCGTGGGAGATACTTGCATTCAATGGCGGGGGCGGTGAAGCGTATAACTTCAGGCGCATCAAGTCATGGAAACCTTCGAGCGGGGAGGTACCTGTCGTTAACATTGGTTTCAAGATTGGTCGCGACGCCGAGATTGTTATCGCTCATCTGTCAGTGAGGTTGGAAAATGACAAGGAGGTGATGGTCGGAACATATCGCCTGAGCGAAGACGAGACGATCAAGACTGAAGAGTTGACGAAGTTTGGCCTAGAGCCCTTAGTGCTGAGAGTAGTAAAAGCTAAGCCGCGTTTCAAAGATCAGTTACCTCCCATAATGCCGAAGGTGGAGAACAAAACCAAAGCCATTGAGGTCGTTAGTTTTTATCAGGCAGCACCGCCATTCGACAGTTTTCAGCTCTCACTTCGAAATGTCTCCAACAAAAAGATTATCGCGCTTGACCTTTTTATGCCTTCAGCCGATGGTAACGGGGGAGGTGGCCAGCGATCGCAGGGGGGTGACAAGGACCATCCGGTCATGCTCCCTGGTGCTATTTTGGTCCGCTATATTGGGGTTTCTCGTGGCAGCCGGATGACGCCAGACGGCTTTGTCCCAGACGTTGCGCTCCAGCAAACGCTTATCATTAGAACTGTGGTGTTCGACGACGGCACTTATGAAGGTCTAGTTGAGCCCGCTGCCGAAATGGAAGCACAACGCAGAGGTCTGGATATCCAGCGTAGACGAATTCTTCGTGTGCTTCAGGAACCAAAAAAGACGAACGATGGAGATGTGCTCACAACATTAAACGAGTTGAAAGAACAGGCTTATGCACTAGGCAAGACCGCGGATGCATCAGTCGCGCTCGAACTGATAGCTCTCTTCCCGTCTCTCGACGAGAAGTCAAAAGG
>JBPCIQ010000165.1:0-11433 GCA_051006135.1 Pyrinomonadaceae bacterium | reverse complement strand
CACCAACAAAGAAGGGCATCCATACCGGATGCCCCAATTGCAAATCTTTGGGGGAGCCGAGGGGGAGCGAACCCCTGACCTCATGACTGCCAGTCAACTATATACCGTATTGCTTTCTCCTGACCAGTCCAAATAGTGAGGTTTTATCAGCGCTTGGGGCCGCTAGTGTATTGGTTTGTATTGTTCTTTCTGGCTGAGTTGGCACACAACTGGCACACAAGACTGTGACGCCTTCGTTGTAATTGAGCGATTGAGAAAAGAACTCTCTTGCTCAATATCACCTCGTGCTATCTGGTGACATTCTGTGCGCTATCGCATGGGTTATGTCACAAACCATGTCACAGGCTCGCCCTTTTTATGTGTAAGCTTGCGTTAGGCGTTTGAGGCTAAAGGGCGTCACACCGCGCTATTGTTTTGTCTTTTATGTTGTCAGAACTTAATGGTTTTAGCTTGCGCATTTGGTAGACGGCCTGAGACTCGTCAGGGATCGCTGTCAGAGTTTTAAGATCACCCTTATAGGTGTAGCTTATCTGATAGTAATACGTTGCGCCGGCTTGAGCGATGAACAGCTGGTCCGTTTCCTTGCGATGGCCCATGACCATAGTGTGTTGCCCCGGCGTCAGGTAAAAGCCGACATAGCTACCTTCCGGCATCGCCAGTACCTTTGAGTCATCAATATTCAATTTCGTATAGCGTTTCGCCAGTGCCATTTTCTCGTCAACTCGATAAAAGTAAACAGTGGCCTGCGTGGAAGTTTCTTTGCACCGGTTGATGTCCTGCCCTGAAACGCTAAAGGCGAGCGCAAGGATTAAGAGTAATGGTTTCATGCTTCTACCCTACGCTTAAACCTAAACCTTAGCAATGCTTTACGATGACGCTCTATGCCCACGCGGTGAAGATCGACGCGACATTGTTGTTGGGCAGGTTTTTGGGCTTGCCGCCACAAAGAAAAGCAAATAGACTGACGCACCATGCGAGCTTCTATCCTCTCGTTGTTATTGCTCCTGTCTACCAGCCCTCAATCTCAAGAGGATGCAACTGTCTATTTCTTCCGAGAACCGAAAAGCGAAACGTTGGTGAAGTATGCAATCGAGGTTTCATGCGACGGTATAAAACTGGGCAAGTTGCAACCTTCTCGCTACTTTGCTGTGGCCTTGAAACCCGGCAAGCATGTGTGTCGCTCAACTGAGAAGAGCCAGAAGCCAATTGAGCTGGACCTGAAGGCGAACGAGTCTCGATACTTTGAAATGCGAACGCGCGAACACTTCTTTAAGTTTACCGGCTATCTGATTCCTGTTGGGTCAGAGCAAGGGATTGAGATCATAAAGACATTGAGGCCGTCAGACAGAAAAGATATGCGCTCTGAGCTGGTGACTGTTCCTTCACGGAAGTAAAGAGGGACTTTCGCCTTTTTAATAGCCTGTCACGTCGCGTGTCATTTTACGGTGATCCTGGTCCGCTCTTCCCCAATTGGGGAAAGTGTCGCGTTGTCACCGCCTTAAAAACCCACTGACTTTAAGAAGCGGCACACTATAGGCACACAAAATACAAAAGGGCATCCGCAGTGGGTGCCCTAAGTTGTTGATACTATTGGTGGAGCCGAGGGGGATCGAACCCCTGACCTCATGACTGCCAGTCATGCGCTCTCCCAGCTGAGCTACGGCCCCTCAAACTGTTGAAGCTGGATAGCTTCATTGACGAGAAGATTGAAGAGTAACGTAGCGTGGAAGAGTCGGTCAAGCGAGGGATAGGATCGGAACGACCGGATCTCGTTTATCGCATACGAAGATTCTCAACCTATGATATTACGCGTTTCACAGCCTTCTTGGTGCCCTTCCCAAAGTGTTTACCGGCGCGCCCCATGTGCTTGCCAAAGTGTTTCCCTCCGCGCACTATCCGGCCATGTTTCACGTTGCGGGCCATGCTCTTCCCAGCTCTGCCAGTCTCCCGGCCGGTCTCCTTCATCTCCCCTTTGGCGGTAGTGGTATTCTGTTGAGCCATCCCATACACCGAGGTGCAGGTCAAGAATAGTGCCATCACCGCTACAGTTAAGAACCGCGTTGCTTTTTGCTTCATACCTTACTCCTTTGTAACTTAGTCTTACATGAATTTCTGGGGGATAGGAAAAGTCTTACTTGAATTTCTGGGGGATAGGAAAACCATCAACGTAAGAACAATCAAGCCCTGTCCGTTTTGATTCACAATTTCCTTGTTCGACCTGCGAGAAAAGCCATCGCAGCACCGACAATAATCAAAGCAAGGCCGCCCACCACTCTAGCAGTGTTGGGCAGTTCGCGCACTTCCGTACTGGTGATAATGACTGCCGAGCTAGGCTCCAGAAAGTATGCGCGGTAGGCGATCACGCCGCCAAGAGCGGCTATTGCAAGGCCCAGGATCATGGCGAAAACTCTCACGTGAATTACTTTCCTTTGAACACTGGCTTCCTTTTTTCAAGAAACGCCTTTACGCCTTCATCCTTATCTTCGGTGGAGAAACATAAGGCAAAAAGATCTACTTCGCGTCTTAAACCCTCATCAAGCGTCGAGCGCGCCGCAATCCTCACTGCTTCCTTGGCCAGTTTCAGAGCGATAGGCCCTTTCTCTGCGATGCGATTAGCAATATCCATAGTCCTGGCCTCGAGTTGGTCCGCCGGTACGACGTGGTTTACGAGACCGATGGAGAATGCAGACTTTGCGTCAATGATCTCACCGGTAAGAATCAGCTCCATTGCCTTTCCCTCGCCCACCAGACGTGTCAGGCGTTGAGTGCCTCCGCCGCCGGGAATAATCCCAAGATTAATCTCGGGTTGGCCAAATGAGGCACTCTCACTTGCTATTCGGATGTCGCATGCCAGAGCAAGCTCACAACCACCGCCCAGGCAATAGCCGTTGACCATCGCGATTATCGGTTTCGGAAAAGTGTCGATCGCCGTAAAAAGGGAGCGGCCCGTCATTACATCTCGCTGAGTGATTGCCGTGCGGCCAGCAAACTCGGCAATATCCGCGCCTGCAACGAATGCTTTATCACCGGCGCCCGTGAACACAACCACACCCACGGAGTCGTCATTGCGGAGTACCTCCAACAGCGCTGCTCCTTCTTCCCGGGTCTTAATATTCAGGGCATTTCTCTTGTCGGGACGATTAATGGTGATGATAGCGACGCGACTGCGGCGTTCAAGCAGAAGTGTCTCGTAAGACTGCGACATTGTTTGCTCCAGACTTGATTTGGTTAGACAGAAAAAGAAATCGTAAGGGCTGGATGATTAATCGTCAACACGAAACGAATATGGTAGTGGCATACTTCGAGTTTACAGAAGACGATCCACGAAATCACACAAAGCAACACGATAAGTTTACGCACATTTCGTGAATCGTCTTGGTCTTAAGCCTGGCGTGCGACCACAGACTCGGAATCAGGCTGGCGAGCAGAGTCTCTTCCCAAACTCGCAGCGATCAGCGGTGGTGGAGGGTTGGCTACGAGGACCTCTAACGACGCATCAACCACTTCATTGGTCCTTGAAACAAACTCGATTTGTAATTCTTTGCGCACGTCCTCGGGAATCTCTTCGATGTCGGCTTCGTTGCGCGCAGGCAAGATGATGCGGCGAATCCCGGCGCGGTGTGCGGCAAGCACCTTCTCTTTGATTCCACCAACTGGAAAGACCAAACCTGAAAGAGTGATTTCTCCGGTCATCGACGTGTCAGGACGAACACGACGCCCAGTGTAGAGGGAAGCCAACGCCGCAGTAATCGCTACTCCCGCGCTCGGACCATCTTTGGGAATAGCGCCAGCGGGAACATGCAAGTGAACGCCGTAGTCCTTAAACATTTCAGCGCTGATACCAAAATCGGCAGCGTGTGACCACAGATACGACTGCGCCGCTCGTGCTGACTCTTGCATCACTTCTCCCAATTGCCCGGTGATGGTTAAGCCCCTTCCACCAGGCAGCAGAGTCGCCTCGATGAACAGGACTTCTCCGCCCATTTCTGTCCAAGCCATTCCCGTTGCCACGCCAGCCGGCAACTCTTTACGGGCCTGTTCGGGATAGAACCGCGGCGCGCCCAAGTAGTCGCGAATGTCGGCGGCTGTGACACTTACGGTTTCAGCCTCCCCCTGCGCAATCTTCAGCGCCACTTTTCGTGCGACGCTGCCAATATTGCGTTCCATCTGACGCACGCCGGCTTCGCGCGTGTAGCGCGCGGCAATGAGTTCGATGGCCTCGTCAGCAATTTGCAGTTGGCCCGGCTTCAAGCCGTTTTCCCCGATTTGCCGGGGAATCAGATAACGACGAGCTATCTGCAATTTCTCCGGGTCACTGTAGCCTGCCAGCCCGATCACTTCCATGCGGTCCCGGAGAGGCGGCGGAATCGGCCCCATTTGATTAGCCGTGGCGATAAAGAACACCCGGGAAAGGTCGAATGGCAAATCCAGATAATGATCGCGAAAAGAGTTGTTCTGTTGCGGATCAAGAATTTCGAGGAGCGCCGAAGCAGGATCACCGCGGTAATCATTGCCGAGTTTATCGATCTCATCCAGCATTAAGACCGGGTTGTTCACACCCGCGCGGCGAATGGACTGGATTACCCGGCCCGGCATCGATCCGATGTAGGTCCGACGATGTCCACGCAATTCTGCCTCGTCTCGCATGCCACCGAGGGACATCCGTTCAAACTGGCGCCCAAGCGCGCGCGCAATCGAGCGGCCGAGCGAAGTCTTGCCAACTCCCGGAGGCCCCACAAAACAGAGAATGGGACTCTTGGTGTCAGGCCGCAGCTTAATCACGGCAAGAAACTCCAGTATTCGCTCCTTCACATCCTCTAGACCATAGTGATCCTCATCGAGAATTTTTCGAGCCTCCTTCAGATCCAGCTTATCTTCCGAAGATTTGCGCCACGGTAACTCCAGAACATATTCCAGGTAGGTGCGGATGACGTGATAGTCAGGTGCCGTAGAAGGAAGCCTTTCGAGGCGCTTTAGCTCGCGCTCCGCCTCGGTGCGAACTTCGTCGGGCAGATCGGCGGATGCCATTTGCTCGCGGAGCATCTCGGCTTCAGCACGTTCACCACCCTCGTCCTCGCCCAACTCCTTCTGGATGGCCCTCATTTGTTGCCGCAGGATGTAATCCCGCTGCGCCTTGTCCATCTCGGATTGAGCTTCGTTCGTAATCTTCGAACGGAGCTGGATGATCTCAAGCTCGCGTGAAAGATAACCGTGCGCTAACCGCAAGAGTTCATCAGCGGTTTCGGCTTCGAGCATCTTCTGTTCCTGCTCGACGCCAAGATTCAAAATCGAACCGAGAAAGTAGGCTAGACGCACCGGTTCAACTGACCCGAGCATGGCCACTCTCACCTCCGGTGGGATTCCGGGTAAAAGCGCCAGGGCTTGTTGAATCATTGCCTGAACGTTGCGCTTGGTGGCCTCGACTTCTTCGGGATCCACGATTTCCACTTCGGGCAGGATCTGCACGACGGCCCGCAGGTAAGGATCTTCCTGCTTCCATTCGAGCACCCTGATTCGCTCGGTACCCTGGGCGATGATGTGCATGGTGTCTTCGAGACGTTCCATGCGCTTGATCATTACGAGGGTTCCCACAGAATACAGATCGCCGGACTTCGCATCCTGTGTATTCCGGTCCGGACGAACGGTGATACAGGCAATGAGTTTTTCCTCGGTCGTCAATGCCGCTTCAACCGCAGCTACTGAACGCGGACGGCCTACCGCGAGAGGTACTACTGTCTCAGGAAAAAGAGTTGTGTTCTGAAGCGCAAGGACGGCTAGCTCAAATGGTGGGCGCTGAGCGTGCTGAGATAAAGGCTGCTCACCCGGCGCTGCTTCTTTCTGCGTTTCGAGTTGGTTGGTTCCGGGTTGTTCCTGAATTTGGGGCATTCTTTTAACCTCAATTACGGAAAGAACGCGCCTTACCCGCAGCGCATGTTGAGTATCAAAAAGCCGTCGCTATAGTCGTGGACCAGGGATCCTGCGTCAATCGAGCAGGGGAATTCAACCCGCTTTTCAAAACGACTATAGGTGATCTCCATTTGTTGGTAAGTGTAACCCTCGCGATAGAAGGTATCGCGTCGGCAACCCCGAATTATCAGGTACGTGTCGTCGAGCATTATCTCCAGTTCGTCAACCGAAACACCGGCCAGATCCACTTTGACGATCCAGCCTTCACCGGCGCGGTAAACATCGGCGGCCGGATTCCACAGGCGCCCGGATGGCCTGACCTGGTTACGGATGGCCATCAAAGATAGCGAGCGATTAGGATTTGGCATGGCCACAGCATAGGTCAAAAGAGACAATGTTAAAAGGGGAGGCGTTGTTCAACCTCCCCCTTCCCTATTTGGGTATTAATCCGATCAGTGGAAGATTATTTCCCAGAAAGATGGCCCCTTCGAATGTCCTCCAGCCCATCTGAGAGTTTCCCATCTGTCACTATTTCCACCGCAATGTCTCGCAGGGAGATATGGTCGTAGTGAGCGAGCTCACCAAACCGTCCGCTACTCTCGTCCCGAGATCCGTAGTCGCCGCCGAGCGAACGACTGCGACCAGCGTATGGATCGTCATACCCCCACGGCCGCTCGCGTCGGAAACGTTCATTGCGTGAGCCGTACTCACGTTCCCCATCAATGTCATTACGGTCCCTTGCCATCGGTATTACCTCCTTGTAGTTACTAAAACGAATGTCCCCGTTTCGCAAAACGAGGCGAATAAGTTTCAACCGCCTTCCACTTCCGCGATCAGTTGCACCCGTGAAGTGATGTCAAGCGTCCCCACTTCAATCGGAGTTTGCGCTGCCACCCGCGACATTTCCATCTTTGCCTCATAGACTGGAATCGGTCGCATCGTCCCCTCTTCCTGGACTTCAACAATTCGCACTAAACGCCCGCCAAGCGCCTGAGCGATTACCTGGACTTTAGCGACAGCTTCCCGCGTGGCCTGAGTAAGCGCCTCATCGCGCGCCGGTCGATCTCGTCGCAGCGTAAACGAAATTCCCGGGATATCATTTGCGCCTGCCAGCGCTGTTGAATCAATTACCGCACCCACCTTCGTCAGATCACTCAGGGTGACTGTGACACTGTTATGTGCTTCGTACCCAGTGATAGTCGGTGGTTGATTTTCGCGATATACGCGCTGCGGCTGCAGACTGTATCCACTGGTTTTGACTTCGGCGCCCACACCTGCCGCTGCCTTGAGCGCGCGCACAACCGCATCACTCTTTGTGGCGTTTTCCTGCTGCGCATCAAGCGCGCGTTTACCCTGCGTGACAACCGAGATTGTGATGATCGCCGTGTCCGGTTGCGCCTGCACGATCGAGTCGCCGGACACCGTCACTCGTGTCAACCTTTTTGATTCGCTGCCGCTTGCGCTTTGATTTCCGGATGCGGCGCCCTGGGCTAAAGGGCGCATTGACCGCACCTCAAACGGCGTACCTTCCATGTGGGTCGTCATGACATCCGACTTGGTTTCGCCAATCGCTTCCACCTCGGCCGATTCTTTAAACCAACTCTCGTTCTGATATCTCTGCGCGTTCAGCACTAGGTATTTTTGTCCGTCAGCAACCACCAGCCAACCGCCCGCTTCCACGGTTTTTTGCAATCGCCCGCGAACTGTGATCTCCTTTACCATTTCATGTGCTACCGACTGTTGGATTGATAAAAGCGTTACCAGTGCCACCATCGCCAGCATAGCTAATAGTTTTCTTGTCATTGCTGTCTCCCTCCAAACTTCCATCATTTGCTTCATTTTGCGCCGGGGGAGGGAAAAGTCCTAACGCGGAAATAATAGAACGTTTGGAAGCGGTTTTTCTTGCTTCTATTTGGCCCTCTTCAACTGTTTTGTTACGATTCATGCACATGCAATCATTCAGTACTGATCCCGACAACTTCAGTAAACCTCGTCGCACAGGCGAAACTATTACCGTTGGTAGCCCGGAAGAACTTAGGTTGGGCCGTTGCGCCAGCATCCAACTGCCGGACGGTGGCGAGCTGGCTCTTTTCAACGTAGATGGCGAATTCCATGCCACCGAGAATTTTTGCCCGCACAAAGGGGCGCCTCTCATCAGAAGGAACGCTCAGTGGTCATGTAATCGAATGTCAGTGGCACGGCTGGCAGTTCGACGTGCGTAGCGGGGAGTGTTTGACGGCAAGGGCGAAACTGGAAGTTTATCCAGTGACTATTGAGGACGGGTTAATAAAGATTGAGATTTGAATTTTGCAGGTTGCCGAAAAAGTGATGAGCAGCAAAAGAAACCATGGGACAGAGGTAGTAAAGCGATCCACGAAATTACACGAAGTAACCCGAATTCAGGCGTTCATTTCGTGCGGTTTTGTGTGGTTTCGTGGATCGGGTTTATTCTTCAGCAGCAAAAAGTTCTGCGTATCTATAGGTTTGGTCGGTGTGTTCTTACTAACCTCGGCCGCCGCTTCGTTGCAACAGCGCCCAGCCACTGCCCGCTCACCAACGATCACAATAACAACGGAACCCCACGCTATCGTCTGGCTCGATGAGATTCGTCGCGGAACAACTGACGACTCAGGCAAACTCAGCCTATCAAAAGTCTCGCCGGGTCGGCACACGCTGCGCGTGCGTGCAAATGGATTTAAGGAATCAACAACTCCACTACTCCCCGGGCGGCGCACTATAGCTGTGCCACTTGTACCGACTACGGATAAAGCCGAGTTGACATTCCAGCAAGCTGAAACGGCGCGCGAGCAGGCGAAGGACGATGAGGCGCGGGCAAAAGCCGTCGAAGCTTATCGTCGTGCTTTGAAACTGCGTCCGGCGTTTCCCGCGGCGCGCGTGGGCCTGGCGCGCGCGCTACTAGATCTCAACAAATACAAGGACGCACTCGCCGAGATTGACGAGGCCAGGGCAGTGCGTCCCGTCTTTCCTGAAGCATCGGCAGTCGAGGGCCGCATTCAGCGGGAAGCTGCGTTCGACGATGAAGCAATAAAATCCTTTCGACGGGCTATTCGCGAGGCGCGAGGCGTTCAACCCGAAGCTCGCGTTGGGCTCGCGCGGCTGCTGGAAGAGAAGGGGCAGTATGAAGAGGCTATTTCCGAATTCCGCAAGGCTATCGATCAACTCTCCGACTCTGAGCCGATAATTTATCAAATGCTCGGCGCAGCTTACGAGCGTGTGCAAAACTACAAAGCGGCAGTGATAGCTTATGAGAAGTATCTGGAGCTGGCTCCAAACGGCAGCCTTGCTCCAGCGATCCGTTCAATCATTGACCAACTCAAGCGCGACGCTACTGGCGCGGTGCTTGTTCCGTGAACCATTTTCCAAACCAATCATGACAACTCCTGTGATTTCAAAGCACCGTCATATCTCGCACAAGGCCAGCCTCTTCACTGAATCGGTCATTCGCGAAATGACGCGCGAGGCACTCAAGCACGGAGCAGTAAACCTCTCCCAGGGCTTTCCAGACTTCGCGGCACCGGAAGACATCAAGCAGGTGGCGATGCAAGCCATCGCAGATGATATCAACCAGTACGCAATTACCTGGGGCGCACGCGATTTTCGCGAGGCGATAGCAAAAAAGACGAAATGGTATCTGGGACTGGAGATCGATCCGGAAACTGAACTAACAGTTACCTGCGGCTCAACCGAAGGAATGATTGCCGCGATGATGGCGACGGTCAACCCGGGTGACGAGGTCATTGTTTTTGAGCCTTACTATGAGAATTACGCACCCGATGCAATTCTTTCAGATGCGCGTCCTCGTTATGTGCCGCTTCGTGCTCCGGACTGGGGTTTTGACCGAGACGAATTGCGTAAAGCGTTTAACTCGAAGACGAAAGCGATCATCATCTGCAATCCAAATAACCCGACGGGCAAAGTCTTCACGCGCGAGGAGATGGAGTTCATCGCGAAGCTTTGCCGGCAGTTTGACGCGCTCTGTTTTACGGACGAAATCTACGAGCACATTATTTACCCGCGCGCCGGAGCCGAGATCGAGCACATCTCAATGGCCCAGATTGAAGGAATGCGCGAGCGCACCGTGATCGTCAACTCGATGTCCAAGACGTATTCCGTCACGGGCTGGCGCGTGGGTTACTGTATTGCGCCGCCCGAGATTACCAGCGGCATCCGCAAGGTTCACGATTTTCTAACCGTTGGTGCCGCGGCTCCGCTGCAAGCGGCGGGAGCATATGCCCTTTCGCTCCCGGCTGAGTATTACGACCGGTTGCAGACGGAGTATCGCGTCCGTCGCGACCGGCTGCTCGCTGTGCTGCAGAATGCGGGATTCAAAACCTTCAGCCCAGACGGCGCTTACTACATCATGACCGACATCTCGGCATTTGGTTTTGCCAATGATGTTGAGTTTACGCGACACCTGATTCGCGAGGTCGGTGTCGCCTGCGTGCCGGGCTCAAGCTTTTACAGCGCACCCGAACGTGGAAAACAACAAGTGAGATTCTGCTTCTGCAAAAAGGATGAAACCCTGTTGCTTGCGGCAGAACGGCTTGAGAAACTCCTCGCCCGAGCCTGAGAAGCGGATCCAATCGCACATCTACAGGGTATTTTATTCGCAGTCTATCCACCTGGCTGGTAGCGGGTGGTGATTCAAGCTCGTTAATCTCACAGTCAGGAAGTTGGACCCTGTCCCCGCGGCAACGTGAATACTCAGTGGGTGATCTTGAAGTTGAATACGGTCTCTGAAGCCAGGTGTTATAGGATTGTTCATTAATGCCACTTGGATTTGTTTGGCGGAGCTGGAACACTGTCGAGGATAGATAAAGACAAAATGAAAACTCGTTCGACCTTGCTATTCGTCGTATTCTTGCTTTTGCCAGCGATCGTGACCGCCCAACAGATGGCCGATCCCGAATTCGACTCAAGCGTTGAGCATCCGGCTTTCAAGAAAAGCTATCCAAGGCTCCTGTTCGACGAAGCTCACAACAACTTTCACACCACCACCGGACGCTACAAACCCTTTGCGGATCTCATCGTGAACGATGGATACCACCTGGTACGTAGCCGCAAGCTGTTTACAATAGAGGGGCTGGCTACATTCAAAATCCTGGTGATTGCCAACGCACTCGGCGCCGAAGATATGGACGATGACGCTGCTGACAGTTCCGCTTTCAGCGACGAAGAGTGTGATGTTGTGCGCGATTGGGTTCGCGGTGGCGGTGCGCTGTTGCTGATAGCCGATCACGCGCCTTTTGGCGGGGCGGCCGAAAATCTGGCAAAGCGTTTTGGCGTGGAGATGAGTAAGGGATTTACGTTCGACACTGAGAACTCTTCCAAAGACTCGGCTAACCCTTCGCTGCTTGTATTCTCAAATGAGAATAAACTCCTGCTCGACCATCCTATTAGCCGGGGCCGGAATGACGCGGAAAAAATCAAGCGAGTGTTCACTTTTACCGGACAGTCACTCAAAGGACCAGACGGCAGCGCCGTCTTTTTGAAGCTTTCAGACAC
>JBPCIQ010000164.1:0-7177 GCA_051006135.1 Pyrinomonadaceae bacterium | reverse complement strand
AAATTGGTTCCGCAGAGCGCCACGAGGTTTATTTTCTCAACACCTTTTTCCTCCAGGTAAGGGAAGCGCTTTACCTTGAGTCCCAGAGCCTCGCAGCGAACCGTAAGATAGGTTGCGATCTCTATGTTGGAGCGTGATGAGACGGAATCGATGGCGACGAGTTCTGAGAGTGTTTCTTTAACGGCCATGATATATACACACACAGAACCGTTTGCAGTAGCCAATGGATCCGGGCACTCAATTACATCTTTCATGGAGAGGTGAACGGAACTTGAGTGCTCGCAACCATTGGCTACCGCAAACGGTTCTGTAGTTAGTGGTGATTTTAGCAAGCCCAAGGCTCTGACACAGTCAGGCATGAATTCGGATTCGCCACCGCGAGTGAAAATAGAACGATATTCAATCTGATTTGAGCGGCACGAGCGGTTGAATCAGTTCGGCTTTGAGTTCGGCTTTGAGTTCGGCTTTCAGCTTTCAGGTCCCGACGCGACTTTGTATTCCGGGGACTTGGACGACTCGACTTTCTAACATCGGCGAGGATGGGATCGGGAGCCCCAGGGACTTCCTCTACCGCAAACAGTTCTGCTGGACTGTTCAGTCCGAAGATGGTCATCAGCTTTTCCATGGTGTCGAACTCGATGCTGGCGATGTCTCCCTGCCAAAGGGATCCCGCCGTACTCTTAGACCCGCCAAACTCCTTCCATTTGATGGTACGGCTTGTTTATGCCAGCCCGTTGAGCCACCGGTTGAATGTTAAGCCGGACTTTGTACTTGCTTTTCAATATGGCCATTACGACGCTCCACCTAAGCCCAGAGTTTCTTCTGCAGAATTGTAAACCTCTCAACAATCTCTTCCTGCAATGGATGTCTGCCATCTTCAACGATCATTTTTCCGCCCACGACAACTTCTTTCACCGCTGTCCTTGAAAGGGAGAAGACAATGCTGGAAAGAAGATCGTCCAGAGATGCTCCGGCGATGGACGGATCGCCCAGATCCACCGTAAAGAAATCCGCGGATCGACCTGCTGCTAGCTCTCCACCCGGCGCGCCGATGCTCTGAGCGCCATTTAGAGACGCGCAGTTAAAAAGACGTGCGGCAAGTGCGGAGTGCCCGTCGTCGTCTCGGCCCACCAGAACAGCGCGCTCCATCTTCTGGAGCCGCAAATGATATTCAAGCTCACGGGCATCCTCTAATAGATCGATCTGTACGTGGCTGTCAGTTCCTAGGGAAACGCGCACACCCTGCTTAATGAATTCGTCGATCGGAACAACTCCGTCACCTAGATTGCGCTCGGTCGTCGGACAGGCGCAGACCATCGCGCGCGATTGACCCAGCATCCATGCCGCTTTGGGCGTGACGTGGATTGCATGGACTGCCGTAAACAGGTCACTAAGCAAACCTTCTGTTTCCAGCAGGGCAACCGGTGACCTGCCATATTCCTCGATGGACGAGGAAACCTCCGCAGGCTGTTCCGCGACATGCATGTGAACGGGAATGCGCTGCTCGTTGGCTAAGCGAATCACTTCTTTCAGGTAATCCAGCGGTACGGCGCGCACGCTGTGCGGCGCGATTCCGGTCCAGGCCATGTCGTCGCTTGTTGTCACGTCACTGGTAAGCTTTGCGAAATTTTGCAGAAAAACATTGGGGTCTTTCTCGATGAACCGGGCCTGCTGTGCATTGGCTTCGGTTTGATAACCCGACCGAGCATAGGCGACTCGCAGCAAGGCTATGCGCAGGCCCACATTCCCCGCAGCACGCACAACTTGCAGAGCGAGCATATTCGGGTCGTCGTAAGGAGTACCGTCCGATTGGTTATGAATATAATGAAACTCCCCCACGGCGGTTATACCGCTCAGCGCCATCTCGAGAAACGCCATGCGCGACGCGTCGTAGATATCTTCCGGCGTCAGACGCATGGCGGCGCTATACATCATCTCGCGCCAGGTCCAGAAACTGTCCGTTGAGTTATGCGTGCGGTGTTCAGTGCGACCACGGATTACCCGTTGAAAAGCGTGAGAATGGGCATTGACCAGGCCGGGAAGCACCGCCCGGTTCTGCAGCCGGGTCGATGCTTGTAGGTTGTAGTCCGCAGCGAGACTCCTGATTAGACCATCCTGGTCACATAGGAGTGCCAGTCCGCTTTGAAAGCGACCTCCGGCGTATGTTAGTTCCGGCAGCCATGCCGTCTCTTCAGGATGGTTCAAGGTTAGTAGTCTCAGAGTTAAAAAGGGCTCTCACGGTCGCGCCACCGCCCCGGTTTTCTTCCCTGCAATCCACGACGCAACATTCCGCTCGAGCACATCCAGCGGTACAGCTCCTGAACCCAGCACCACTTCATGAAACTCGCGGATGTCGAAGTTAGCTCCCAGTTCACTGTTGGCGCGGGAGCGCAACTCCTTGATCTTCAGTTCCCCGGTTTTATAGGCCAGGGCCTGACCCGGCCAGGCGATATAACGATCGATCTCGTTCGTAATGTCGAGTTCCTGCTTGGCTGCATTCTCCATGAAATAATCAATCGCTTGCTTCCGCGTCCAGCGCATCTGATGCATGCCTGTATCGACAACGAGGCGAACTGCACGCCACATTTCATACGTCAGCTGGCCAAACTTCGCATAGGGATCGTCATACAACTTCATGTCCTCTCCCAGCGACTCAGCATATAATCCCCAACCTTCTACAAACGCAGTGTAGCCACCATAGCGGCGGAAATTTGGCACGTCGCCTTGCTCCTGTGCCAGCGCTATTTGCAAATGGTGACCGGGGACTGCTTCGTGCAGTGACAGCGCCATCATTTCCCACTTGGGTCTCGTCTCAGGTTTGTAGAGATTCACAAAGTAGGTTCCGGCTCGGGAGCCATCACCGGCAGGCTGGCGGTAGTAAGCTGTTGTCGTGTCAGGAGCAATGGCTGCGGGAATTGCTTCCAGTCCGTAAGGCATGCGCGGCAATGTTTTAAACACCTTGACGAGATTGGGATCGATCCTCTTTGCGATTGCCTGATAAGCAACAAAAAGATCTGCCGGCGTGTCGTAATAGAATCGCTTGTCAGTTCTGAGGAACGCGAAGAACTCCTGCAGCGTTCCTCTAAAGCCGACCTGAGCCATGACCTTCTGCATCTCTTCGCGAATGCGACGTACTTCGTTCAGTCCCTTCTCATGCACCTCACGTGGACTCACGGTTGTTGTCGTATATTTCCTGACGAAGAACGCGTACATCTCCTCGCCTTGCGGCAACTGCCAGGCGCCCACCTCGTCAAGCGACGCCGGTAAATATTGGTCTACAAAAAACTGCCGGAACCTTTGGTAGGAAGGAATAATGCCTGTGGAGATCGCGGCAAGCGCGTTGCGTTTTAACCGTTCCTGGTCGTTAACAGGAATGCTGTCCGGAAGACCTTTGAATGGTTTGTAGAAAAGACTCTGATCCGGGTTGTTGACGATCTGTTTGTCGATCTGCGCCGGAACGCGCTGCATGATTACCTTCGGTAACAGAATCCGCCCGCGGATACCTTCGCGCATCAACGCGATAGTCTGGTCCATGTAAGCAGGAAACGCATGCAGCCGAGCAATCCAGTCTTCATAGTCTTTGACGGTTTGAAAGCGCAAGGAATCGGCAAGCTCATTCTCACTTTGGATTCCACCGCGTTGGTTTAGCGGCGCTAGATACCAGCCAAACTTGTACTCCTCAACACTTGTTTCGTAGTCCTTGTTAAACAGGTCATAGTTCAACTGGTCCTGAGTCGAAAGCTTGCCGCGCTCGATTTTTGCCAGTGCTTCGAGCACGGCTCGGCTGCGCTCATGGCGTTTTTTGATTGCCTCGATACTTACGTCGCGCCAGCGATCGTTCCAGCGTCTATCGCCTAGTTGGGAGGCACGCGTGGGATTCTGTTGCATCTGATACTCCCACTCGCGGTCGAAGAGATCGTGAAGAGCTTTTGTGGTTGAGGCTTCTTGTGCATGCACGGTGGAAGCGAAAAGCACGAGCATAATCGCGGATCCGACGAAGCCGACTATAAGTGAACGCATCATTGCCTCCGAAGCTTACTGAACGTGAAGAGATTTATCGGCACTGCTTCCGGCCTCGAGGGTAACCAGTTATAGGTTTCTGACTGCTAACACTTCTCGCGCCTCAGTGCGGTCTCCGGTGCAGCTTATGCGGCGCGGCGCCTGCAAATAGCTGAGCTTAAAACCGAGTTTCTGATAGAGACTTACAATTCGCGGAGTAGCCTGATTGGACAGAACGACCGGACCTTGATGCATCGCCAACAACTCAGCCGTGCGCTCCTGATCCGGCCAGGAAAAACCGCCGGCGCTATACGTGGTGAACTCGACGTCATAGGGCGGGTCAGCGTAAACAAAATCGTTCTTCTCAAGCGGCAGCACGGCGAGATCGTGACTCGTAAACGCCCAGCTTTCAAATAGTTTTTGGTAGCGATAGAAATCGGACGCGTAGTTGATGTTCTTATAACTGCCAAAAGGAACATTGAATTCGCCACTCTGATTAAAGCGACAGAGCCCGTTGAAACAGGTGCGATTGAGATAATAGAAAAGCTGCGCAGCCTCAGCTGTTTGGGAGCCACCGTGCCCGATCAGTTCATTGAAACGAGTTCGATGCTCATAATAGTTTCTCTCGTCGTTGCGCATGTCAAGAGTGACTTCCAGGCCCTGCCGAAGGTGTTGATAAAAATTCATCAGATGCGGATTGATATCATTAAGAAGGGCGGACCCAGGTTGCAAGCCTATTGCCATGGCCAGACCGCCGCAAAAGGGTTCAACGTAGTGCCGCTGCTTGTGTGATTTCCAGATCAGCGCCAGATCTGAAACGAGCCACCTTTTTCCTCCAGCCCACTTCAGCGGGGGTCTGAGAGACTCTGCTACCGGCTTTGGACCGGTTGCAAAAATACGCGCACTCTGAACCGTTTTCAGATGAGCGTTCCTCGAATCTGGCTTGGATGCTGCGGTGGTCTTCATCTCTAGTTGAGAACTTGATGTTGAAGGTTACGTCGCGAAGCTATCCTCCAGAAAGTATCAGCCTCACGTAATCGGGTCAAAAAGGGATCAAACGACTGCAAGCCCCGTTAGACGTCCAGTTGGTGATTATCGGATGATAGATGCAAGACGACGACTAACGGGCGTTAAGCATTGCAGCTGAAGTGCCAGGATTTCCGATGATGATGTTTGGTGCCGGAGGTCGGACTCGAACCGGCTCAGAACCTCTCCATATTCAGTACCTTACAGGTACATCAAAATATGACGTCCTCTTTTTGTCCATAATACAGAAATATCATCACCCTATGTGCAGGTCAAAATCAAGTATGAACCAACTGGACGCAACCCATCTTGTCTGGACGATATCTTGAATCAACGCCGCTGCCTAATGCCACCGCTTTGGGGAATTCAAGAATCCGAAGGTCGGGCCATTCATCCCAGTCGCCACCATGATTATCGTTCCAACGGCGAGGTTGCATTTCACATTCCGCCTAATTCGGGGCTGGATTCCGGTTCTACTGCTTAGATTCAGTTGAGCACGCGATAGCCGAGCTAAGGTTGCCGGACCGATCCCCACCGTGAAGGTGGTGTGAGTAATACTTATAAACACACTTCATTTAAGGGGTTTCCTTTTTCTAGTTAGAAGGTTTCCTACCGGAAAGAAGAACAACCGGCCGGGGTATGCGTCTTGAGTGATGCACGCAAGTGCTAAGGCTGAAGGCCGTGAACGGTGCAGGCTTCACGAGCGCACTCCCACATGTGCTAAAAGTGTGTTGTTTGCATGCCAAACATAGACCACCGCAGTTGAAAGATGTATAACGGTTCGGGACGAATGGTTCAGATCCAGTCGATTCGGTTGGTTGAATCGGAAAAATCAAACTGAGAGATTCGCCGCAGTTTCGAGAAAGAACCTCAATGCCTTAGACCTCGGTTTGCATCAAGTCGGGCGTTTAGCTGCCTGGTGGGTGAGTGAAAGCATTGAGGTTGGGAACCCAAGAGATCTTCGGAGCGACTCTTAACCCGAGCGACCGCAGTCGAGGCACTCCCTGAAGCAAGCGTCAATGCGTACGAACTATTGAGTAGAAAGAGGAGGCGGGCCAATGTGTCCATCCTGGCCGCTGGCATCCGGATCGCGCTGTGGAGCTCGCGCAAGTTGTCACGGTGGGTGTCTTCTGGACCGCGGCAATGTGTCTTAACGCAAGACTGATGCAACCCAGAATGATTTGATGACATGAAGTCTGAGCCGGATGTTATGCCCCGGACTTTTTCAATTCTCTCTTCCCGTATTCCAATGGAGAGGTGAGAGGAACGCATCCTGCTGGTTTTGTGAAGTTGCTTTAAGCCCTGACCTCGTTCGCCCCCCCTGAGGACTCAGCAACAACTCGCTCATAGTGCCTGGCCCTAGCGAATGATCCCGTGTTCGCGGCGGTCTATCGGCACGCTACACATGCCTACTTGATAGACCGTACGATCATCGTTACTGGGCAACTCTAATTGGAATTGCAAATGCATTACGAAACCTCAACCCAATAATAAACGGTCGACGAAGAGCGGAGGTTGATTTTGAAGAACCGCAACCGAGCGGCGGAGAAACACGCGCTGAGTTTGCAGAGCGCAGAGGTGAAACACCCCGTGACTAAAACCGCAAATAGCACTGGAGAAGACATTGCAAAGGAACCCCCCTGGAACAGCGAAGAAAAGTATCGAATGCTTCTTGACGGAGTCCAGGACTATGCAATCTTTATGATGGATCCACGGGGCCATATTGTCAGTTGGAATGCTGGCGCCGAGCGCATAAAAGGCTACACAGCCGAGGAGATCCTTGGTCACAACTTCGTCTGTTTCTTCCCACAGGAAGAGATCGACGCGGGGAGGCCGGCAGAGATCCTCCAGCTCACCGCAGAAGCCGGCCGCCACGAGATCCAGGGCGTGCGTGTGCGCAAGGACGGCTCGCGATTCCTGGCCAGCCTCACGTTCACCGCATTGCGCGACGCGGACGGACACCTGGAGGGGTTTTCTGAGTTCAGTCACGATGTCAGCGAGAGCAAGGAGTCAGAGGCGAGATACCGCGGGCTGTTGGAAGCGGCGCCGGATGCAATGGTGGTGGTGAACCAGAGCGGAGAGATCGTGCTGCTGAATGTGCAGGCCGAGAAACAATTTGGCTATCGCCGCGATGAACTCGTTGGACAGCCGG
>JBPCIQ010000163.1:0-10837 GCA_051006135.1 Pyrinomonadaceae bacterium | reverse complement strand
CTCCCAGACGAAGTGCGTCGATGGCACTCTCGACCGTCTGCATACCGCTGATCATTACGATCACGCCATTTGGTGAAATGCTCTTCACATGCGGGATCATCTCCAGCCCACTCATCCCCGGCATCGTGATATCTGTGATGACGAGCTGAAAATCACATTCTTTCATCCGGTCAAGTGCTTCTTCTGCCGTGCTCGCCGTGACGCAATCGTAATTTGCCCCCAACGCATCTGAAAGGAGGTCGGTGATTTCCTTTTCGTCATCGACAATCAAGACTTGCGGTCGATCGACAATTTCTGGAGCCATAAGCCTCTTTGTCCCATCTTGAATATTGAACCGTTTCGGCGGGGCTGCCCCGCTGGGAACCCCGGGGATGTCAGGCGCACTAAGCCTTTAAGTGACCGGAATAGGACTCCATTACGGGCTCATTGCACCAATGGCGGGGCTGGATGCATGGCTGTTTTGCCCCTCGCCGCCAGATTGGCGCGGGTTTCTGCATCATCCAACCCCATCAAGCATTACCTGTGCCGCGGCGCCGCGAAACCGTTAACGGAGGCCAGTTAAGGTTGTTCAGCAAGTTAAGGTTGTTCAGCAAGAAATGCTGCGCTATATTGAATCGCCCTTGCTCCGACCGAATCGCTTCAGATCGCAGGGGGGCTCGTCTAAGCCTGAGGAAGGTGTGAGCCTTAAGATGAGCAATACTGCCGAGATCCTCATCGTTGAAGAAAGCCTCAACCAGGCCGAACAGCTCAAGCGCATCCTCGAGCAGCACAATCACCAAGTTTCGGTTGAGCATAACGGGGAACTCGCCCTCGCCTCCATGCGTCAGCGCAAGCCGAAGATCGTCATTAGCGCCATCCAAATGCCGGAGATGGACGGCTACGAACTCTGCCGCAAGATCAAAGCGGACGAGGACCTCAAGGACGTTCCGGTGATTCTGCTGACCTCGCTATCTGACGCGAAAGACATCATCCGTGGCTTGGAATGCGGAGCTGATAATTTCATAAAGCCATATGACGAAGAACTATTGCTTTCGCGCATCGAGTACATCTTGCTCAACCGCGAGTTTCGTGTAAGTGCAGAAACGCAAAAAGGGTTGGAGATCGTTTTCGGCGGAGAAAACTATTCAATCACTCCGGAACGGCAGCAGATGGTTGATCTCTTGATTTCGACCTACGAAACAGCCGTGCACAAGAACCATGAGCTGCTCAGAGTGCGCGACGAATTAAGAATCCTGAACGAGCGTTTAGAAGATGAAGTTCAGGAACGGACGACTGGGTTGGGTGAGCAAATGACCGGACGCGCGGCGGCAGAGGAAGCGTTGTCTGCCAGCGAAGAGCGCTACCGCCGGTTGGTTGAGAATTCTCCTGAAACGATAGCGGTTCACTGCGAAGGACTGGTCGTTTATGTCAATCCTGCCGGAGTCAACCTTCTGGGCGCGGTTAGTTCAGCGGAGATAATCGGAAAACCGATCATGGATCTTGTTCATCCCGACCATCAGGAAACAATCTTGTCGCGTGTACTGCAGAGTGAGCAAGGAGAACAAACTCCGTTTCTGGAACAAAAGCTCGTTCGGCTTGACGGGCAGGTGATAGAAGGTGAAGTGACAGGGACTCCCACCACTTACCAAGATAAGCCGGCGGTTCAAATCATTATCCGCGACATCACCGAGCGCAAGCGGGCGGAAGAGGCGCTGCGTGCAAGTGAAGAACGCTATCGCATCGTCACCGAAACGGCAACCGAAGCCATTATCACGATTGATGAAAGCAGCACAATCTTGTTCATCAATCCCGCAACCGAGAAAATCTTCGGCTACCCCGCAGAAGATATGCTTGGCGAGCAATTGACCATGCTAATGCCGGAATATTTACGGCACGTTCACAGGGCGGGGCTGAATCGTTATGTCGGGACGGGCAGAAAACACATCTCCTGGGAAGGTGTGGAATTGCCCGGACTGCACAAGGGCGGGCAGGAGATTCCTCTCGAAGTCTCTTTCAGTGAAGTCATCAAGAACGGACATCACTACTTCACAGGCATTGCCCGCGACATCACCGAGCGCAAGCGGGCGGAAGAAACGCTGAGTGCGAGCGAAGAACGATACCACCGATTCTTTGATGAAAACTTAGTCGGTGCTTACATCTCCACGCCGGAGGGCAATCTCCTTGCTTGTAACCCAGCCTTTGCTCACATCTTCTGTTTCGCTTCGGTCGAGGAGGCGACAAACTCCAGCCTCGACTTACTCTACTCTGATCCCACAGCGCGAGCAGCGTTTGTGGAGGCGCTTCGGGAGAAGAGAAAGCTTGAATACTATGAAGTAGAACTCCTCAGGTGTGACGGCAGAATCGCGCATGTGACTGAAAGTGTCGTCGGGATGTTTGATGAGCAAGGCACACTCGTTGAGATCAAAGGCTTCGTCCTGGATAGCACTGAGCGCAAGCTGGCGGAACAAGCACTCGTCGAGAGCGAGGAGAGGTTGCGGCAATCACAAAAAATGGAAGCTGTCGGTATGCTGGCGGGAGGTGTGGCGCACGACTTCAACAACCTGTTGACGGTGATCCTCGGCAATACACAGCTTGCTATGCGAAATCTGCAACCCGGCGATCCCTTGCAACTTCGTTTAGTGGAGGTTGAAGAGGCGGGTAACAGCGCTGCTGTGCTGACTCGTCAACTCCTGGCCTTCAGCCGCCGGCAGATACTGGAGCGCCGCACCCTCAACGTCAACGACACCATCGGCGAAATTATGAAGCTGCTCCAGCGCATCATCGGGGAGGATGTGGAGGTGCGTGTGAAGTACGCTCCAGACTTGGCTACCGTCTTTGCCGATCCGGCGCAAATCGAGCAGGTCATCATGAATCTCGGCGTCAATGCGCGCGACGCGATGTCTCAAGGCGGCCGACTGACCATTGAAACAAGCAATGTCGAGTGCGATGAGATCTATCACCGCCAGTACCCTTACGTGCTACCCGGCAGGTATGTACAGATCAGCTTGACCGATTCTGGCACGGGGATGGACGAAGAAACACAGGCGCGTATCTTTGATCCGTTTTTCACTACTAAAGAGGTTGGCAAAGGCACTGGTCTCGGCCTCTCGATGGTCTACGGCATTGTTAAGCAGCACGACGGACACATTAACGTTTACAGCGAGGTGGGGCATGGCACCACCTTCAAAGTCTTTCTGCCAGTTGCTGAGATTGCCGTCGAAGAAGAGACCCAGGCGGTGCAGCCTAGTTTGCTCGGCGGCAATGAGACGATTCTCGTAGCTGAAGACGAAGAAGCCCTGCGAAATTTGGCGAGAACTGTTTTGGAAGGGCTGGGCTACACCGTGCTGTTGGCGCAAAATGGAAAAGAGGCTGTCGAAATGTTTGAAGAGGATCGCGCGCGCATAGACATGCTGTTGTTTGATGTGGTGATGCCGCAACTGGGTGGTGTGGAAGCCTATCAGCAGATACGCGAGCGAGCCGGTGATGTGCCATTGCTGCTTATGACCGGCTATAGCTCTGAGACGGTGCAGAGCCGGTTCGTCAAGCAGAACAAATTCATTCAAGACCTGGACCCCGTGGTAATCCAAAAGCCCTACAGCGTTGACGGCCTGGGGCGGAAAGTTCGTGAGGTGCTTGATCAGGCGCGGCAGACGTGATTATCATCTTCCGCAATTAAGACCTCATTGGTACACCATTTCTCGTTCACCCGCGAAAGCTTCCACGACGCGCGCGAACTCTTCTTCAAGCCGACGCAGCAGTGTCCCACTTTCAATCAACGCGCCCCGGTCTAACGTCTCCTCAAATTGCGAGCACAACGCCGCCATGCTCCGGACGCCGAGGTTGCTGCTGCTGCCCTTGAGGCTATGCGCCACGCGCTTTAACGCCTGCGCGTCTTGCCGCTTCAGCGCCGCGTGTAATTCAGCCAACCGCGCTTGCGTATCGGTGGTATATAAACCGATTAATTCGTTGACGAGGTCTGGGGCACCCTCCTGTTGCATTTCCCGAAAGCTTTCCAGCACCGTCAAATCAATGACCTCTCCCGCCGACGGTGATCTGTCCGACGGTTCGGTCTGCTTCGCCTGGAGGCAGGGTGCGCTCCAGCGCTCGAGGACCTCGGCGAGTTCGTGCGCCTTGACGGGCTTGCTCAAATAGTCGTCCATGCCCGCGGCCAGACACTTCTCGCGCTCGCCTTGCAGAGCGTGCGCCGTCATGGCGATGATAACGGTGCGTTTGGGTGAACCCGCTTCGCGGCGGCGAATCTCGGCGGTCGCCTCGTAGCCGTCCAGCAAAGGCATCTGGCAGTCCATCAGCACGATAGGGTAGGGGGTAATTGTAAGAGCGTCGAGTACTTCGAGACCGTTCAGGACGGCGTCGGCGCTGTAGCCAAGTTTGTGCAGTTGACTGAGCGCGACCTTCTGATTCACCGCATTGTCTTCGGCTAAAAGTATGCGCAACTGTTTGCGTTCGTGCTCAAGGGGCGGCTGATAGGAGAGGACAGTTTGTTCTTTTATGAGAGCGGAACGTGCTGTCGCCGCGCCTGCGTGCGAGGTCTCGGTTTCGTCGGCCATGATGAGCGCCAGCGAGTCGAAAAGCTGCGACTGTTTGACGGGCTTGGTGAGGCATCTGGCGATGCCGGCCCGGCGTAGTGTTTCCCAATCATCACGCTGGCCGAGCGAGGTCAACATCAGCAGGCGCGTGCTACTGATGGTTGGATCACTCTTGATCGTGCGGGCCAGCATCATGCCGTCCATCTCCGGCATCTGCATGTCGATGATTGCCAGAGCGTAAGGTGTGTCGGCGTCTGCTGCGCGACGCAGGGTCTTTAAAGCCTCTACGCCACCCGGCACGCTCGTTGAATGCATTCCCCAGGACGCAAGCTGGCGCTCCACGATCCGGCGATTGGTCTCGTTATCGTCCACAACGAGCACGCGCATGCCTTCCAGATTCGTTTGCACGCGCGGGACGATAACCTCCCCGGCAGCCTGTTTCTCCAAGCGGGCCGTGAACCAGAAGGTCGAGCCCGCGCCCGCCGTGCTCTCGACGCCGATCTCGCCGCCCATCAACTCGACCAGTTGTTTCGAGATGGCGAGTCCTAAGCCGGTGCCGCCGTACTTACGCGTCGTCGAGCCGTCGGCCTGCACGAAGGCCTGAAAGAGTCTGCGCTGCGCTTCCACACTGATGCCGATGCCGGTGTCGGTGATGGCAAAGCGTAACGTCGCATGGGTGTCGGTGTCGCACTCATTCGTCACGCGCACGACGACTTCGCCCGCCTCGGTGAACTTCACCGCGTTGCCGATGAGATTGGTTAAAACCTGGCGCAAACGCCCGGCATCGCCGCGCAAGTTGACCGGCACGTTGCTCTCAATCAAGGAGGCCATCTCGATGGCTTTGGCCTGGGCGCGTTCAGCCAGGAGTTCGACGGAACCTTCGACGGCGGTAAGGAGATCAAAGTCGAACTTCTCGACCCGCAGCTTGCCCGCTTCAATTTTGGAGAAGTCGAGAATGTCGTTGATGATGGTCATCAGCGAATCGGCGCTGGCGGTGATGGTCTCAGTGAAGTCTCTTTGCTCAGCGGTCAATTCCGTGTCAAGCAGCAACCCCGTCATGCCGATGACCCCGTTCATAGGCGTGCGAATCTCATGACTCATGTTGGCGAGGAACTCGGACTTGAGTCGAGTGGATTCGATCGCCGCGTCCCGTGCTCCGGTGAGTTCAATCTCCAGTTGCTTGCGCTCACCGATCTCCTGCTGGAGAGCTGTATTGGCTATTGTCAGATCAGTAGTTCGCTCTTGAACACGTAGTGCCAACTCACCATGAGACGTCCGCAAGAAATCCTCCGCCTGCTTGCGCTTGGTAATGTTGTTTAAGAGCAGCGCGTGCGACATGTAAAGCCAGCGCATGATAGCCAGTCCACTGAACAACAATATGGCAAGCACGACGATACCAGCGCCGGCAGAGAAGAGGGCCCTCTTGCGTTCCGAGCGGTGCATCGTGTTCAACCGGCTTTCCATCTGCGCGAAGAACTTGCTCATCCCATCAGCGTAAATCTTCTTCTGCGTGTCATACTCCTCGCTGGACAAAATCACGTGAGCCTTCTCGGCGTGCCCGTCGCGCACCAAAGTGAAGGCCCGATTTTCCAGCTCCACCAATTTGATGTTGGCAGCGTCCGTTTCGGCGACTATTTGAGAAGGCGTCAGCTTCATGATCTCCTTGATTGCCTTGTCTAATTGTGGCTCAAATATACGGTAGCGCTCCTCCCACTGTGAATCTCCCGTGGCCGCCGCCATCCTGGCGGACATGGTCAAGACTTCGTCAAAATGAATAATCCTCTTGCGGAGTTCCTCAGCATGCCAAGCCTGCTCTCTCATGGTTGTGTCGCGAGTGTATAAGCTGTAGGTGCTCCAGGTTAACCAGGCTAACACCGCCACAGTGAAGAAAAACGCGACGATGAATAGACTGATTGAAAACCGACTGCCCGCGAGGGTCGGCTCGTCCGTCAGTGCCGCACCGGCAAAATCTTCCTTTGTTAGAATTTTTGGTTTCATAAGTGAGGACTAAGGAACGAATAGCGGGAAGGACGGACCTCTATGGGCTTAATACCCATGCGATTTGTACCAGTGTGGCCTAGCGCGCGAACAATGCCCATGCGATTTGCACCACTAGCCTTGCGCAGACACTTTGCGCACTGCTTCTCAAAGATACTGGCATTGCCCGTGCCAAAGTCGTGAACTTACACTGTGCAGGGCTGGAAGCGACTGAAAGTATTTGCTGGTGGGTTTAGTGCGGGGTTAAGACTTGAGTTGTTATTTGGACCGGACAAACGAAAATGCAGGCCGGTGAATCGCCTAGCCGTTCGCCGACGAGACAACTTATGGTGGTGACTTTTGCCATTGCGGGCGGCCCTTCTCGTAAGCTGTAATTTCCGGCTCAAGTGTGAGCGTCAGAGCGATATCATCAAGCCCCTCGATCAGGCAGTGACGATGAAAGTCGTCCATTGCGAACGAAGCGTAAAAGCCATGATCATCCTCAACAGCCAATCGTTCAAGGTCTACCGTGACCTGATAACCCGGTACTTCCTGTGAACGTTTCAGCAAGTTCTCGACCTCAACTTCGGGTAGCACCACCGGCACGATGCCATTCTTCAGGCAATTATTCGCAAATATGTCCGCGAACGACGGTGCTATGATCGCGCGAAAGCCGTAGTCCAGGAGGGCCCATGGCGCATGCTCCCGCGAAGAACCGCAACCGAAGTTTTTTCCTGTCACGAGGATAGTTGCGTTCCGATAAGCGCTCGCATTAAGAACAAAGGATTCGTCGGGTACATCTTTCGCAAGGTAGCGCCAATCGTAGAAGAGGAATTCACCGAAGCCCGTGCGCTCGATGCGTTTGAGAAACTGCTTCGGAATAATTTGATCGGTATCAACATTCGGCCGGTCAAGCGGCGCAACTAGTCCAGTGTGAACGCGAAAAGGAATCATCTGAATTGCCATGTTCGTATGTCGATGAAGTGTCCGGCGATGGCGGCAGCTGCGGCCATGATGGGGCTTACAAGGTGGGTTCGCCCGCCTCGTCCCTGCCGTCCTTCAAAGTTGCGGTTGCTGGTAGAGGCGCAGCGTTCGCCGGGTTGCAGGATGTCAGGATTCATTCCCAGGCACATTGAGCAGCCCGCTTCGCGCCACTCAAATCCTGATGCGAGAAAGATACGATCCAGACCTTCTGCTTCTGCCGCGCGCTTCACAGTTTGTGAACCTGGGACCACCATTGCATGGACCCCGGGATTAATCCTGTAACCCCGAACAACACTTGCCGCCGCCCGCAAGTCTTCGATACGCGCATTGGTGCATGAACCGATGAAGACTCGGGTAACTGGAATGTCCTCAATCTGTGTGCCTGAGGTGAGCCCCATGTATTCAAGCATACGCTCCGCCGCGCGACGGTCCGTTTCCGTCCCCTCCTCATTTGGATCAGGAACTCGCCCCGTTACGGGAACCACATGGCCTGGACTCGTACCCCAGGTCACATAAGGTGCGAGGGCGTTCGCGTCGATCTGGACTTCACGGTCATAACGCGCCCCGGCCTCTGTGGGCAGCGTTTCCCAATAAGCGAGAGCCTCGTCCCATGCTGCTCGTCCGGGGCTATTGCGCGGAGCGAAACGTTTGCCTTTGAGATATGAGAACGTCTTAGCGTCTGGCGCAATCATGCCGGCACGCGCTCCAGCTTCAATGCTCATATTGCAAAGCGTCATGCGCGCCTCCATTGAGAGTGCACGCACCGCTTCGCCGGTGTATTCAATTACGTGCCCTGTCGCTCCGGCAGTGCCCACCTGACCGATGATAGCCAGGGCGAGGTCTTTCGCTGTAACTCCGGCAGGCAATTCACCACGAGTGCGTATTTCCATCGTGCGCGGCTTCTGTTGAGGCAAGCATTGCGTCGCCAGGACATGCTCGACTTCCGATGTGCCGATGCCAAAGGCCAGCGCGCCAAACGCTCCATGAGTGCTCGTATGGCTGTCGCCGCAAACTATGGTCATGCCGGGATGCGTGAGTCCCAACTCCGGCCCAATGACGTGGACGATCCCTTGCTCTTTGGAATCGAGATCGTAGAAAGGAATCTTGAATTCGGCGCAGTTGCGTCTGAGCGCCGCGATCTGCCGGGCTGCGATCTCATCGACCAGCGGCAGGCTTCGGTCTGTTGTCGGAACGTTATGATCCGCGGTTGCGACCGTCAAATCGGGGCGTCTCACAGTCCGTCCCGCGGCGCGCAAACCGTCAAAAGCTTGCGGGGAAGTCACCTCATGTACCAGATGCAGATCCACGTAGAGCAGAGCCGGTTGGCCTGTTGGCTCGTTAACTACGTGGTCGCGCCAAAGCTTTTCGAAGAGAGTGTGTGGCATTAAATTCGAAAACTGATCTTAGCTGATGTTTCGGGACGGTCAATGGAGATTTAGCTTTGCCATCTCAGACCGCGTGATGTGCGCGCTTAGCATCGGCGATCCCCGCAAACGCCTCGGCGACCAGCGATCCCATTTCGGATGTTCTCACCTCGTGCTGGCCGGCGCCTCGATAGAGATCGGGAGTGCGATAGCCCGCCTCCAGCACTGCTCCGATGGCGGCCTCCACCGCTTTGGCCTCCTGCTCCAGCTGGGCGGAGTAGCGCAAAAGCAAGGCCGCCGAGGCTATCGCTCCGAGCGGATTAGCCACTCCCTTTCCCGCGATGTCAGGGGCTGAACCATGCACAGGCTCATACAAACCGACTGAGCCGCCGATGCTTGCCGAGGCAAGCATACCCAGCGAGCCTGTGATTACGGCAGCCTCGTCCGAAAGAATGTCGCCAAAGAGGTTTTCGGTTAGCACCACATCAAACGCGCGCGGATTCATGATCAAATGCATTGCGCAGGAGTCCACGTAGAGGTGTTCCAGCGCTATGCCGGGATACTCCTTAGCGACTCGCGTAACAACCTTGCGCCACAATTGCGAGGTCTCAAGCACATTGGCCTTATCAACGGAAGTCACTTTCTGTCGGCGTACCAGCGCCGCTTCGAATGCAACTCGCGCGATGCGCTCGATCTCTGGTACTGAGTAGCGCATCGTGTTGAAAGCGCTGTCCTGATTAGCCTCAGAGAGAAAACCGCGCGGTTGACCGAAGTAAAGGCCGCCGAGCAGTTCACGTACAATCAGAATGTCTGAGCCACTAACGACTTCCGCGCGGAGCGGCGAGCACTCACTAATAGCTTCGTATGAAATAGCTGGGCGCAGATTTGCGTAAACTCCAAGGCCGTTGCGCAGCGCGAGCAGTCCCGCCTCTGGGCGCGCTTCGGGCGCGAGGTTGTCATGCTCGGGGGCACCGACGGCACCCAGCAACACTGCATCACTCGCGAGACAGGCGTCCAATGTCTTAGCAGTAAGCGGCGTGCCTGACTGTTTGATAGCGACGCCGCCCACAGGCCACTCTGCAAACTCGAAGGTGTGGCCGTGCAGATCAGCAACCACGCGGAGGACACGCACTGCCTCACTCGTCACTTCTGGGCCAACGCCGTCTCCGCCTAGCACCGCGATTTTTAGTTTCATTACCTGGCCCATTCCCCGCTTAGTGATGCCTCGTTGACCATCAGACCATTTGTCGGCCAAACTGCCAAAACTGGTTAGCGTCTACGCAAAATCGTATGACAATCACAGCCGATTGTCACCTTAGCAAGCTGCGTCTCAACGGGTCAGTACCACCACGCGGTAGAAGCCGTGAAGAAATTAGAACTTAGGCGATTCCGAATGCTCCCAGAGTAAGGATCGGCGATAGAAAATTCACAGGTGAGGAAGGGTGGCTTGCGGAGCAGCCGACAAGCTGCGAGTCTTATGGGGTGAAAGTCCCCTGTCGCCAATTTTCCGATTCGGGCGACTAGCATATCCGATGTATGGGGAGGTAACGAACCATATTCTGCTCGGAGTACACGCCACGGCTGCCCTGCGGTGAAGGGCTGCATCTTGAAGTAGCTATGGAGGAACTGTGACCCCACTTCGCAATCTAAAGAGCGAAGATGGTAACCCTCTTCCTAAGGCGAGAACAAGGGCAGCACCTGAAGTTCACCGTAGCGGTGGGAGCGACCTGGGTGGCAAGCAAAGCTGGAGGCCTCAACATAAGGAAATGTCTGCAGCCCCGAAATTCTTCCCCGCGCTGAAGTCGCTGCGTGGAACATTGCCAGGCGCCGACCTGCTGTAAACTCAGGGTAAGGCCGAAGTCCAAAGGGAAGAAACGGGAGAGCATCTTTGGAGCCGCCGGGGTAGGGGACGAAGCATCCAGTGAAAGATTCGCGAGTGTAACGGGTCACTCCCCTCCTACCGTGCTGTGCGCCCAGTTTGTAGCC
>JBPCIQ010000162.1:0-10086 GCA_051006135.1 Pyrinomonadaceae bacterium | reverse complement strand
CGAGGCGTCCTGTAATCAGGCACCCGGCGGCTCCCGGTGTGCAAGTCCGTGATCCCGTAAACGCCGCCGGCGTAACCCGCAGCTCAGGCCGAACGAGCGGATTCATATCCTCATTAATGAATAGCTTAACACCCCTCGAGCCCACGTATGAGGCATCCATGACGATATTAAACGGTAATTCTCGTTGGAATCCGAGCGAAAAGCGCTGGTAGTACGGATTCACCAGATTGGGAATTATCAACGTCTGACTGTCCCGCGGCGTGAGCGGAGCCGCCGTAGCTGGGAATTGACCGCTGAAGTTTGGCAAACCGCGCGGATTACCCGCAGTTGGCGTCGAGAAAGTAGTGGTAACGACGGTGTTAGGCGAAGATGACGATGCGTTTGAGGCTATGTTGTTGAAGAACGAGTCGTAGCCGATCTGATAACCACCGCGTATAACCGACTTCTTTTCCCCGAACAGGCCGCCGAGAAAACCTCCTGTAAATGAAGGCGAGTAGGCGATACCAAATGCTGGGGCAAAGTTGTTATTGTCGGACTGGACTTTGTTCGGCTGGCTAAACGGGCCGGTCAGTGTCACCGGGTCAACGTTAAAAAGGCCGGTGAAGGCCGGTGTCCTTAAAGTATTGAACGCAGTGCCGAAGTTCTCATAGCGTAGGCCGAGCGTGAACGTGAGCGCCTCAGTCGCCTTCCAACGGTCCTGGAAGAAGGCCGCAATGCGGTGCAACGACGGGAAATACTTTGGGCTTCCAAAGTCACGGCTGACAGAGCCCGTACCACCGAAGTTATCCACAAAATTAGCAAAAGGAATAAAACCGGTGCTGGTACCGAAGGTCAGTGACCCGCGACCATTGAACGGCGCGGACTGCGTTGCAATCTGCCGCAGGTAATCAACGCCACCGCGGAAGGTGTGATTGCCGGCCACCTTAGTTACAGTGTCTTGGACAACATAATTGTTTGCGATGCGCCCCTGCGGGAGATTTGTTGCTACGCCTAAGGCTGACACGCTCGTAATAACTGTTCGCGGAAGCGTACCCGCCAGTCCGCCCGGATCTTGGAGGGGGAAACCAAAATCAATGCGGTTGTATGCAAGGCGCAACTCGTTCGTCACCGTCGGCGAAAAGGTGTGTGTTTCTGCGAGCAGGAGGTTGTTGTACGCGGAGGAGAAATCAGTATCGAAGCCCTCAAACCCGACGCCCCCGCCTCTCGGCGAAATGTTATTGTCGCGCAGGTAGCGCATCGAAAACTGATCATTCTCGCCAAACCTGTGATCGATACGTACCTGAAACTGCTTACCCGTTTCGAGTTCGGGTATGCCCCTGAAGAATGTGCCGAACTGAATGTCGCCACGATTTACTCCATCTACAGTGCCGAGTGCGAGGTTGAAGGGGCTCGCGCTGCCGACCGCATTCTGAGTCAAGCCGAGATAGGTGTCCACATTAGGGCTACTGCCAACCGGGAACAGCGCCCGCAACCTGTCACGACCCTGTTGAGTTGGTGTGACCAAGTCAACCGTTCCGCCCGCGCGAAAGCGGGTTTCCTGATAAGCAATAAAGAAAAACGTCCGGTTGCGGCCATCGATAAGCGATCGTCCGCCTTCACCGAAGCGCGGCAGATAGAGAGGGCCTCCAAAGGTGGCCGAGGGAATATACTCGTTAGCAGAAAGCCGTCGCCCGCGCTTGATTATGTCAGGATTTCTGGACTGGAAGCTGGTGATCGCGTCGTCGGCACTTGAGTCATACCTGAACGCGAGCGTGCCATGAAACTCATTCGTGCCGGACTTGGTAATCACATTAACGACCCCTCCACCCGCGCGTCCGAATTCTGAGTCATAATTTGAGGTCTGTACCGAAACCTCCTGAACCGCATCGGGGTTGGTGATCTGGAATGCCTGACCAGCGACCGAGATGTCGTTGTTCTCGGTACCATCAATCAAGAAGTTATTAGATCGGCTGCGAGCCCCGTTGACTGAAAAACTGGCGACGCCTACTCCGCTCGTATTAGTAGAAACGCCGGGCAGCGTCAGCGCAAACCCTACCGGGTTACCGCCACTCGGCAGTTGCGTGATTTGCTGGGCTGTAATATTGCCGCCGCGCACTGGAGTTTCAGTTTGTAGAGCCGCGCCTGCCTCTGAAACCACGTCGACTGTTACCCGCTGACTGCCTGGCTCTAGTTGCACGTCAACCGTCGAAGTTTGGCTGGCGTTTACGATGACATTGGTTTTTGTCACCGGACCAAATCCGGAAGCGCTGATGTTTATAGAGTAACTTCCGAGGTCCACCGCATCGAAGCGGTAAAACCCCGCATCATTAGTGACTGCCGTGCGGATGAGAGTTGTTTCCTGATTAGTTAGAGTTACGGGCGCGCCGGCTATTACGGCACCAGTCGAATCAGCAACGAGGCCGCTGACAACACCACGGCTCGTTTGAGCTTGAGCTAAAAGCGCGAGACCGAACACCAGTGCTATCACCATTAGAGCCTTTATCTTCATCTTCTCTCCTTACGGTTATCAGCTTTATAGGCCGGGCTAATGCAGAATAAAACTAAGAGACGCTAACAAGTGCGGGTTTCGATTTAGAAGCTTTTCTGGGGGGTTTCAAAGTGTGGTCGCCTTACCAGCTCTGCGATTTTGCAACAATCGTGCCGCCGTAATAAATCCCCTCGAAGTCTTTGTGTTCTTTGACATTAACTCATCAGGAAGAGTCGGCTAAGTGTGCAGGATAATTCACAAATATGGATTTCCTGTTCAAATAACTGAATTCTCCAGGAAACTCCAGTCAGAGCCGTTCTTCCACCAACGGCGAGCCGAGGTTCGTTATTCACTCGAGACGGAGTACGCCAGAGGTTCGCCAGGCTGACAGTGAGCAGCCGAGCCGCTGCGAATGCTTGTGCTAGAATTGCAGCGATTGGCTGATCCGGCGAATGGCTGCCGACTTCTCCTGCCGGGTTGACAAGCTATTCTTCGCGCCGCCATAAACATGAAATCCAGTCAGGACAAGCGAAGCGGGACAAAGAACGGCGCGTGCGGTTCATAATCCTCTCGATGCGCGCCAAAGGTCTTGCCAAGGTCTTTTACAAGGGTGTCGGGAAAGTAGAAGGGCGTTGGGAAAGCTGGCGGAGTTGGTTCGGCGGTCATTGAAGGCGCAGGTCAAGTGATCTCAGAGAGAAGATCCCCTAAAGAATCGATATCTACGGGATGAACCGGTAGGCCGAATTCCCCTCGCAACTCTTCAAGCTTAGTACCGTCGAGCATAATTTCTTCACCACTCTTGAGCACCTGCTTAGGAACTAACACAAAATCGCCTCGAATTCGATCCTGTGCCGCCAGAAGATCGCCCCCGGTGAGTAAACCCGCTACGGAGACATCTCCTCCAAAGTAATTGTTCTCAACCGCCTCCACGTGAATCCTTGTTCCAAAGCAGTCATTCAGGCTCGAAATACGTTTCTCGAGCACCGGCGCGAATAGAGTGCCGGTTAGGATGGTTCCGTAAACATTATTCGGTTGTTTTGGTGGGCGCCGTTGGAGTCGCTTCAACAGGATGTCAAAATCATTCTCGAAGGAACGCACCATACCGATGCCATCTTCGATCTGGGGATAAACTCCGTAATGCCTTCTGCCCGGCACGGAGCCCCCAGCGCGCAGATAAATCTCGTCGCCGAGAAAGGCGAAGGTTGTTCCTAATCGCTTGCGCAGTTCCTTCTGAATCCTTGTGACCTGGCGGATCACGCTGCGACAGAACTCGGGTGTCACCGGTGTGAGGCGGGCGTCCGTGTTGTAGCGCGTCAGACCCAGAGGAACGATCGCAACGCTCGTGATTCGCGGGTAATCAGCCGCGAGATCATCAATTGTCCCTCGCAGGATCTCACCATCATTAATTCCAGGGCAGAGCACAACCTGCGCATGTATATTGATCCCCGCATCAAGCAGCCGTGCCAGCTTGCTTCTGATGTCCGCTCGCGGCTTGTCTACACCCAGGAGATAAGCGCGGACCTCGAGATCAGTGGCGTGAATAGACACATATTGCGGAGAGAGGCGTTGCTCAATGATGCGCTGCAGCTCATCCTCAGTTATCGAGGTTAAGGTTGTATAGTTGCCATAGAGAAACGAAAGGCGAATGTCTTCATCACGCACGAAAAGCGATGGACGAGCGTCAGTGGGATTGCCCTTGCAAAAACAAAAAATACACTCATTGGCACATTGACGCGGTACGATCTGCTCAAAGCTGAGCCCGAAGTCTTCACTCTCGGCTCGAGCAATGTCCAACTCCCAGTCTTCGCCGCTTTTCCTGCGAACTTCCACGACGAGTTTTGTCTCGCCCGACGTCTGAAAGCGGAAATCCAGATAATCCCGCACTGCCCTCCCATTAACCCTAGTAATGCGATCACCCGCCTCCAGCTCTAGCTCAGCCCCAAGACTGGCGGGCGCCACTTCGGTTATCTCGGCACCCCGGCGCCTGATGTTCGTAACTGCGGGAGCAACTGCAAATTCGTACACGTTCTTCCTCGATTGCCCTGATTATTCTACTGAACACACCGTCGGCTGTTTGGCCGCCTGCGGAATCCCACACTATAACAAAGGAGGCACGCTTCCTGAACCCATCACGTACCAGGTTTATTCGACATGGTGTATAATCGCGCGCACTTAGGGCAACCAGGCGTTTCCGCGCAGACCGGGCTTACCTGACCCAATAAAGAAATTTACCTGTTCAGTCCCATGAAGAAAGAATTCTCTGTCGCCTTCCTTTTCGCTGTCGCAATGCTCTCTTCTGGGGCTGTTTACGCCCAGACTGCTAACAGATCCAGCGACCCCAACGCGACACCGGATGACTCAAGAGAGATAGTCTCAAACACGCTCGACGACGACGCGCGAGCCGCTCGGAAGTATTATGACTCAGGCATTGTCGCTTACAATTCTGGGAGGTTGGACCAGGCGATCGAGTCCTTTAAGCAAGCCGCCAAGGCTGAGCCGGACAATCCGCAATCTCACTATATGCTCGGCATGGCTTACTCGAAATCGAAGGCCTTCAAGGAAGCTGCCGATTCCTTCAAGCGGGCCGCGAAGCTTAAACCAGACTGGCCGGAAGCGCACTTTCACTTCGGGATCATGTCGTATGTGTTGGGACGAAAAAGCCAATCAGCTCAGGAGTACGACAAGCTTGTAAAACTAAACTCTCCTCTGGCTAACACGCTCTATCGGATTATCAAAGAGGAAGGAAATTCTGCCGGAACTTCTGCCTCAAATGTGGAAAGCGCGAAAACAGTCAAGGAACTTTCTTCCTTGAAAGAAACCCAGATGGTGCCGGCGTCCGCTTCGACTACCTCCGCGGCTTCTCCTAAACCCGCGTCCACTTCTAAGGAAGTTTCAAACCGAACAAGCGGAGACTCTAACCTCCGTTCTGCAAGCGATCAGACGCCCACGGCGGCAATCGTAAGTCCAGGGTTAGCGAAACCGGATTCCAACTCTGATGTAGGAATTCGCAAATCAGCTTCCGATGATTCACAAGCCTTGGCCGAGATTTACAGAATTGGCATCGGGGACGTGCTTGATATACGTCTACTCAATTCCTCGACGCCTAGATCTACTCTCTACACGGTCATTGACGGGGGCTTGATCGACTTGCCAATCGCGGGTGGACCAATCGCAGTAGCGGGCCTGACCCCTGACGAGGTCCAGACTCGGATTGCATTGGAACTGAAACGCCGAGCGGTTGAGGAGGGCTCGCGGGTTTCGGTGGGCGTGCGACAGTACGCAAGCCATGGGGTCGTCATTACCGGCCTCGTTAACAATCCGGGTACTAAGTTTCTCAGACGTGAAGCCGTTCCTCTTTACGTGATCATGGCTGAAGCCCAGGCAAGACTGGACGCCGGTCGAGTGGCAGTTATGCGGGCGGGAAGTGCAGGACTCCCGATGGACCTGAGCGATCCTGAAGCGCTTAATATTATGATCCGGCCCGGTGATACGATTAGCGTGACCGCACGTCCACAGGAGTTCTATTACATAGCCGGCCGCATCAACTATCCGGGACAGAAAATTTTTCAGCCAGGAATTACTTTGCTTCAGGCAATCCTTGCGGCCGGTGGTACGACCCGGCCGAATAGCAATACGATTGAAGTGTCGCGCAAGGGCCCGGACGGGCTCCTCACAACCACGAAGTTCAGTGTGAAAGAGATTAAAGCCGGTAAGATCCATGATCCAAAGGTTCAGCCCGGTGATCTCATAGATGTCGTCAACTGAATTGGCCGACAAACTTTTAGTTTGTCGTTTGGGCTGATAACTGCCAGCGTTTTCTTGGACGCTCTCCTCTCCTCCCACGTAGACGACTATCTTAAAGTTTGTCGGACATTTATTGCAATTTTATTGACAATCCTGCTCCTCTTTGTTAGTTATGCAGCGCTTTCCTGCCACCACGTTCTTCGGGAGTCAGCGTGATCCCTGTTATCTGAATCGCTGAGAGTAGAAGACTAATGATCAATAAACTAAAGCCGGCACTACTCGGTGGCCTCGTCACAGGCATCCTGTCGGTGATTCCAATAGTGAGTAGTTGCTGCTGTTTGTGGGCTATCCTCGGTGGTGTGCTTGCGTCTTTTTTGTACATTAGAAGCTCGGCATCGCAAGTATCAGCCGGTGAAGGCGCAGGGCTTGGCGCAATGGCAGGAGCGATCGGCGCTTTGGTTTACCTGATTATCGGACTTCCGATTGCCCTGATCTTTGGCATTGGGCAAATGGAGGAGGCGGTACGGCGTTCAGGCGTTGAGATTCCACTTGGTGGGATCGCGCTTGCTCTCCTAAGCGTTTTTTTTGTAATTGTTCTTATCCTGATTTTTTCAACTCTGGGCGGTATTCTCGGCGTGCCGATTTTCGAGAAGCGAAAGGGTGTGCCACAACCACCGCCAGCCCCAGACTTTGGCGCCGGCCGGCCCTAGCGGACTCATGGATGCGTTGAAGAAGGCCCTCCCTTAAACCTTTGTTGCGAGAATTGGGTTAGTTGGGTCAGTTATCGGCTTCATCTGGTGGGTTGTGATCGGAATGAGCCCGATGTAAGTGAAGCCACTTACACTTCGTGGTGCTCATGGTCGATTCACGAAGCTCGATAGTTTTCACGCTGGTAGCCTTTTAGTAATGCTTTAGTAAAACCACGTCGGGTCAGGAGAAACGCTACATGTCTCAACAGTGGAATCCACCACCGCCGCCTACGGGCGCGCCGGCAAATGTTCCCAACTATTTAATCCCGGCAATTTTGTCATTGTTCTGTTGCTGGCCTCTTTCGATAGTTGCAATCATCTTTGCCGCGCAGGTAAATGGGAAAGTAGCCTCGGGTGATATACAAGGCGCAATGGATGCCTCGAAGAAGGCGAAGCTTTTTAGCTTCATCGCCATCGGTATTGGCTTGGCCTTAGGGATTATCTACATCCTGATGTTTGTGGTATTTGGTAGCTTGGGCGCGCTCAACAGTAGATAGCATTGTCGCGGCGGGCGATCTCTTCAGCGGCTGACCTGGCAGCGATGATAGCTCGACTGTTGAGCAGGTCAGTCACCCCATTGGAATAACCCCATCATGATTAAGAGCGGAGAAATTTAATGACAAGATACTGTACAAAATGTGGTGCTCAGAATGACGAAACGGCCCAGTACTGTGTTGGCTGTCAGGCTCCGTTGCCAAATGCCGGAGGTTATCAACCAATGCAGTCTGTGAACCAGGGATCATCGATGACTGACTGGAAATCGCAGGGCGCCGACAAGAAGCTCGTCGCAGGTATCTGCGGGATTCTGTTGGGTGGCTTCGGCGTGCACAAGTTCATACTTGGGTACACAACTGAAGGGATTATTCAGATCGTTATTACCCTCGTGACATGTGGAGCGGGCTCTATCGTTGGCCTGGTAGAAGGCATTATCTACCTGACGAAGTCCGATGAGGACTTCGTCAGGACCTACATCCAGAATAAGAAGGGCTGGTTCTGAGCAGGCAACTCAATACAAGTCCAACTGATTCTGAAAACAGGTAATGACATCCAAGTAATCAGCTACCGCTGCGCCCCATTCTCCAGCCGTCAGATCACCTTATCCCAAGGTTATTACACCTTCCTCTGGTGCCGGCGCTATCTCTTGATCACTGAGGCAACTCGGCCTGCTTGATGCTGCCTCCGCTTGCTTCTATAATCGCTGTAGGAAGTGAAATCCCACGAGTTGTCTCCCAAGCCATCATGCGTCCTTCGGATCGGCATTGGCACTTAGAAAGTGAGACCCTTTGAAAGAGCCATCGACAGCTAAGTGTTCTGAACTGACCACCACTCTTTCTGTGGAGCGAGTAGCGGTGGCAAACTTACCGACCGAGTGGGGCGAGTTCAAGATCGCAGGCTATCGTTCACTCATAAGTGATGAGGAATTCGTAGTTCTCTTCAAGGGGGAAATGCGTCGCGAGATCCCCACGCTGGTACGCATCCACTCCCAGTGTCTGACTGGCGATGTCTTCAATTCCACAAAATGCGACTGCGGGGCCCAGCTCCACCGGACAATGGAAATGATTCAGGACGAAGGCCGGGGGGCGGTAGTCTACCAGCAACAAGAAGGACGGGGCATTGGCATCCTCAATAAGATCCGAGCGTACGCGCTCCAGGACGAAGGTGCAGATACGGTTGAAGCCAATGAGCAGCTAGGGCTTGCCGTCGATCTGCGTGAATACACTCAGTGTGCTGAAATCTTATTTGATCTGGGTCTTTGTCAGGTTCGCGTGATCTCAAATAATCCGCTCAAGTTGCGCGCTTTGAAAGAAGCGGGTTTGAAAATCGTGGAAAGGGTTTCCATTCAGGTTGATTCGCACGAATTAGCTCAAAAATACCTTTCGACCAAAAAGAAAAAGATGGGCCACCTCTTGGAATTGTAGGCGCCCGATACCGGGTCACGTCATGTTGTTTACACGAATAGACTGCGCGAGTTTTTGATATCGTTCACTTGGGACTAGAAGTGGTGACCAGATCCTGGCGAAGGTCGCCTGATTTTGTCATCGCACGTTAGAGATAGGTCATTAGAATGCAGGGAGCTAAATCAATGAGGAATAAAGGTCGTATCGGCATTTGTTTTGCTTGGTGTTTTTCTTTTTCCGTTTTTGATTGTTCAGGGCCAAATCCAGGAGTCGTCTTTCAGCAGAAGTAGTATATCGGGATTTGGTTTCGCTCCGGAACGAAGACCTCTCGGCGAAATTAAGGTTGAATTACTGAACGATGTAAATAGCGTCATCCAGCGAACGAAAACCACTGGCTCTGGTCGGTTCTTTTTTAGAGCAGTTTCACAGGGAAGATTTCAAATAAGAGTTTTGCCACTTGGCACCAATTACGAAGAGCAAACTCAAGAGGTAGAGTTATATGGCATCGGTGTCAATGGGAGACCAATTGCGACAATATACAAAAGGACTTTTATCTTCGATTGAGAAAAACCAGTTCGTCTTCATCTACAGGTAATGGTGCAATTTTCGTTCAGGAAATTCCTGACGAAGCGAAAACAATATATCAAAGGGCAAGAAATGCGCTGCCGGGCGGGACCATGGGACGCCAACCCGCATTAATTCCCCTCCGCAACGAACATCCGCTACGAATTAAGACTCCGCCTGATTCAACAGGCACTGCATCAGGTTCTAAGCCCACTCTTTGAACCGAGCTTTTCTGAGTCGAGCTACGGCTTCCGCCCGCAGCGGAGCGCGCAGCAAGCGGTGCTAAAAGCCCGCGAGTATGTGCGTGAGGGGCGGCGCTGGGTTGTGGACATCGGTTCTTCGACCGAGTTAACCACGATGTCTTGATGTCGCGGTTGGCCCGGCGAATCAAAGACAAACGGGTACTGCGGCTAATCCGCCGCTATCTGGAAGCCGGAATGATGTCGAATGGTCTGACGAAGGCACGAAGAGAAGGCACGCCGCAAGGTGGACCGCGCTCGCCGCTGCTATCGAACATTCTGCTCGACGAACTGGACAAGGAGTTGAAGCGACGAGGTCACAAGTTCTGCCGTTACGCCGATGACTGCAACCTCTATCTGCGGTCACGGAGCGGGGGAGAGCGAGTGATGAAGTCAATCAGCCGATTCCTTGAAGGACGCTTGCG
>JBPCIQ010000161.1:0-20356 GCA_051006135.1 Pyrinomonadaceae bacterium | reverse complement strand
AGTTCTATCATTATCTTCACCGCGATGATGATTGATGGTGATTGTTCGCCAACGGCCATCAACTTTGTCTGGTCTGCTCGTATTGGGAGACGTAGGCGGAGACCCAGTTGACGATGTGCTCCTGCTGACGGCGGGGGAGCTTTGAGACGCGATCGAAGACCTCACGCACCTTGCCGGCAGGCCTGCCGTTACTCTTAGCCGCTTTTCTGCTCGCCGTTTTTCCCGTCTCGACATTCAACAAGTCTTCGACACTGACACCCAGGGCTTCGGCCATCTTCGGCAGCACGTCTGATCGGGGCGGCTTCTCGCTGCGTTCCCAGGCGATGTTTGCTTGAGATATTCCAACATAGCGGGCGAGCTCGTACTGGCTCAGGCCCGCAGCCTTCCGCAGTTCTGCCAGTCTCATTCCCTGAGGCGGTCGCGTCTTGATGCTTTTTCTCGGCACAACGCCGGGAGTATAAGGCCGGTTTTCCGTCAAGGCGGGTGTGTAAGGAGAAAGGGCTTGCATGCTAGGCGGGCCACTCTCAAGCCTCTTTCTTGAGCCGCTCCAGGGTTATAATGCGCCCGCTGCTTTTCTCTTTAGCTGTTGTTCTTTGATAAAAGGGCTCTCGTGCGGGTGGGTGCGCGGGCTCGAATTACCCGTTCTTAACAGGTAAGGAAGGGTGGCTTGCCCCCGCTGATTCGCAAGAGTCAACTTCCCGTGCTTAGATTGAACTGAGGTGGTAACGCTTGGAGGATAGTGGTTGCCAGCGGTAGTGTGGACAGAAGCGTCAAGCTGTGGGATCTCGCGACAGGCACAGAATTGCGCACGCTTAAAGGGCATTCCAGTTGGGTTGACTCAGTCGCCTTCAGTCCTGATGGGAGGTCTCTCGCTAGCAGTAGTGAGGACGGCACGATCAAGCTATGGGCTGTGACGACCGGCGTCGAGTTGCGCGCGCTCCCAGGCCATGCCGGTGCAGTCACATCAGTCGCCTTCAGTCCCGATGGGGAGATGCTCGCCAGCAGTAGTGATGACAAAACCATTAAGATTTGGAATGTCTCAACTGGCGCGGAGTTGCGCGTGCTCACAGGGCATTCTAATTCTGTCAGATCCGTTTCCTTCAGTCCTGACGGGAAGTCTCTCGCCAGCGGGGGTTGGTACGACACTGTCAAGCTGTGGGAAGTAGCCACCGGCGCAGAGTTGCGCACTTTCAAGGGGCACTACGATCAATTTTACTCAGTCGCCTTCAGTCCTGACGGGCAGACGCTCGCGGCCGTTAGCGTCAACAGCGTCAAGCTGTGGGACGTGGCGACCGGCGCAGAGGCACGCACGCTCGCAGGAGATGGTGACGATATCAACTCTGTCGCCTTTAGTCCTGATGGGAGATCTTTAGCCGCCGGTAGCGGCAAGGACGTTAAGCTATGGGCCGTGGTGACTGGCGTCGAGTTACGTACCTTGATAGGTCGCTCTAGTTCAGTCACTGCAATAGTAATTAGTCCCGATGGGAAAACGCTCGCCGGCAGCAGCGGCGCAAATGTCAGGTTGTGGGATGTCGTCGAAGGCGCAGAATTGCGGCCTCTCAAAGGCCACTCCGATCATGTCTACTCAATCGCCTTCAGTCCTGATGGCAAGATACTCGCCAGCGGCAGCAGGGACCGGATTATCAGGCTGTGGGACGTGGCGACCGGCACAGAGTTGCGCACACTCCAGGGGCATACTGGGCGTGCCACTCCAGCTGAGATTGGCGGAATTCAAGTCGCAGATGCGCTCGCAGCGGCTGTCACCGCCGTCGCCTTCAGTCCTGACGGGCGGACGCTCGCCACCGGGAGTGAGCGATTCGTGTTAAACTCTGGGATGTCGCGACCGGTGCAGAGCTGCGGAGTTTCCGCTCCAGATAACAAATCAGGATCGCAAATTTGTAGGTCTGGAAGGGTGGCTTGCCCCCGCCGATCCGCAACCGAGAGTTTTCCCATCAGGACTGAACGCAACGGAGACGACAATATAGGAATGCCCTATGAAAGTGCGCAACACTGTGCCGGTCGCGACCTCCCAGAGCTGTACGGTGTTGTCGCGACTGCCGCTAACCAGCATCTTGCCGTCAGGACTGAACGCGACTGACGTGACGGGGCAAAGAGTGTCCAGTTTGCACCACTAACTGAGGCTTCTGCGCCCAACCCACTACGCTCGGGCATAACAGCAGGCCAAAAGATGCCCAACGCCTTAAACCAGTCATTGCCTTCATAGGTAACTCCTAACGTTCCAGTTTTGAGGCTTTTGTCTCGAGTTTCCGGGGTCGGCGGGGGAACAGCCCGCTTGGGTTGATGGATCAATTCAACCAGCATTGGGAGTGCTGGCTTCAGTTCCAACTTAACACTTCCTGCGTAATCTTGCTGACTCTAATCCACCAGCCTTGCGGGAGTAATCAATGACCCTGCAGAGGCCCACGCACCAAACGGAGGGTAGAGGCCTGATATTGGGCCATTAAACGTACCAATTACGGGTTTGACACCTCAAAGATCAGCGTGATACTGTCCCGCCGCAGTCAACAAAAGGTATTGTTAAGTTTGTTCTTTTCAAACAAAGCCTCGGGGTGCCCCTTTTGCGGGGAGAATAGGGAAGCGGGTGAAAATCCCGCGCGGTCGCGCCACTGTGATGAGCATTGCGGCTAAGCGCTTGAATGAGAGGGACTTCTTTGGAGTCCGATCTTTATTGAAGAGTTAGTGGCAAATGTTCGAAGCCAGGAGACCAGCCCAAGTCGCTTTGCAGCCTTTTGAACGCCTCGCGCAAGGGTGTTCAGGCCGCCGGATCTCCAGACCTTTGCTTGAGTCCCGTCAATCGCCTGTTCCCTTTGCGGGGGAATTACAGATTGGCGGGACTTTTGTCGTTAACAAACACACAGCACTTTGATCTCTTAGAGGTCTCGCTAACGCGTGGGCTACGGCACCGGTCGCACACGCATCGCGCACGTGAGATCTGGGCGGTACACCCATGCCACTGTCGCCCACCCGCCACGGCTCGCGGCACTGACAGCAGGTGGCAGCAGGGATTTTGCCGGTTCGACAAACTTAAGTTTGTCGGACAGTGGTTCGCGATCGGTTTACTGCTCCAAGCTGCTTTTCTCTTGGGAGCCTGCACCGGCAAAAAACTCCAGACCGCAAAAATCCCAACTGATTCTCGAACTCTCACTGACGAAGCCGGAAAAACGATTACTGTTCCCGCCAGGATTGAGAGATTCATCTCGCTCGCTCCAAATTTGACAGAGATCGTTTACGCCATTGGCGCAGGAGATCGCCTCGTCGGCAATACAACGTTTTGCGACTTCCCACCTGAGGCTAAGACTGTTCAGAAGGTCGGCGACACATTACAACCGAGCATCGAAAGAATACTTGGACTCCGACCACAACTCGTTCTCGTTTCGACAGCGTCGCAACTGGAAGCTTTTACAAAGCAACTCGATGAACAGAAGATTGCCGTCTACGTCACGAACCCACGCAGCTTGGAAGAGGTTTTTAGTTCAATCACCACGCTTGGCGACTTGTTGGGTGCACGTGATCGAGCTTCCAGCCTGGTCGCTGATGTGCGCAGGCGTACCGCAGCGGTCGAAGAAGCGATCAGGCACGTCAAGCCACTTAAGGTCTTCTATCAAGTGTCCGGCGAGCCGCTCTACACGATTGGGCGTGATGCCTATTTGACGGATTTGGTGCGGCGCGCCGGTGGCATTTCGGTAACTGCGGATGTTCTGGGGGCATTTCCGCGCCTGAGCAATGAAACAGCGCTTGCGGCTCGACCCGAGGCGATCATTTTGCCGACGGGTGGCTCGATGGGTGCGGCGAACTCAACAGTTGCGGCAGCGCTGAAGCACTCTCCCGCGGTGTTGAGTAACCGAGTATATAAACTTAACGACGATCATCTTTCTCGTCCCGGTCCGCGGCTGATCGATGGCTTGGAGGAAATGGCTCGCGCCCTGCACCCGGAAGCTTTCAAGTAAAAGCAGTTGTTAAATAAGCGATGACCAGTCAGTCGATACGATCGATCGAAGCAGCAGGGCATGCGACGTTGGGAAAGACGCTCGGGGTCTGTGGCTTACTCCTGCTCCTACTGGTCGCGGTATTGATAGCGGCCTCACTAGTCGGCAGTCAGCGTTTACCGTTGGCCTCGTCGCTGTGCGCCCTGCTGGGGAAATCGGATTGCGATTTGTCTGCCGAACAGCGCGCAATCCTCTTTGACATTCGCTGGCCCCGCATCCTCCTTGCCGCCGCCGTAGGAGCCTCGCTTGCCGCGGCGGGCGCTAGCTATCAGGCGCTGCTCCGCAACCCACTGGCGGAACCATATCTACTTGGAATTTCGAACGGTGCGGCAGTAGGAACGATGATTGCGCTGGTCTTTTTTGGCGCGCACGAATGGAGTCGACCACTAATGGCGTTTACGGGGGCTCTGCTGGCAACACTGCTGGTTTACCGGCTTGCTCAGGGTCGAGCCGGAGCCACACCTGAGCGCCTGATTCTTGCAGGTGTGATTGTCACCACATTTCTTTCCTCAGCGATTGTCTTCGTAACCACTCTGATGGATGCGACGCGAATTCGGGCATTTACTTTTTGGCTGCTCGGGGACCTTTCGGGCACGACAACAAATCTGCTCGCGGTCGCCATCTTTGTTTCCATTGTGGGAACGCTGGTGCTTGCGGCCAACGCCCGGTCACTCAATCTGTTAATGCTTGGTGAGCGCGATGCCTTCGATCTCGGTGTGGAGGTCGGACGCGTTCGCTTGCTAGTGTTTGTTGCCGCAAGTTTGTTGGTCGGCAGTTCGGTGGCATCAAGTGGTTCAGTCGGCTATGTAGGATTGGTTGTACCTCATCTAGTCCGTCTTTCGCTGGGGAGTGACAAGCGCATCACGATTCCTGCCGCCGCAATTTCTGGTGCGCTCTGCGTCGTAACAGCCGACACTCTTGCGCGAACGGTAATCGCTCCCCGAGAACTGCCGGTGGGAGCCATTACGGCGCTGATTGGTGCGCCTCTGTTTATCTACCTGCTCAAGCGAGGGTAATCATCTTCTAGCGTGTTAGAGGCTGGAACTTCCTGGATCCAATGCCCAACAGAACGCCCAAGCTCTTTGTAATGTTATGCAAGCCGAAGGACTGAACAGTATTGCTCGAAGCTAAGGACGTCACAATCAAGTATGGATCGAGGCTGGCAGTGGCCGGTGTGTCGCTAAGGCTAAGTCCTCGAGAGATCGTCGCAATCATTGGCCCGAATGGGGCCGGCAAGTCGACATTTCTTACCGCCCTTAACGGAGGCTTAAAACCTTCTGCCGGCGAAATCCTGCTCGATGGAAAGGTGCTGAAAGACTTCGCACGCCGCGCTATAAGCAGGAAGATCGCCGTCGTTGCGCAGGAAGCTGATCTTCGTTTCCCTGTTACCGTGCTCGAGTTTGTACTCGGTGGCCGTTATGCCTGGGCCCACACTGGAATTTGGGGCTGGGAAACAGCGCATGACCTGCAAGTAGCACGTGAAATGCTAAGTGAGACTGAGTTGGAGACTTTGAGCGGCCGTTTGATGAATGAGCTATCTGGAGAAGAACGACAGAGGGCTGTCCTCGCGCGTGCGCTTGCAACTGAAGCGGGAATCCTGCTGCTGGATGAGCCTACAGCAAATCTCGACCTTGCTCATCAAGCTACGATCCTGGCGCTCGTTCGTCGCCGGTGCGACCTGAACGACGCGTCGGCCATTGTAGTGACCCACGACGTTAACCTTGCTGCCGAATTCTCAGATTACGTTTTGCTGATGAAAGACGGAAAGACCGTTGCCTTTGGACCGCCTTCGGAAGTGTTCTCGCCGGAACTGCTCAAAGAGGTCTTTGGGGTAAGAGTTTTAGTTGATGCGCATCCGCTTACGGGTGTGCCACGAATAACGCCAGTACACGAAGTGCGCCGGTAGTCCTTAACCTTCGAGAGGAGTGTTACTAAGTTTTTTTCGTGAAAAGACCGCCTGCCAGGAAGGCGACTCCGAGCAAAATGTTAAGCCCGTGGTCAGGCGTTCCGAGGTGAAGGGGGCCAACCTCCCACATCTTATTTGCCCCAGTTCCCATCGCCAGACCAATTATTCCAAGCCCCAGGTACACAACACCAAATACGAGACAGAACGTCTTCGCTGCCGACAGCGAACCCGCGAATCCAAGGTAGAGCGCAATGATGCCTGAAACAATGTGAACAAGGTTGTGGGCTGGGTTCAGGTGGAAGCCCAATAGATCGGGCGCGGCAAATCCCGCCACTCCAATCAACAAGAAAGCGACCCCCAGAATCTTGCAAACAGTCTTTGCCTGATTTGCCTTTTGCTCCTCTGTGAAAGGCTTGATAACCGAGCGGCCGCACTCTGAGGATTTGAACCGTGCGTCCGCAGATCAAAATACTGGGCAATCGCCGAATGCGGCGATGTATATCGAAGAGGTCACCTATTTGCAAAGAGTTCTCACCAATAGGCTCTTGGCTGCGTGGTGAGTTATTTTGGTGCGGTGATATACTACCCGCGTCAATTCCCCATTTAGATGAGATATATCTGGCAAGTTGCAAGGAGGTTTGAAATGAGGAATCTCAGCAAGTTTAGCAGTCCAGGAAGACGCTTTCTGTCTACGGCGGGTCTGTTGTTTGTGCTGGGGGTCACTACCAATGCTTACACAATTGTGATGCGAGGGGGCAAACGTATCGAGATTCCAGCCCAGTTTACCGTCACCAGGACGACCCTGACTTACGAAGCAGCCCCTACCTTTTTGATTACATTGCAATTGACGGCCATTGACATTCCGGCGACCGAGCGGGCCAATAATGAAACAGCTGGCAGTTTATTGGGGCGCGCCGCTAAACAGCAGCAGTCACCCCGTAAAGCAGAAAGTACAGGCGTTGGCGGCGAGAAGGCGATGCGTTCCGTTACTAATCGTGACCTTGAAGCGTACGCGCGCATGAGGGTGGAGAGCGATCGAGCACACGAGCAAAAACGCAAGGAACTCGGACTTCCTCCGTTAGAGGTAGCTCGCGCTCAGTTTGCTGCGGAAACTGAACGGTTCTGGCAGGAATTGGAGCGGAAACGCGCCGAGGATGAAGCCAACGACAGAGCTGCTCAACTCCAGGCGCAGATCGCCGCCTTAAGTAACCAGTTGAATTACGTCCAGGCGAGAGTCAGTGAGGGTTCATATGGGGCAACGGGCGCTTTTTACGGTCTGGGCGGCGTGCCCTTTTACACATCAGTTGGGCGCACTAGAATCAATCGGTCGCTATTCGGCCCATCGTTTGGCCTACCATTCGGCCAATCATTTGGCTTACCAATTGGTCGGCCGTTTGGATCATTCCACGCACCGTTTGGCTTTTCCCCACGCTTTCATGGACTGCGCCGAAATGTAATAGTCCCAGGGGTGCAGTTTCGTGGTCGAATAGTCATTGGTCGTGGGCCGCACACGCAGCGACGTTTCCGGTAACCGCTAAAATACTATGCAAAACGGTTGGGAAACGATCATCGGTTTAGAGATTCATGCTCAACTAAATACGGAATCAAAGATCTTCTGTGGTTGTTCCACCCGCTTTGGTGACGAGCCCAATCAGAATACATGTCCGGTATGTCTCGGTCTGCCCGGCGCACTTCCCGTATTGAATCGCCGCGTAATCGAACTTGGTGCTCGCGCTGCACTCGCCCTTGGCTTACAGGTCAATCCGATCTCAATCTTTGCCCGCAAGAATTATTTTTATCCGGATTTGCCTAAGGGCTATCAGATATCTCAGTTCGACCAACCCTTCTCTGCGAATGGTGCTCTCGAGATCATGACGGCCATGCGCGATGATGCTGGACATCCGGTTGAATGGCGAACGAAGAAAATCACTATTACACGGCTGCATCTGGAAGAGGATGCGGGCAAGAATGTGCATGAGGGACTGCCCGATGTGGATCGCTATTCCTACATCGACCTTAATCGCGCGGGCACACCTTTGGCGGAGATTGTGACAGAGCCGGATTTTCGGACGTCCTGGGAAGCCTACGATTACGTCAATCACGTACGCCGAGCATTGCAATGGGTGGGTGCCTCCGAAGCGGATATGGAGAAGGGAAATCTGCGTTGTGAAGCCAATGTTTCAGTGCGACGCATCGGCGATAAGCAGTTTGGCACAAAGGTCGAACTGAAAAACTTGAACTCAGTACGGTTCATGCAGCGAGGGATCGAATTTGAAGTAACGAGGCAGATTGGCGTGCTGGAATCCGGCGGCCAGCTGAGGCAGGAAACCAGACTCTGGGACGAGCGTGCGATGGAAACGCGGGTGATGCGATCGAAAGAGGAAGCGCATGACTATCGCTACTTTCCTGAGCCCGATTTGCCTCCCCTGGTAGTTTCGCCGGAGTTTATCGAGAAGGTTCGGGCCTCAATGCCTGAGTTGCCAGAAGCGCGACGGCAAAGATTTATGGAACAGTATGGACTTTCGTTTGCCGATGCCTCGCAACTCACATCGGAGCGTTCGCTGGCTGACTATTTTGAGGCAGCGGCGAAAACGTCGGGCAATCCAAGGGTAGCTGGAAACTGGCTTCGGTCCGAACTGCTTCGCGAACTGGAGTCGGCCGGCATTCTTGCCAGCGCTTCGCCGGTTCCAGCAAAGGAACTGGGCTCGCTGGTGCGCCTGATCGACGAGGAGAAGATCAGTGGGAAGCAAGCTAAGGATGTTCTTGTCGAGATGTTCAAGACCGGTAAGGGCGCCGCGGCAATCATCGAGGAACAAGGTTTGGTGCAGGTAAGCGACACAACTGAGATCGATGGTTTGATTGATAAAGTCGTAGCTGCTAACCCACAACAGCTGGAAAGTTATCGCTCCGGGAAAGAGTCGCTATTTGGTTTCTTTGTTGGGCAGGTGATGAAGGCGTCCGCCGGCAAGGCGAATCCTAAGGTTGTGAACGAGCGGTTAAAGAAAAAGCTACAAGATTAGTTATCCTTTGACGGCTCCAAAAGGGAACGATGGATCTTAACGGCAAAGTAGCAATCGTAACGGGCGGGACGAAGGGGATTGGACGCGGAATTGCGGCAGCGCTAATCACCGAAGGGGTGAATGTTTGCATCAGTGCCCGCAAACGCAGCGAGATTGATGAGACTGTTGGGACATTGGCAGGCTTGGGCAAAGGTAGCATCATGGGCCTTGTAGGCGACGTTCGAGATCACTCCCAAATAGAAGCACTCTTCGAGAGAACCATAATTGATTTTGGTGGCCTGGACATACTTGTCAACAATGCCGGCATCGGTATGTTTTCGTCAGTTGAAGAAATGCCGCCTGAAGATTTTCGCGCCATCCTGGAAACAAATCTGTTCGGGGTTTACTACTGCTGCCATGAAGCTATACCACTGATGAAGCAACGCGGCGGCGGTTACATCATAAACATCTCGTCCTTGGCTGGCTCGAACGCCCACCCGAAAATGGCTGCCTACAATGCTTCAAAGTTTGGTCTTAATGGGTTCAGTGAAGCATTGATGCAGGAAGTTCGGCACGATGGCATCAAGGTCAGTTACATCATGCCCGGGTCGGTGAATACGGAATTCGGTGGCGACAACTCCAGCGACGAGAAGAGCTGGCAGTTACGACCGGAAGACATCGCCCGCGTCGTGATCGACCTGCTCCATCACGATGACCGCAGCCTTCCCAGTCGCGTTGAAATCAGACCAAGCAAACCACCGAAGAAATAGATGCGAGCCGTCGTTCAGCGCGTGACGCGCGCCAACGTAACAGTTGAAGATGAAACTGTGGGCGAGATCGGAAAGGGTCTCGTCATTTTGTTGGGTGTAGCGAGCGACGATACGCAGGATGATGTGGAGTATCTTGCGGAAAAGATTGCCGCTTTACGCATATTTGAGGACGAAGGTGGTCGCATGAACCTTTCGGTCAAAGACGTTTCGGGCGCATTGCTCGTGGTTTCACAATTCACTCTCTACGGCGATGTGCGGCGTGGTCTCCGTCCTTCCTGGAGCGACGCTGCAGCTCCTGAAATTGCCGAGCCGCTTTACGAGTCGTTCGTGCTAAGTGTTAAGAGGAACCTCACCCATGTCGCAACCGGAAGCTTTCGCCGTATGATGCAGTTGGAACTGGTCAATGATGGGCCTGTAACTATTCTAGTGGACAGCCGGAAGTTGTTTTAACGACGAGTGCCGGCAGAATCGCTACACTACGGAGGTTTGACACGGAGTGAATGATTCCTGGATTACGCCGTATTCTGCTTTTGATCGACGTTGTGGGGCTGAACGCCGAAGGACTTTTGTCTATGAAGCAAAGAACGAAGGCCTGCTCGCAAACAGGTTTTCTTTGGACGTTGATCCTTTTACTCGGTTTCTCGGGTTGCGCCGGCAAGAAGACAGCCGTGCAGGACTCTGACGCTGAGGAAGAAGCAGCACTCGCGGCTAACGTTAAGAGTGGCGTCAAGCCTCAACCCGATGCAGAGGTTGCCGTTATTGAAACTGAAAACTACGGCAACATCGTAATTGAGCTTTATCCAAACATCGCCCCAAGGATGGTCGAGCGATTCAAGAAATTGGCTCAGGAAGGCCTTTACAATGGGACCACGTTCCACCGGATCAATCCGGCGTCCGGTTTGATTCAGGGCGGTGACCCATTATCAAAGGATGATAATCCTGAAAACGACGGCACAGGAGACTCGCCTTACGGGAACGTTCCCGGTGAGTTCAGTGATATTCCTTTCGACCGCGGTACAGTCGGCGCAGCCAGGAAGGGAGCCTCACCCGAGTTTGGCGGGCGACCGGCGTTAAGTGAAGAGCAGGCGCGCGACACTGCAAATTGCCAGTTCTTCATCACGCTCAGGCCCGAGCCTCAATTTGATGAGGACTATACGGTTTTTGGACAAGTGATCAGTGGAATTACTATTGCGGACATCATTGCCGGTGCCCCAGTTGAGCCCGAAACGGAAAGGCCTGCCGACAGGATTGTGATTAAGAGCATCACCTTACAGCCAAGATCAAAGTTTGTTTCCGGCTCGTGACTTTTTGGTGTTGTCGGGAAAGAAAGACCTACGAAGTCCAGGTAGACGTGGCCACTAATACGGTAGCGAAAGTCGAAATGGACGACGATGACGACGATGACGAGGATAAAAAGAGTAACTAAACTAAGACCCTTTTGTCTTGGCGGATGCTGCTGGCGGTTCAGATCATATCGTCAGTCGTTTTCGATCGCTGATCTAGTTCAAAGCGGTCACGATCGCGGCGCTCGATTTTATCGATGAATTCTAGTTCTTCGTTATCTTCGAAACTCACCCCCAGCGCCTTCGCGTTTTCCTCAACCAGAGACTGATCCGGGGTCGGATTATCGCCGGCGACCGTTTCCGAACCACTTTCGTTCACTTCTTCCCACGCAGCATCAAGATCACCACCTGCGTCACTGGGTGAGGCAGCCGTATTGTTGCGCAACCGATGAGCAAGGAGTTCGGGGTCCTTAGGAGCACGAGAAATCTCTTCCTCCATGAACTCTTCAATTTCAGGATCAGGCACGAAGTCCGGATTGTTACTCAAGTACTCAAACTCCCCGGCGGTTTTCTTAGGCATGGCGGTCTCCTTGAATCCAACTGCTCCATGATCAGAGGCAGTTACTCCGAGACTGAGGTAGCAAAAATTGGTCCTCATCCAGGAGATCGAAGTTAAAGTTTTGGGGGAATTATTTACGAAGCGAACTATATCAAAACGTGGGAAAGTTGCAATGACCTGGCGGTTCAATTTTGTCGTCTTAATCAAAGGAGGCGTTGCTTGACGATTGGGCTACCTCACCTTAAACTGAATTTCGTAAGGAAAAACCTGAAATCCCCGCGCTAATATGCGCAAACGATTCTTGTTGATCTGATTCCAAATCCCCTATGCCAAACAGTCCCTTCAATTCGCTCCAATCATTTAATCCGGGCGCTGGTCAATCGGGCAAGTTTTATTCTCTCCCTCAAATTGAAAAGGAGAACGTTGGCCCGATATCCAGGCTCCCGGTTAGTATTCGCATCGTCCTCGAATCCGTGTTGCGCAACTGCGATGGCAAAAAAATCAACGAAGACGACGTGCGGGCGCTGGCAAACTGGCAGCCAAATGCGGAACGCACCGAGGAGATTCCCTTTGTAGTCGCTCGTGTTCTGTTGCAGGACTTCACCGGAGTACCGCTGCTTGTCGACCTGGCGGCAATGCGCTCAGCCGTGGCGCGTCTGAAAAAGAACCCGGAGGTGATCGAGCCCCTGGTTCCGGTAGATCTCGTAATTGACCATTCGGTCCAGGTCGACTTCGCAAGCACGAAAGACGCGTTTGAGAAGAACATGACGATGGAGTTTAAGCGAAGCAATTCGCGCTACCAATTCCTGAAGTGGGGGACGCAGGCATTCGATGGCTTCACTGTTATTCCCCCGGGAATTGGAATCTGTCATCAGGTAAACCTTGAATATCTGGCTAAGAACGTTTGGGAAAGAAATGACGTTTTTTACCCCGATACCCTTGTGGGCACGGACTCGCATACGACGATGATCAATGGCATGGGGATCGTAGCCTGGGGCGTTGGTGGAATTGAGGCCGAAGCGGCGATGTTGGGCCAGCCGGTTTATTTTCTTACTCCCGATGTTGTGGGAGTTTGCTTGAGTGGTAGCTTGCGCGAAGGAGTGACGGCAACCGACCTTGTGTTACGCGTTACAGAGATGCTGCGAAGTGCCAAGGTCGTGGGGAAATTTGTTGAGTTTCACGGCGAGGGCGCGTCGAGTCTGTCAGTAACTGATCGCGCGACAATCGCAAATATGGCCCCGGAGTACGGAGCGACGATGGGCTTCTTCCCGCTCGATGAAGAGACATGCCTTTATCTCGAAGCGACCGGTCGGCCGACGAAGCATGTCGAGGCGGTGCGAAATTACTACAAAGCCCAGGGCATGTTTGGAATTCCCCGCAAGGGTGAATGCCAGTACAGCACCGTGCTTGATCTGGATCTCGCAGCGATCCAGCCGAGCGTTGCGGGACCCAGACGTCCGCAGGATCGAATCGAGCTGCCGGACCTAAAGGACAAATTTCTCGACCTTTTGCAAAAGCCATCTGCCGAAGGAGGCTACGGAAAGTCTGAAGAAGAGATTGCCGCTCGCTACTTTACGAGGATCGGCACGATCGATATTACCAAAAAAGCGATCGTCGGCGGCGGCGAACAAAGTCCTACTACGGTTCCCGTTGCTTCCGCAGGCGTAGTGACGCCATCAAATACGAGCGTCTGGACAGAGACCGAGATGGTTAACAATCGCCCGACGCCGGACCGCTTGGAGGAAGTACATCCGGAGGAATTTCCTCATGCTGAGGTTGATCTCGGCCATGGTGATGTTTTGATCGCCGCGATTACTTCCTGCACGAACACCTCCAATCCAAGCGTCATGCTGGCCGCCGGCCTGCTGGCGAAGAAGGCGGTCGAACGGGGTCTGACGGTCCGAGCCGCTGTGAAAAATTCCCTGGCTCCCGGTTCAAGAGTAGTTACTGAGTATCTGCAAAAAACAGGCCTCCAGGTCTATTTGGATCAGCTGGGTTTTAATCTGGTCGGTTACGGCTGCACTACCTGTATTGGCAACTCCGGACCGCTCGATCCCACCATCGAACAAGTTGTGGCTGAGCACGATCTGATAGCAGCCAGCGTTCTTTCTGGGAATCGAAATTTCGAAGCACGCGTTCACCAGAGCATCAAGGCCAATTTTCTGATGAGTCCGCCTCTTGTTGTTGCCTTTGCGCTTGCCGGCCGGATTGATGTTGATCTGTCTAACGAGCCTTTGGGAAGGGGGAAAGACGGCCAGCCTGTCTATCTCGGCGATGTCTGGCCAAGTCTTGAGGAGATCAACGCGCTGTTGCGATCCGCATTCGATGCCGACACCTACCGCAGGCTCTACAGTAATTTTGCCGAGCAGAATCCACTGTGGAACGAGATTCCGACGACAACCGGCAGTGTTTACAACTGGGATCCGGAATCGACTTACATTCAGGAACCGCCATACTTCGAAAACTTCAGCAATGCCGTGGGGAGTTGGGTCGACGTTCGCGGTGCACGATCGCTAGCGATCTTTGGTGATTCGGTCACCACCGACCACATCAGTCCCGCCGGCGCCATCAAAGCCTCCTCTCCCGCCGGATTGTATCTCCAGGCGAAGGCCATAGTAATGGAAGACTTCAACAGCTATGGTTCGCGCCGCGGCAACCATGAGGTAATGCTGCGCGGAACTTTTGCAAATGTTCGGATCAAAAATCTCATGGTGCCAGGTGTCGAGGGCGGAGTGACCATTCATCAGCCAAGCGGCGAGCGGATGAGCATTTATGACGCTGCGATGAGATACCAGGAGGAAGGCGTGCCGCTCGTCGTTATTGCCGGGCAGGAGTACGGTACCGGAAGCTCTCGAGATTGGGCGGCGAAAGGGACTCGTTTGCTCGGCGTGAAGGCAGTCATCGCGCAAAGCTTTGAACGCATACACAGGAGCAACCTTGTAGGAATGGGCGTTCTGCCTTGCCAGTTCAAAGATGGAACCAACGCTGCGTCTCTCGGACTGGACGGAACTGAGAAGTTTGATGTGGTGGGGCTGGAGAATGGAGTCAAGCCACGCCAGGATGTTACGTTGCTCGTGCATAGATCAAACAGAGAAAGTGACGAAGTGGCAGTTACACTCAGAATCGATACGCCTATCGAGATTGATTACTATCAGCACGGAGGAATTCTTCCCTACGTGCTCAGGCAGTTGTTGGCAGGAACGACCGATTTCTAGTCAGAGGTCAGAAGTCAGAAGTCGGAGATCACAAGTCAATCCCGAAGGGATGTAATGTTTATAGACCGTTGGTACCATAAGATGTCGTAAGCTCCCTAGGAGCGAAATGCATTGGCTCAGTCACCCATCGAACGGAGCTGTCACTATATTCGGGCCGATGGTCTATAAACATTAAATCCCTACGGGATTGACTTCTGACTCTGACTTCAGCGAGGTAAACAATGTCATCTGTACAACCAGCCGAAACAAATACACCACGCAAGTATCAACTCTTCATTGACGGACAGTGGATCGATGCCGAATCCGGCAAGACTTTTTCAACGCCAAATCCCGCTACGGGTGAAACCTTCGCCGATGTTGCCGAAGCAGATAAGGCGGATATTGACAAGGCGGTTAGTGCTGCGCGTCGAGCCTTTGAAGGAAAATGGTCCAAACTGAGCGCGCGAGACCGCGGCCGCATGCTCTATAAGTTGTCGCAGTTGATCGAGCAACATGCGAAGGAACTTGCCGAGTTGGAAACGGCGGACAATGGCAAGCCTATCAGAGAGTCGCTCTATGTTGACCTGCCTCAGGTTGCCGAAAATTTTGAATACTTCGCGGGGTGGACCACCAAGATCGAAGGTGAAACGATTCCGGTACCCGGCCAAATGTTCAACTACACGCTCCGGGAACCACTCGGCGTTTGTGGACAGATTATTCCCTGGAATTTTCCACTTCTGATGGCTGCCTGGAAACTCGCACCTGCGCTCGCTGCCGGCAACACAATAGTTTTGAAACCAGCCGAACAGACGCCAGTCACCGCGATGGAGTTGGGCAAGCTGATTCAGGAGGCTGGCATTCCGGATGGCGTGGTCAATATTGTCCCGGGGTTTGGCGAGACTGCGGGCGCCGCGCTGGCTGCACATCCCGGCATCGACAAGATCGCGTTCACCGGTTCCACGGAAGTTGGAAAGTTAATTGCGAAAGCAGCGGCTGATAATTTAACAAAGGTTTCGCTGGAGTTGGGGGGCAAAGCCCCAAACATCGTTTTTGCAGATGCTGATCTGGAGCAGGCAGTGAATGGGGCGATGATGAGCATCTTCTTTAACCAGGGCCAGGTGTGCTGCGCAGGCTCACGGCTTTTTGTCGAAGAACGCGTTAAAGAGGAGTTCCTCGACAAATTGAAGGAGCGGGCGCAACGAGTCACCGTCGGTGATCCGATGGACAAGGCCACGCAGATGGGCCCGCAGGTTTCGCGTGAACAACTCGATCGCATCAAGAGTTATATGGACATCGGTCGGGCAGAGGGCGCAACTGTTTTTGCCGGAGGTGAATCACCAAAGCTCGACGGTGCTTTCCAGAATGGCTACTTTTTCCAGCCGACGATCTTCAGCGAAGTGAAGAACCAGATGCGCGTTGCTCAGGAAGAGATCTTTGGACCAGTAGTATCGGTGATCCCTTTCAAGGACGAAGACGAGCTTATCAAACAGGCCAACGATACAATCTTTGGCTTGTCTGCCGGAATCTGGACGCGCGACATCGTGCGCGCGCATCGCTTTGCGAAAGAGATCAAGGCAGGAGTTGTCTGGATCAACACGTACAATATGTTCAATGCCGCATCACCGTTCGGCGGTTATAAACAGTCAGGTTATGGCCGCGAAATGGGAAAACACGCACTTGAGCTTTACACCCAGGTAAAAAGCGTCTGGGTTGATCTTTCAGGCAAACCGATTGGTTGGTTTGGCAAATAGTGCATCTTTTGCGCCCGTCGGGGAAAACGGTTTTCGCAGGGTTTGCATCTCTAGATCGCCGCAGGTGCTTACTTCGACCCCCGTTTGGATTCGAATGCGGCGCTCTCCCTCGAAGAATCTAAAGCTTAAAAGGAGATGCGTATGCATTTAGGAAAAAGACTGGCTGCGAGCTCGCTGATACTGACGGCGGTACTTCTCTTAACAGCCTGCCCACAACAAACAACCATTTCAAAGATCAATGCCGACCCTGGCCGATACCGAAACAAAGACGTCGGGATCGTCGGTACCGTGACGGATAGCTACGGTGTGCTCGGCAATGGGGCTTATGAGATTGACGACGGGACCGGCAGGATCTGGGTGGTCACTACGCGCGGGGTGCCGTCTCGGGGTTCGCGCGTGGGTGCCAAGGGCAAGATCTACACTGGGTTTAGCTTTGGCGGGAGAAGTTTCGGAACGGTGTTGCAAGAAAAGGATCGGCGCGCGCAGGGCAGGTAGCTCAAGTAACAGGTGTATGAAAATCCAAAGAGAGGCCACCGTAAGGCCTTTTTTGGTTCCACACAGCGTCTTACCGCTCACGTGCGCGATTTGAATCACAGACGAGTACACCGAACGGCGTGAAATGGTGAACGATGAATGATTCCGCAGCCGCGCACACTCAAGCGGAACGAACGGTAATCGATAGTTTCGATGAGGAGTTTGCGCGCCTGCACGCTCGCGCTTGCAGCCTTATCAACACCACTCCGGACGAGGTTCTCTATAGGGATCCTAATACGACGACAGGAGATGCGACGTTTCCATCTATCGGAGAGTGCGTCTTGAGAAGCGCCGGAGCGGTGGAACAGACCTTCGGTGGAATAACCTCTAATCTGTGGGATGATCCCTTTGAATGGACGTTGCCGGAGACACTCACTACACGCGCGCTCATCGTTGAGTATCTCACTGAAGTAGAGCAAACTCGCAAGCATGCGTTTGGCTGCTTTGTCGGCGATTCAGATCTCTTAAAGAAGATCGCCACACCCTCTGGCGAGATGCACCCACTGATCAATTTGCTTCAGGACACTCTCGTCCGAGCGGTTGGTTATCAAGGGCGCGCTTTTGCCATCCGTGGCACGCTTTCCAAGAACTCACCTGCTGAGTATCATTGACCGTTATAGTTTTGCTTCCCGGGTGAGGTCGCCAATGTATTGTCCACAATGTGGCCAACAACAAGTCTCGGACAACTTGAGATTCTGCTCCAGGTGTGGCTTTCCGCTGGAAGGCGTAGTTTATTTGTTAGGCAGTGGAGGAGCGCTGCCCGTACCGATTGCGGGAAGCGGCGAGATGTCACCCCGACGCAAGGGCGTGCGTCAGGGGGCCGTTCTTTTTCTAGCCGGCGCTGTGCTAGTGCCTGTGTTAGGGGTGATTAACGGCTTCTCCCATGGCCCAAACCTGCTCGACATACTGGTTCCACTGGCTGCCATACTCTTCTTTGTCGGCGGTTTGATGCGAATGCTTTTCGCTGCGGTTTTCGAGGAAGGAGCCGCAACACAACGGCACACCTTCACCTCATCCTATGCGCCGCCTTCCGTCCCCAGTCAGCTAAGCGGAGCCCACCACGGCTCTGCGTTGCCGCCCGCTTCTGCCAATGCCGCAACCGGTTGGAGAACTCGCCCGAACACTGCCGAGATTCGCCAGCCATCAAGCGTCACCGAAAATACGACGCGACTCCTGGACAAAGACGAACCTAAGAATCGCTAGCTCTCGATGTCATTGCTATCCGACCGCTTGCTTCAGCAAATACGATCTGAAGGCCCGATCACTTTTTACCAGTGGATGAAAGCGGCGCTCTACGATCCTGACGAAGGTTACTATTGCCGATCGGACCGCGAACGGTGGGGAAGAGAAGGGGACTATCGCACCAGTCCCGAACGCAGTGAACTCTTTGCCGCAACCTTTGCGCGTTACTTTGCCAAACTTTATGCGGAGCTTGGTTCGCCCTCGACGTGGACCATCGTTGAGGTTGGTGCCGGCGCTGGCCAATTCGCTGCCGAGCTGCTGGTAACGCTGCAGCATCGCTTTCCTGAAGTATTCTCCGCCACTCAATACGTACTGGATGAAGCGAGTGCGCACTCGCGCTCTAGTGCGGGGCAATTGCTGGCGAAGTTTGGAACTCAGGTTCAAGTCAAGCGACTTAACGATCTAGCTAATCTTAATCCGGGAGTCATCTTCTCGAATGAGCTGTTCGACGCCTTTCCGGTTCATCGCGTGACGACGCAAAAAGGCGCGCCGAGAGAATTCTTTGTCGATGCAGATGATCAGGGCTCTTTCACGTGGACTCTTGGCGAGCCAGCAACACCTCGCCTTGCGGAGTATTTCACACAACTTGGCATCCGCCTCGGTGAAGGTCAGGTTGTTGACGTAAATCTTGATTTGGAAGACTGGCTCAGAGAGGCGGCTGACAAACTGACTGCGGGATATCTAATCACTGTAGACTACGGAACCGAGGAGTCTTCATTCGATGCTCTACCGGATCGGCGAAGTACACTGCGAGGGTTTAAAGGACACCAATTCGCCGCCGATGTGCTCGAGAAAGCGGGCGAGCAAGACATAACGACAACCATCGATTGGACTTGGGTAAAGCAACTCGGCGATAGGTTTGGTTTGAAGGTTTTCGAATTTGATCGGCAGGATCGGTTCCTGCTGCGCGCCGGCATTCTCGAGGAGATGGAGGAGCGCGTGAATCAAGCTCAGGATGAGTCTGAAAGGTTGCGATTGCGAACGAATGCACGAGAAATGATCCTGCCGGACGGTATGGCGGCAAGTTTTCAGGTGCTCGTGCAGAAAAGAGTGGTAGAGGCTGGTCAATAGCGATTCTGTTCGGCGGTTCGTTTGCGGTTACCTGTAGACACGCCGATCTGTTTTTGATTATTCTCCTGGACCACATTCACTTTAAGAAGCCTTATGTTTTGGAGGGACCAAATGGGATTAAGCGATTCACTCCTGCCGGAATTCGATCACGAGATGGCAAACACTCGCAAGACTTTGGAGCGTGTTCCCGATGGCAAGTTTGATTGGAAGCCGCACGAAAAATCGACGGCTATGGGTGGTCTCGCCACCCATTTGAGCAATCTACCAACATGGGTGATTTACACAATCAACCTGGCGTCTCTGGATCTGGCGCCGGGGGGTGTGCCGCTGCCCCCCATGAAGCCTGCAAAATCACGAAGCGAACTGCTTGAGGTTTTTGATAGCAATGTTGCGAAAGCACGAGCTGCTATCGCCGCAGCTAGCGATGAGGAGTTATTCAAGGGTTGGACGCTGCTGCACGGGGGAAGCAGATTCTCACTCCGCCGAAAGTTGCCGTCCTGCGCAGCTTCGTGATGAATCACAACATCCATCACCGCGCCCAGCTCGGCGTATACCTGCGGCTCAACGACAGACCGGTACCGTCAATCTATGGCTTCGGCGGATGAAAGCGCGTTCTAACTTAGGTGGAATCGGCGCAGCGAGACGATGGCTTCGGAAACGCGTTGCGGAACCCTTGTGTTGTCATCGTCGTTACTGGCCTAAAAAAGCTCAAACTTGACTGTTAAATATTTCTTCGGGTTCTGACGGAAGTCATAGATTAGCTTGACGCCTTCAGAGGAGAGTTGGTTTACGTTGGAATAGAGCGCGTCGTCGGTTAGAAGTTTCCCAAGCGTTCCCTCGCCACGCTGCGCGGCGGAGACTACGTTATCAATTCTTTCAGCGGTGGTGTTGAAGCGCGCAATCGCTGCCCGGGTATCGTTGTAAATCTGCTCGTCTTTAACAAGCTTTCCCAGTGTGCCACGCCCGGCATTGATGTCGGCGATCACGGAATTGATCTGTTCAACCGACCGGTCAAGGCGTTCCGCTGTGCGATTGATACG
>JBPCIQ010000160.1:0-9608 GCA_051006135.1 Pyrinomonadaceae bacterium | reverse complement strand
AAGGTACGCGGGGGATAGACCTGACAGCCCGCATCGGCGGCGAAGAGTTTGCCATCATCCTTACCGAGACAGCTCTCGCCGGGGCGCTGGAAGTAGCCGAGAGGCTTCGTCTTGCGCTCAAAGCGGTGGAAACTCCTCCATTCGGACCTATTGCGGCAAGTTTTGGTGTTGCCGAATGCCCTTCTTCAGCTCAGACCACAAAGGATCTGCTGGCGTCCGCGGATGCCGCGCTCTACGAAGCTAAGCGACAGGGCCGGGACCGAGTGGTTCAGGCGCCAGCGGTGGAACCGAACTCCGCGGCGACAACCTACGTACGTAAGGGTGTCGGGCATCAGGTATCAGGTGAGGCGTCTCTGGTGTCGGACTTTGGATCGGAGCGAAACTCGAGATCTGAACCTGATCTCTTACGGAAACCCTCAACGGAAACCTGACTCCTGGCATCAGTACTGGAACGAGGCAGCAATGGGCGACTACAAAGAAAAGATAGATCAATGGCAAAGAGCTGCGCTTCGGAAGGCGCGTGAGTTTGACGAGAAGTACGCGATATCCGATCTCGTCGAAGAAGGTTCACGTGTAGCTGGAGATGCAGCTAAGCGCGGGGCCGAGACTCTTGCAAGCGGCGCCGAGAAAATGCGCGCGGAAGCAGAACGGCTGACCGATGATGCAGAGGTTAGCGACGCCGCAAGACGCATGGCGGATGACGCCGTCCGCGGAGCGAAGAAAGCCGGCAAAGCTTTCCGGGGCGTCGCCGGAGATGCAGGAAAGAAGGCAGGCGAAGTCCTTGGTGACGCCAAGAGCTATTATGATCGTGCATCGCAAGTCTACGATGCGGGGGCCAGGTTTACGCGTGCCTCTACGGCCGCCACTGTTGGCCTGACCAGAGCACGTGATTGGATCAAAGAGAATCCGGGTAAAGCTGCGGTGGTCTCGTTTTCTCTGGTAGTGGGAGTGCGGATGGGAACCGCTTTTCCCGGTCTGGATTCAGTGCTGTTGGGCTCGCATCCACATTGGCTCACTCACTCAGCGCTACCTGTCTTTGGCGTGCGGAAACTTAGCGAGAAGTTTGAACACCATCTGCGCAAGCAAGAAGACTTAATCAGCAAGGGAAAACTGACGGAAGCGGAGCGCAAACGCGCTGAGTTTGAACGCAACATGACGAAGTATGTTGGCGCGCCCTTGCTCGGCGCCTTCAGTTGTGCCGCCGGTGCGGCGATGTGGGCCCAGATTGTCCAGCCGGGCCACATAACGGGAGCACCGATTAGCTGGTTACTGGGAGGGAATCCTTTTTTGGACGGCGTGTGGCTGTTCGCTAACGGGATCATCTGTTTCCACCAGGGCTATAAGTTCTTCATGATTGCCCTCGCGAATCAGGAAGAAGTCGCGCGTGTCGTAAGAGAGATCAAGGGTCTGCTACCTGCTACTGCTGGATCAATCTAATTCAACAACAATCAAGCCGCACTACTTTTCCGCCAACAACCAACTGAGGTTCTCTCGTTCAAAAGATCGTGATCGGGAACGGCCAGAAGCAGAGCACAAACACGATGAGGGTGATCATCGCGATCAAGGTGCGACTGCTGCCCAGCGGCTCCATATCTTCGGGTTGTGGATGACGCACTTTCAGCATGATGGCTAACAGCACCGTGTAGAGGAATCCGCTTGGGCTGCCATACCAGAAGAATCCCAGTAGGGCGAGAGTGGCCATCGCCGCGAAAGCAATTCTTCCAATGAACTTGTGCGCCCGCTGGCCGAATACCGCAAAGATTGCGTGGCCACCGTCTAATTGCCCAACCGGCATCAGATTCAGGCTCGTTACCAGTAGCCCGATCCAGGCAGCCATATAATAAGGGTTAGTTGGTGAATAGGGATCGAGCGGTATGCCAAGAAACTTTCCAAGCAACCGAAACAAAAGAGGGTCGTGGAATATAATCCCGTAGCCACTCGCCGGCTCGGGTGGCCTCATAGTCAAGACCCCCATGACCGCAACGGGTACTGCGACAACGAACCCTGCCAAAGGTCCAGCCAGTCCAATATCAAAAAGAGCCCGCCGCGAAGGAATTGGCGACCTGATTTTGATGAACGCGCCAAAAGTCCCTGCCAGAAATAGCGGTGGCGCCGGGATAAAGAAAGGCAGCGTGGCGCTGACACCATAGCGACGGCAAGCGACGTAATGTCCCATCTCATGTGCAGTCAGGATCGCCAGCAGCATGGCGGAGAAGATGACGCCCTGTGCCAGGATCTGCGGATCAATAAAAGCCAAAGAGAGCAGTTCGCTGACGGTGCGAATATAGTACTGCGGAACATACAAGAGATGATCGATCACGGTGACAGGCGTGGGCGGAGGTACGTCAATCTCCGGCGCCGCCGTCACGATACCGGCCACCGTGGTAGTGATTATAGTGATAAGAAAGAGAGCGCCGTGTCGCATCCACTCGCGCGTAGTGGGTCGAATTCCCTGACGGGAGCTAAAAACCGGGGCATCAACAAAGGCTGGAATTACTCTGGCTGATTCTGACATTAGTTGTTGCAGAAAAGGATCAAGGCTAGAGTTTGGATATCTCCTATCCAGCCTCTAGCCTTAAAGAATAGATCTTGGTTTATGTGCTTGCCACTACAAGTCTGAGTCTTCCGAATCAGATTCAGCGTCGACAATTTCGCCATCTTCATGCGCTTGCAACTCTTTGCCGGGCTTAAAGCGAATCGTCTTGCCGGAAGGAATGGCCACCTCTTCGCCGGTCCTCGGGTTTCTCCCGACACCACGCTTTCGTGGCTTGACAACAAAGACACCAAATCCGCGTAGCTCGATTCGCTCACCGCGCGTGAGCGCTTCCTTCATCGAGTGGAAAAGGGCTTCAACCGCCTGTTCGGCCTTCATTTTCGGAACGCCGGTCTTTTCCGCTACACGGTTAATAATGTCCAGTTTGATCACGGCTTAAGCCTCCGATGTTGAGCAGTCATGATTGTTTCATGGCTTGATTGCGGGTGCGATGATAGAGAGCGGCAGCGAAGGCTGTCAAGGAAATGCAATATTTAGGCGTTTGACAAGGAGGTAAGTGGAGGCTAACCTCAACATTGACGCTGAATTGCAACGACCGGAAACGTTTGAATCGCAAAGTGCATCTCGATTAACGTATGTTGGGAATAAGAACTCGTCGTCCACCGCCTTTTGGCGGTATTCATGTCGATGATGACAAAGATATTCAGGTCCATATACCCGACGAAGGAGCGCGCAGCAACCTTTGGGTAGAAGCGCGATTACTCTTGCGCGACCTGATCTTCGCGCTGATGATTGCAGCGCTAGTCGTCGTCTTTGTTGTGCAGCCGGTCAAAGTGGAAGGCACTTCCATGTTGCCAAGACTGCACGATGGGGAAAGAATCTTTGTTAACAAACTGATCTATTATGACGAGTATCGCTGGGCACCAAGAATCGAACGCGGCGACATCGTAGTTTTCTGGTTTCCTGACGATCCCTCGAAAAGTTACATCAAGCGAGTTGTCGGTCTGCCTGGAGATACAGTAGATATTCAGGGTGGAATTGTTCGGTTAAACGGTCAGGAACTGGATGAAGCATATCTCGACTCAAGGCTTAATCTGTCTCACAGAAGCCAGGCACCGGTTTACGTGAAGCCGAATTACTACTTTGTGATGGGTGACAATCGCGACAATTCAAGCGACTCGCGGATCTGGGGGCTCGTACCTAAGAAATACATCTACGGTAAAGCACTATTTCGCTACTGGCCAATAGACTCCGCCAGCGTGATTAATCACGAGAATTCGCCCGCCGTACCTCCGCCGTCATCATATCGTCCCCCTGTACAAGATAGTTCGAGCAACATGTACGAGCAATAGTTAAGAATGCTTGATTGGTTACGACTTGTGTTGATGATTTTCTACGCGCCAGCGCGTGGTATGCGAGAGGTGCGGGACCAGGCGCAGCTGGCACCGGCTGGTCTGTTAGCATTGCTCACCCAGGTCGTATACTTCTTGGTCACGCAATGGCTTGCCGGGGAGAGGAGCATGGTCCTCGGTGGTCCCTCGTCAGTGGCGCGAATGCTCTTTCAGTCAGCTATCTCTGTCCTACTGATCGCCGCGGTCCTGGTTCCGATTCTCGCTTTTGTGGGAAACCTTTTTGAGCGAAGGGGTAGTTTTAGCCTCCTCCTGCAACAGGAATTCGCGTCGCTGGCCGCAACGGTTTTCTATGCCCTCGCAATCGCTAACCTGGTGACCCTTCCGATTGCCATATTTTTCAACATTAGCGGAGTGCAAGCAGCTTATGTTGCCAGCTCTCTTGAATCAGCGGCTCAGGTTCGCGCCTGGCTGAGGTTGTCACCCGAGATGGAAGCGCAGATGCAGTTGGCTCTGAGCGATCCGCGGTTGGTCGTTGCCAGTCTTTTTCGCACCGTCAAACTTTCGTTATTCGTAGTGGCCGCTGTCATGGCTGTCCGCGCCGTGCTTAGGGTGTCAATTGCCAGGGCTACTGGGGTTTTACTCATCTCTTTGCTACTCGCGGTGCTGGTCGCGCCACTCTGGGCTTTACTCTTCACTCCGATCCTGGCGTCGCCGTTTCTTCTGCTAATGCTTTTTTTCCTGGTGCGCGGCTATATCAGCGGAGTCTTGCGCACACAACGGGCGCGCGAATCCTTCCGGCAGAATCTGGAAGCCGCGACACTCAATCCGGCGGATGCCTCGGCCCACTACAACCTTGGTCTGATTCACCAGCAACGGGGAGAACTCGAGGCAGCGCGCGAACGTTTCGAGCGGGCGGTGCAGATTGACGAGGACGAGATCGATGCGCATTACCAACTCGGCCGCATTGCGCGCCAACAAAAACGACTGACCGATGCTGTCCGTCACTTTGAACAAGTTGTTTCGCGAGATCGTACCCACGCGCAACACGAAATATGGCGTGAGGTTGGCGCAACTTACATCGCGGCCGAGCAATATGAAGACGCTCGCAATGCGCTGGAACAATTCCTCGATCACCGCCCAACGGATCCGGAAGCGCTCTATCTGATGGGGCGCGCACATGCTGGACTTGGTCACCAACGCGAGGCCGCCAGCTCGATGCAAGCATGCATTGACGCCGTCAAAACCGCTCCTGCTTACAAGTATCGCGCCGACAAGCGTTGGCTTAACGAAGCGCAGCAGTTTCTTAGATCCCAGGTATGAGACCCTCTAAGCCAGCACTGTTAGCCTTAGAAGACGGCCGGACGTTCCGCGGTCGGTCGTGGGCTGCCGAAGGCGAGGCTTGTGGGGAGATGGTTTTTAATACCTCAATGACGGGTTATCAGGAGGTGCTCACCGATCCTTCCTACGCCGGTCAAATTGTCTGCATGACTTATCCTCTGATCGGCAATTACGGGGTGAATAGCGCGGATGAGGAGTCAGCCCGTCCCTGGGTGGAAGGTTTCGTAGTGCGTGAAGCCAGTCGCGTGGCCTCAAACTGGCGCTCCGAAGAAAGCCTCGGGGATTACTTGAAGAGATGGAACATCGTCGCCTTGGAAGGGATCGACACGCGCGCGCTGGTGAGGCACATTCGCGACAAAGGCGCTATGCGGGCATGCATTTCCACTGCAGATCTAGATGGGGCTAGCCTGATTGAAAAGGCGCGCGAATCTCCGGCGATGGAAAATCGTGAACTTGCGAGTGTGGTAACAACCAGAGAACCTTACGAAGTTGCGGTTGTAGGTGAGGAGCGTTTTCATGTGGTCTGCTACGACTTCGGGGTTAAAAGAAACTCGTTACGGGAATTGGCCGCGCGGGGTTGCCGTGTGACCGTTGTGCCCGCTGCCACGCCCGCCGTCGAAGTTCTGGCCATGAATCCCGACGGCGTCTTTCTTTCGAACGGCCCGGGAGATCCGGCTTCGATGAACAGGGAAGTGGAGGAGATCCGCCAATTAGTTAAAGCGGCCGTGCCAACTTTTGGAATCTGCTTTGGACATCAGTTGCTGGGCCGCGCCTTCGGCGGCAAGACGTTCAAGCTTGTATTTGGACACAGGGGCGGAAACCAGCCGGTAAAGGACCTGCAAAAAGGCGGTGTCGAGATTACGTCCCACAATCACGGTTTCGCGATCCTGGCCGATAGTCTACCTCCCGAGGTAGAGGTAACTCATATTAATCTCAACGACCGTTGCGTCGAGGGCATGCGGCACCTCACCTTGCCAATAATCTCAGTCCAGTACCACCCCGAGGCAGCTCCCGGTCCGCACGACGCTGCCTACCACTTCCTGCGCTTCATTGAATTGATGGAGCGGAATCAATCGAGGACCTCCTTGAATTAAGGGTTGGCAACTCGACCCTCCCCTTGCCATAGTCTCTCGTCCCAATACCGTCCCACGACGCGGTGCCCACCACTCATATAAGGTGCCGCTCATTACAGAACCGGGAGCGGTAGCGACCGGATGTTAGCACTCAAGCTGGAATTGACGGGGTTTGCTTAACGACTTTTGGATCCAACGTTGGTTGAATCTAGCATCCGGTCGAGGTCAATTGACGATAAACCAGTTACGGAGCCAGGAGCGGTAGCGACCGGATGTAGCACTCAAGCTGGAATTGAATTGGGGTTTGCTTAACGACTTTTGGATCCAACGTTTGGTTGATTCTAGCATCCGGTCGCTACCGCTCCCGGTTCTGTATTGAGGGGTACTGTAAGTGAACCCGCTTGTTACCGTTCGCGGTACCTTCCCTGCACGGCGCTACGTGCTATTACTCAACGGGCAGATTTAGTTCACCTGTTGTGAGATCCGGCCGCGCACGGCTCATTTCTGCTGGTGTCGTGCTGGCACTCGGATGTGCCGCACTTGCAGATTCCGGATGCACCGGTCTGGCGGACGCGTTCAAATCATTGGAAGCGTCCACTTGCACGGGAGGACCACTTGAAGTCGTGGGTTCGAGAACATCCGCAAGTCCCTCGCTGCCCCGGTGCTCAAGCCAGTGACGATAGCTCACAGTCAGAATTGCCACCACCGGAATTGCCAGGAAGATTCCAGCGACGCCTGCGAGTTCGGCCCCTGAGAGAATCGCCAGAATTACCGCGAGCGGATGGAGATGTATTCCCTGGCCGATTAGTCGCGGGTAAATAATATAGTCCTGAACGACGCGCAGGACGCCAAGAAACAAGAGGACCATCAGCGCCCCGAAGGGACCCTCGTTGAGCATTGCCACCGTAATGGCCAGAATGGCAATCAGCAGCGGACCAACGAGCGGAACAAATTCAAATACACCGGCGATGAAACCCAGAACGAGTGGACTGGGAAGCCCCAGGATAGCGAAACCAATAGCGCAAACAATTCCAATGAAGACGCAGGCTGTCAACTGGGCCCGCGTGTATGCCGCTAGTGTCTCGCTAACGTCCTGGAAAAACTCATCGCCGCGCCAGCGCCAGCGTCCGCGCGGCAGCATCTGAAGCGCGGAGCGGCGAAATTCCTCTGCGTCCTTCAAGAAGAAGAAACTCAGGAGCGGGATCAGGATTAGCCAGGGTATATAGGCGATCAGCCATCCGAGCATGCGCTCCAGGACTGAGCTGATGGTGGCGCTGATTCTTTCCGTCAGGGCCGGGCCCGCCCTATTAATTGAGTCCATGACAGGTCCGGGCATACGTCCGGTGAGGTACTCATTAACTCGCTGCGTAGTTGCGCCAATGTCTCTCCAGTAACCACGAGCCTGCTGAGCAAACTCTGGAAACTGATTGCCAAGTCGTGGCACCAGCAAATAGATTGCGACCACTACTGCGGAGATTATGATGAGATACGCGAGGGAAATTGCCAGCACCCGTGGCATTGTCCATTGGCGACGCGAAGGGCGAATAGGTCTACGCAGAAAAGTAACCAGGGGTGAGACCAGGTAAGCGAAAAACACGGACAGAATAAGGAGGAGAAGGATGCCCGTTAATTTAATGATCACCCAGAGAGTGACGGCCACAGCCAATACAATAATGATCACGCGCAAGATCGCGCGCGTTTGCAGCCCCGACGCCTCCACGGCAGTCTTCGCGGCGGTTCTCGCTACATCCCTGGCATCCTCTTTGTTACGCACTGTTTATTGGCCAGCTGCTGTGCAGCCGTTCGATAATACCGACCACACCCCGTTCTTCAGTTAGTGTGAGATTGCGAAACTCGACGCCAAACGTGTCAGGGGTGGCATGGTGGACCACTTCACCATGCAGCGATAACGCGTCTTCCTGATCCAGTAGCAACAATCCAAGCCGGTCGCCCACTTTAACGTGCGGACAGGCAGGAAGATTGCGCACGCGGCAGCCGCCGACGCTGATATCGCTCGGCTCACCAAGTCCAATCGATTCCTTCAAGGTTTCGTCCTCGATTGCAAGAGTCATCCGATTGCCAACGTAATAGCGAGGAAACTTGCGCCTTTCGTTCTCTGGTACAAACGTCTGGATGGTTGTCATCTTCAGGAGACCTCTTTAGTTGTTTGTTTCCTCATCGCCACTTTCATCATCGTCATCTGCATCTTCGTCGGGCAATGGAGCGAAGACACGCGGCGCAGCGGGTTCCCAAATAAGCCCCCTCCATTCATCTGTCTCACCAAGCAGTTGGAGCGCCGCCAGCGGGTGGCCCGGATTTCGTTCGACACGCAGCACCTCGGCAATCACTTGAAGCTTCTGACCTTCCTCGCCTTGCACTTCAAGCCGCACGCGGCTTCCCACCTCTGGTAACTTGCGCGGCAGGTGCACGAGAGTGCCGTCCGGACCCACGTTCTCCGTTGTTCCCTCCGACAGGATGTGAGCGCCCCCCGGCTCGTCCCACTCCGCGCGCACTTCAAAGGACACTAGATACCGCGGACCGGAACGGCCATCAGTTTCGATATGGCGAGCCATGATCTCACTCCTTGTTGTCCGAAAGACTTAAACGGCGGTAAATAGCTGCCCCAAGCTTGAGCTAGAGAAAGCTAATAAACCTCAAACCAGTTGCCAAGTTTATACTGCTCTTCGCCAAAACCGGCAGGGTTATCTATGCCACGCGCCGCAACCATGCCATAGTCAGGGAAAATACCTATCCGCCGACTAGCTTCAAATGGCTTCCACGCTGACCAGATCCTCACTCTTCCGCGGCTCTTAGCTTCTCAAGGACAGAAAAATCTTCGAGTGTCGTCACGTCGCCGACAACGGAGCCGCTAGTGGCAATCTCGCGCAGCAGCCGTCGCATGATCTTCCCTGACCTGGTTTTCGGCAGCACATCACTGAAGCGTATTTCATCGGGTCGCGCAAGCGCGCCGATTTCCATGGCTACATGAGCGCGCAAGTCCTGCTTCAGCTGATCAGAGGCTATGTGAGAACCTTCGAGCGTCACAAATGCAACGATGGCTGATCCCTTTAGTTCGTCTGGTCGACCAACCACCGCTGCTTCTGCCACCGCCTCATGTGATACGAGTGCGCTCTCCACCTCAGCGGTTCCCAGCCGATGCCCGCTGACATTAATCACGTCGTCGATGCGCCCCATGATCCAGAAGTAACCATCCTGATCACGCCGCGCGCCGTCGCCGGCAAAATAAATGCCGTCAATTTGGGACCAATATTGCTCTCGGTAGCGATCGTCATCGCCCCAAATCGTTATCAGCATTGCCGGCCAGGGTCGCTTGCTTACCAGATGACCACC
>JBPCIQ010000159.1:0-8414 GCA_051006135.1 Pyrinomonadaceae bacterium | reverse complement strand
CTAGGATCGATCCTTTCCAAACGCCCCCTGCTCTTCCTATTGATGCTGTTGATCCTGGGCCTGGGAGCATTCGATTTAACCTCGGCACAGGATCTCGATAATGTGACGCTTAGCGGTCGCGTGATGGACCAGAATGCTGCTGTCTTACCTGGCAGTACCGTTGCGGTTGTTGCGGTAAAGTCCGGCGTAACCCGCCTGACCACAGCTGACGGAGCTGGATGTTATCGCTTTAACCAGTTAGAGCCGGGTGCGTACAGCTTGAACGTGTCGGTGCCAGGATTCAGGCCGCAGGAGAAGCAAAACATCAACACAATCGCGGGACAAAATCTTCAGCTCGATCTAACTCTCTATCCAGAGGGCGCAATTGTTGACCCGGTGACGGTAACTTTCGCTGTTCTTCGCGCCGTGGACACTACGCGCTCCGTAGTTGGTGGCACCCTTGTCACTCACGAATTGGAATCGCTACCCGTCACCACGCGCTCCCCGCTGGATCTGATCTTCACGCTCGGTGGTATTACCGAGGAGCCCCTTTCCACGCGCGACCTGGCCGAGGATCGCGATGCGAATCAAAGCAGCGCTCCAGAAGAGGCCGGGGCATTCGCGCTTTCGGGCGGACCGGCCTACTCCAACAACATGACTATCGACGGCCTCGACAACAATGACGATCGCTCCGCTCAGGAGCGTTTCCAACCTTCAATCGAGGCTGTGGAAGAAGTTCAGGTAATCACGAATCAGTTTTCAGCAGAATACGGGCGAGCCTCGGGTGGCCGCGTAAACATTCGCACGCGCGGAGGTTCTAAAGACTTTCGCGGTCGAGCTTTCTACTTCTTCAAGGATGAAGCGCTAAACGCGAATACCTACAGAAATAACTCGCTCGGACTCAAGCGGCTGCCTTTGCAGGAACATAATGCTGGTTTCACTCTCAGCGGTCCGCTTGTCTTACCCGGGATTAAGAACCCAGCGGCCACGTTTTTCTTTAGTTCCTACGAGTTTGCGAAAGTCCTGGATAACGCATTAGTCGATACGCTTGTTCCAGTCGCGCGCAATAGCTTGTTCGCATTACCGGATCCGACGGACCTTTCTGGCCGCAGGATCGAGGACGCCACTGCTCCGGCTGTTAGTACAGAAATTGCCCCATTCGTTTCTTCGATCAGCACGCCGCTCGTGAACCATACATTCATGACCCGGATAGATCATCAGTTTAGCGAAACTCATAATGGCACGCTTGTTTATCAGTTAGGACGGCTCTCGAACCTGCGGCAGTTTGGTGGCCGCAATCGGCTGGCGGAAACTCTCCAGGCAAAGAGCCGAGACTCCAATGCTATTTCATACTCAGAGAATTACGTGTTCTCGGCGAACACTGTGAATCAGGCTCGCGTGCAATTCTCTCGCTTTGCTCCGGGGCTTGCAGCGCGCGGAGGAGCGCAGCCTGTTGTCCTGATCACCATTAATGACCCACTCACCGCCGGTGATCCGGCCAGACGTTCAGGTACCCTGATCGCTGGTTCCTCAACAGCCGGGGCTACTGACCGCCGCGAATCTCGCTTTCAGTTGCAGAACATTGTCTTTCACACGAAGGCAACTCATTCACTCAAGTTTGGCTTTGATGTGCAGCGGATCCACTCAACCTTCATCGATCTCTCCGATGCTTCTGGAACCTTCAGCTTCGCGAGTGCCGGCGATTTCCTGGCGGGCGTGCCTAACCGTTTCCGACAGAACTTTCTGAGGGAGTCAACTCAGCGCAACACATATTTGGGGTTCTTTGTGCAGGACGACTGGCGTCCATACTCAAACATGGTGATCACCTATGGTCTCCGTTACGAGAACGAAAGCATCATTCGCGACCGGAACAACTTTGGACCGCGTTTCTCTGTTGCTTATGATCCATTCAACTCTGGCAAGACGGTGGTGCGCTTGGGAGCGGGAATCTTCTACAACCGCGCCTTGCTGCGAACTATTGATGATTTCACGCTGGGGGCCCAGCAGCGGTTCTTCGACACAAACACGTTGCGTGATCCGGCGACTGGAAAACTGTTGAGTGCTGAACAGCGTCGGGCATTCATTACTGCAAATCTTCGCTTTCCCGAGACCCTGCAGGTCAGTTCACCGACTGTTGAGCAGTTTGGAATTTTTAATACGGGATTTTCTCGCCGGCTCGATCCCGCGTTGCGCATACCTGAAAGTTATCAGGCTAATTTGGGTGTCGAACGAGAAGTCGGCGGTGGCTTTGTCTTCGAGGCAAACTACACACTTAGTCGAGGTATTCATCTCTGGCGTGAGTTCAACGCCAATGCGCCCGTGCTGCCAAAGGGCTTTCGTGATTTTTCAGAGTATCTCGCCTCCCGGGACTTCCCCAATTTTCGCAGTGGCCCTGCAGGCATCCGCCCTTTGTACAATGCCACAAACGCTGGCGAGTTGATTAGGTTTGTTTTTAACCCAGCCGATTTAGAAAACCCGAATTCGGTGGGCGGATTAACTGAGTTTGGCATTCCAATATCTCGAGTGAATCTGAAAAGTTTCACTTCATCCACATCGGTAGAGGTTGCGCTGGCTGCATTGAACGAATTAAGACCCGATCCAACGCGCGGCGAGGTTGAACAACTCATTGCTGTCGGAAACAGTTTCTACCGCGGCCTTACACTCGAGCTTCGTAGGCAATTCAGCCATGGGAATGACCTTGGCTTCTCTCTCCGTTTTGCCTACACGCTCTCACACCTGATCGATGATGGCGTGGTCAATACGTCCGATGCGCTGCGACCTGGAGATTTCAGACATGAACGTGCGCGCAGCTTACTGGATCGGCGACACCGGCTAGTTTTCTCAGCGATCTTCGATGCACCACGCTATCTGGGTAAATTGCGGTTTTCACCTATTTGGCGCGTAGCTTCGGGCGCGCCGTTCAACATCTCCATTGGCGGAGCGGATCGGAACCTGGACGACGTGGGAAACGATCGTCCTATATTCACCGGAAACACCAGGCTCTTGCGTTGGCGGGGTCCGGGCGATCCTATCGATCCGGAAATATTAAAAAGCTTCGCGTTGCCCACGATTGGGCAAAGTGGAAACTTGCCTCGCAATGCGGGACACGGCCCGGGGCTGTTTCTATTCGATCTGAGCGTTACACGTGAGTTTCGCATTAATGAACGACTCAGGCTGCGGCCCGTTATTGAGTTTGACAACGTTCTCAACAAGACCGTGTTTAGCTTCGGTGCGGAGTTCATAAACTTCAACGCCTTCTCGCCGACGGCCTCGGCGGATCAGCGACAGGCTTTTATTGATTCATTTCTCGTAGCCACACGTACGTTGCGCCAGAGACAGATTCGGCTGGGCCTCCGCTTCGACTTTTGAGTTTGTTCGATATCGGACTGCCGACTTCTTGATGAGAGCATCTCCGCAAACGCTCACTGGCACGCTAATGAAGAACTTGCCAGGATATGAACACAGCGAAATCTGAGTGGTGTCACATTTGGAATCTGAAATTCATCCAGGCGGGGCGGCTTTCTGGAACCTGCGGGCAACTAGCGAGGTGTAGAATGTGTGAACGATCTCTTCGATATAGAGACACATTTCTACATCATCACAATAGGCTTTCCTGCAATCTTTTTCTGCCTCATAGTTATTTATCTTTATCTGAAAGGCCGCTACAACAGGAGGCTTTAAAATGACACAGCCGACCACTTAGTGACTATGCTCCTTCATACCAACTGCCGCCGACAAACGGAAGTGTAGCGACTCGTGCCGTCAATTCGCCAGCCGCGGAAATCACTTTCACCTCTGTCCCGGGAGTGAGGTAATCGTACTTGAGGTAACCCAAAGCAATTGTTCGTCCGAGATGTGGCGAGTAAGTCGCGGATGTGAGACGGCCGATCACTTTGTCGTCGAATGATTTGATCTTCACACCTTCTTCCAGCGTTGCTGCGTGCTCAAAGATCAGGCCTGAGAGTTTCTTCGCTACATGACCTCGATACTTGATGCGCGCGATAATCTCCTGACCGATGTAACAGCCTTTCGTGTAGCTGACGGAATCGTCCAGGCCTGCTTCCGTAACTATATTGGTCTCGTCCATGTCTTTGCTGTAGTGCGGAATGCCTGCTTCGATTCGCAAAATGTCTTGCGCGTTATCGCCCACTGGTTGAGCACCCGCATTTGCCAGGGCGTCCCATAAAGTGCTCGCCTGTTCCGCATTTACGACCAGATCAAAGCCATCTTCGCCTGTGTGCGTGGCGTGAAGTATGGTTACTTGTTCCTGTTGCCAGGCGCATTGTGCTGCGCCGCCTCGTGGAATTTCTGCTGCCGAGTCTCCTAAAACGGATCGGACAATCTCAGCCGCCCGCTTCCCCTGCACCGACAAAAGCGCCGTCACGTTGGTTAAGTCAACCACGCGAAAATCGCCGGCGAGCGTAAAACGCTCGGTCGTCTTAAGAACATTCGCGTGCGTGGTCGCTTCAGTATCGAGCAGAAAAGTGGGATCTGGCTTCTTGTCCGTTTGACCATCCTTGTAGCGAACGACGCGTACACTTGCGATTAGACGCCCTTGAACGTTGGGAAAAGCAGCCGGCATCCAGCGGTTCTGATCAAGCGTCTTCATATCGTTTGTGATCAATCCATTTAGGAACTGCACTGCTTCGGAGCCGCTCACCAGGAAACGCCCTCGCGAGGAGAGGTCCATCAAGCCGGCACCTCTTTCGCGAACCGCTGCATACTCGAATAGTTCGTCGCCGAATGACTGCGGGACTGACCAGCCATGATGCTCCTTCATCAGAGCATCGAGGCGGTTATGGGTGTCGTCAAGTGGCGACTTACGCGCGATTACCGGCTCGGTTGCTGCGTCATTCATCTTATCTGATTACTCCTGATCGCTGTCTAAGTTGACGAATTGCCTGAGCCACAACCTTGTAGTCTCGCAACTGTTCAGCCCCGCGCCGATGCGACGCCAACACCTGGGGACTGGGGTGATAAACCGGAACAAGTAAACGCCCATCCCAATGGTGAATCTTCGCCGCTGCTTCTCTCAAACTCAAGTCATGCCATTCAATGCGTCTTATGGCCTCGAGGGCAACTGATCCAAGCGTCACGATCACACGCGGGTCGACTATCTCGATGGTTCTTCGCAAGAAGCCAGCACAGTTCGCTATTTCGCCCTGACTGGGTTTGCGATTTGCGCCGGATTCCGTGCGCGGATTACAAAGGGCGGCACTTGTAATAAAGATCTGATCGCGAGTCAGGCCTATTGACGCGATAAACCGATCGAAATTCTTCCCGGATTGATCGCCCGAAAACGGAACGCGAGTGCGATCTGCTCCTTTACGACCTGGCGCCTCTCCGATGAACAGCACGCGCGCTGAGACCGAACCGTTGAGTTTGCTTAGAACGGCACTCGTTTCGCATAACGCCGGGCAAAGGTTGCAAGCGCCAGCCTCCGTCACAAGCTCAGTAAACCGCAAGCTTTTCAGTTCGGTCGTTTGCATTGAGATTATTACTTGACGACGGTAATCTCGCGCGTGGTTGTGTTGTAGCCACCGTTTTCCACTGGTCTCTGGTCTTTGTCCAAAAGTTCGAGGCGGACGGTATGCCTTCCCTTAAGCCATCCGGACAACCAGATCGGCTCCCACTTATCAATGTACCGCGGCTCGTCGTCGTCAATGATGTAACGAACTCGGTACTCCCCACCATCGCCTTTTAGCCGGGCGTTTGATAACCAGAAATCGATCATAATTGGATCCGCTTCGGCGCCTTCATACTCTCCCTTCGGCCGGCTGTAGGTAAGCAAGGGCTTGTTGGGATCGACGTCACCGCCTTTGCTGGATGGGATATCCTTACCCTCGCGGGCGGGTTGTGGGCTGGCCGTCGCGTTGTTGTTCGCCATGGTTTGGCCTGAGCCTGTGGTGGTGGGCTTGGTGGCATCCCCGCCTCCTTTGACTGTGAACGCTGCCATCTGAAAAGAGCCATCATTCTTGTAACTTTCATGCCATGGGCGAGAAGCAAAAACACGCAGAGTATGTTTGCCAGCCATCAGGTTGCGCAACTCAAAGGGTTGGTCTAGTTCGTAGTAAGCCTCATACGGTTCGTTGTCCAGGATCACGTGAATGTGGTTGCCCTTTCCCGTTGATGGATCCTTGTGCGGCTTATAGCCCACCAGGTCGCCACTCAAATCCAGCTTGACTTGTACTGTTGAGCCATTGATGACGGCATCTTTGGTCGGCGCTACGATCTTCAGAACCGGTTTTGCCTGATCTTGAGCACCCCGCTCCTTCATTAGATCGAGAATCGTTTGGGGGCGTGAGCCCACATTAAGAACCTGCGTGGGAGGCGGCGTCGCCACAGTGGTTGCGGTGGTATTGAAATTGTCGCCTTTACCTGCACAGCCGGCAAACGAGAGCAGTAGAACTGCGCCGAGAATCAAGCCTATACGTCGTCGCGCGATTAGTTTCATGGAGTTTCCTCTGTTCTAAGCGTTCTATGATTTTCTGGAAGTGTATTCGAAGAGTATCGCAAATATCGATCGAGAATGCTGCAAAACCGTGGAGAATAACGAACGAACGACTAGCAATAACTGGCTGTGAGGGTGCATATTTCCGAGGATCGGCATGGACCACATAAGCTAGACATTTTGTTTGACCAGTGCAAGAATCCGCGCAAAAGCGGGCGCAGTTATTAATATTCAATCTGGATTGGAGGGGACGTGCTTCACTTAGCGCGTCAAAAATCGATGAGCACAAACAAACAACGGATCAGCCTTCTAGTCATTACGTGCCTTTTGACCATTGCTGCTCTCATCGTTGGCTGTAAGAAACAGAGTGAAACAGCGGAGTTTAGCCCTGAGATTTTGCCTCTGCCGCCACAACTCACCACCTATGAGCCGATGTCTATCCCCGCTGACAATCCGATGACTCCCGAGAAGGTCGCGCTAGGCCGGCAGTTGTTCTTCGATGAACGCCTTAGCGGTGATGGCTCGCGCTCGTGCTACTCGTGCCATGTCTGCGAAAAGGGCCTGACGGATGGGTTGGCAAAAGCGGTGGGCGCCTTTAACAAACAGTTGCCGCGCAGCAGTCCCACGCTCTGGAATATCGGTTATCACAAAGAGTTCTACTGGGATGGACGAAGCCCGTCTCTTGAGAAGCAGGCGTTGGCCGCCTGGACCGGTGCAAATATGGGCGCGAAGGCCGACGAGATTGCTACCAAGTTAAATGCTCTTCAGGATTATCGCGCCCAGTTTCAAAAAGTTTTCGGCGCTGATGCGACCCCAGATAACATCGTAAGAGCGATCGCGGCTTTTGAGAGAACGATCATCAGCGGGGACACCGCATGGGATCGTTATCGGGCGGGAGATAAATCAGCCCTCAGCGAAAGTGCCTTGCGTGGCTGGAATATTTTTCAAGCAATTAAATGTACCAACTGCCATGACGGCGTCTTGCTGACTGACCAGCAGTATCACAATGTGGGCATCGGCATGGACCAGAAGGAACCTGATGTTGGCAGGTTCAAAGTTACCAACCGGCCGGAAGATACAGGAGCATTTATGACGCCCACGCTGCGGGACATCGCAGAATCGGCTCCCTACTTTCACGATGGCAGCGCCAAAACACTTGAGGAAGCGTTGGACATTATGCTGGGCGGCGGAAAGCCCAACGAGCATCTCGACCGAAAGAATCTCGAGAAACACGACGTCCTGCCGGACCAGCGCTTGGCTTTACTCGACTTTCTCAAAGCCCTGAACGTCGATTGTAGTTTAGCGAAGCCGCCCTTGCCGCAAAAGTAATGAGGGAATTGGCCGCGGATTTACGCGGATAAGCGCGGATCTGAATGAATCAAAAGGGCATTCTCCGGGAATGCTTCGCTGAAGGTTAGTGCTCTATCTAACTTAGCGCTCGCTACTATCAAACAAGGAAAAGTATCTGGCTTTTTCCCCGATCCGCGTTTTTCCGCGTAAATCCGCGGCTATTTCTTTGGGCACTTGAAATCGCTACCGCTGCAGTTGCGACTTGAGAGATCATTTGACGGTCTTCTTGACGAGACTGACGAAGGCACTGATATCCGCTTCAGTGGTATCAAACGAAGTCATCAAGCGCACTTCCGAGGTTCCCTCATTCCAAACGTAGAAGAAGTACTGCTTCTGTAGCAAGGGCACGTATTTCGGCGGCACAATTGCAAAGACTCCGTTTGATTGAACCGGCTGCGTGATCATTATCTGCGGGATCTTTTCGAGCTCTCGTGCCAGAACCTTGGCCATGCGGTTCGCATGCTCGGCGTTCTTCCGCCAGAGTCCATTAGCTAGCAGCGCCGCGAACTGGGCCGAGATGAATCGCATTTTCGAGGGAAGGTGAGTTCCCTGTTTCCGGATGTACTTGAAATCCTTCGAGAGCTTTTGATCAAAGAAGACAACGGCCTCGCCGTACATCATTCCGTTCTTAGCG
>JBPCIQ010000158.1:0-11792 GCA_051006135.1 Pyrinomonadaceae bacterium | reverse complement strand
CCGCCTGTTCTTCACAAACGGATACGATTCCCCAACATCGCCAGCTGACGCTGCTCCACCGCGATCTTGCTGCCAGTCAGCGTATCGCGTACGCCACGCATCAATCTGCTCGATTATTTCCACCTGGGCCGATCCTTCCTGACGATCAGTAATGGCGAATGGGTTCGATGCTCTTGAACCTCAATTCAAGGTATGCAGTCGTGCGCGATACGCGATCACTGCGAACGCGATCAGAGCCGCAATCATAGCAACACTGAGGGCGGTGACGGAATAACTGTGCAGATTATTAAAGGCAAGACGCCCGGGGTCGTCCGTAGGCACCTGATCGATTGGCAAAACCATAGCGGCTCGTAGAGCACGCATTTTTGCTGCAATCACCCAGTGGCCAACCCCGGTGCTCAAGGCCATTGCTATCAGCGAGAGTGCTTCCAAAACAAACGAGCGAGGTGCATAACCTCTCCTGAAAGCAAACATGGTTGCCAGCGCGACAAGACTGATAATGAAACCGCTGACATTAACAACTGACAGCGTGCGAGTAACAAGCGCGCCGGCAATTTCACCGACATTGGGTACGTGATCTGCGCGGAGCACGGAAAACACGCTGGGGGCAACGACGGCACTGAAGAATAAGGCGGCGCCGAGCCACACGCCGAGTAGTAGTAGCCTTAGACCGACAATAGTCGCCATAAACTCTTCTAAATGGGCTATGCCGTTAGTTGCACGCTTGTGTCAAAGCTCGGAACAGAAGCACCGCGAGCGGTAGAGATTGTGTAAAACTCAAAAGAGACCCACGCTAATTTACAGGTAAGGAAGGGTGGCTTGCCCCCGCGCGAGTGCCAACGGCGCGTCTCGTTTCTTCAGCTTTCAACTTACAGCGCACCCCCATAGCCCTGACTAATCGAATGCCGTGATCTCGGCTACCAGTCTGATCTTCGGCGGCTCAATCTCTGGTTGGACTAGTTCTCGGGGGTCGGGTCCGCTTGAGAGCCAAGAAAGAGCGCGCTCGAGTTGCGCCTGATAATCTTCCAGGTCGAGTGACATGAACACTCGCTTGCCTAACCTTGCGAACTTTTCCTTGGCCATCTCGTGCATTCGGCGCGCTGCGCCCGGCCGCCCAATGTCCAGGTGATGGAAAGCGACCGCCGATTGAATCATCGCCTGCAGGAAGAGTTTTTCCTGCGGACCGACTTCACCCATCCAGCGTTCTTCCCAAGCGTCGTGCGCAGCGTGAAACTCGCACGCATTGTAGAGATCGATGCCTGCGATGTATTCGATTGGATAGGCCGCGACATGCTCATCGGTATATGCCGGGCCGGCGGCAGCCTGATGGGTTACATTTGTCTCAGACATAACCAACGCTTTCGTATCTCCTGGCCTCGGTGCTCCTGGCGCTTTCGTTTCATTGCCTATTTAATCGCGACGCGATCACCTTTGCCACAGTAGCGCCTGCCCCCGTGGCGCCGCTGATGGTTGGTGCAAGCGGATTCGCAACGTCACCGATGGCAAAAACATTCGGTACCGTTGACTCTTGCGAGCTCGTCACCACAATGTAGCCTTTCTCATCCAACTGCAACTGCTCACTAAAAAGATCTGTGTTTGGTTCGACCCCAATACGAATAAGCACTCCGCGCACGGCCATCTGAAATGGCTTCAGCGCTTCTTTGCGTCGGATTTCCACGGCTGCCAGTTCTTCGTTACCAAGGATACGGGTTACTACTGACTCAGTAAACACTGTGATGCAATGATTTGCCTGCAGTTTCTCGACAAACTCTCTTCTTGCGCCGAGAGACTTGCCGCGATGTACCAGGGTGACTGTCGCGCAGACCTCCGCCAGCCGCAGCGCGTTTTCGGCGGCCGCGTCGCCGCCACCAATGACGCAGACATCTGTGCCGGCAAACAAATCGCGATCGCGCGCGGCGGACTCAATAATTCCACGACCGGAGAATTCCTTCTCTCCTGGAATTCCCAACTCCCTGCGCCTGACGCCGGTTGCAAGGATCATGCAGATGGCCCGTAGTTGTTCGCCGCTTCGCAGCGAAAGGCGTTTCGCCGCCAGGTTGACGCGCTCGATTTCAACATTAGTCCAGACATCAAAGTCGGCCTCGTCGATGCCATCTGAAAAGCGTTCCAGAAACTCGCCCCCGTCGCGCGCGCACAAGCCCGGATAGTTTTCTATTGGGCCATAAATGGAACATAGCTGACCGCCAACTGCCTCTTGCCGTTCAAGCACAAGCGTGTCGAGACCAAGCTGATCACACCAAAGCGCAGCCGCCAATCCTGCTGGTCCAGCTCCGATGATTAGCACGTCACGCATTCTTGCTAAAATCACCACTAACTACAGAACCGTTTGCGGTAGCCAATGGATGCGAGCACTCAAGTTCCGGTTCCTTCTCGATGATAGATTGTCGCGGAAAAGTCTCAGATGTACTTGAGTGCCAGGATCCATTGGCTACCGCAAACGGTTCTGTGTGTGTGACCACTTCGCCAGCGACTGTCATCGCGTTTCTGCTTATGCTGGTTCGAAAGTCTAAACTGCGGCGCGTATCACTTTTCCTGATAGGAGCTCAGTGCGGAAGATATTGACAATCTCATCCGGCCGCAACTTTGAAGAAGCGAGAGTGGAATCATCGGCGAGAAACTTAATCGCCGAGGTCATTTCACGATTATCCGCCTTCCAATGTCCACGGATGCTGCGATCGATTTCATTAAGCTGTGTAATCAACACGCTAAAGTCGCGTCGCGCAATTCGCGGCCGCACGACAGTTTCAGCCCAGGAGTAGTAAGGATAGTCGATCCGGTAAATCCAGCCTTCATCGCCAGGCGTGGCTATCACAAAGAGCTGACCTCGCGCATAACGCGAGATTGCCGTGTAGGGCGCCGCGTGTCGTGTGGGATTGAAACCCGAGTCGCTGAAAGCTTCGGGTGCCAGTGTCACCAGGGAAACATGAACGTCAGAAAATTCTTCAACAGTAGATGTGCCTCGCTCAAAACTCTCGATGGCAGTTGCCACCAGCTGCCAGGCGCCGCGCCATAAATGCTCGTATTCATCTGTTTTTGAGAGGACCCGCTCCACTTCCGGCAACACTAATGCATATGCCTTCGCGTCGTCATCAACCTCTTTGCCGGCAAGATAATTGGCAAGCGGAGAACCGCTTTCACTATTCGGACTTGCCTGGTCTGAGCCTTGAATAACAATACTCGCACGCACGGCATGCTCACTCGTGAATTCGGAAAAGTCGCCTGCTTCCGCCGCCGGGATCAATTTGCCGCGCAAGGCTAAAGCTCGTTCGCCGCTGAGAACCGTCCAGACAGAAAGGACTCCGTCCGTATCGAAATGGTTATTTGTCACGAGGTCGATGCCGTGAGTTAAAGCAATCTTGTTTGGGGTCCCGACCAGGTTCAAGACGATCTCGGTTGAAGTATCTGATTTGACCTCACCAGGAGTTTCGTTTCCTTCCCAGTGAGAAAAATGGACGGCGTTCGGCACGACACCATCGACGGACAGTTTCGGAACGTTCTCAAGACCATCATGATAGAACTCGAATCTCATAAGCCAACCTCTCAAATGCAAAGCCAACACCCCCCAGATCAGAAGAAGTTTATCTTATGCTCCCGTCAGCACGAAATATCGCTCAACCTTTCTCACGACCAATTCCACCCATGCTTGTGACTCATGGGATGTCTGTATAGAATTTCCAGGCGGAAGACTGAAGAACGCCAGGTACTAACGGGAGAATCATGACCGCAACCACTCAGCAACAAATGCCTGAAATCACTGCTACTGAACTCAAACAGCGTCTCGATCGCGGAGATGTTATTCAAATCATCGACGTGCGCGAGGCGGACGAAGTCGCAATTGCGAAGCTGCCCAACTCAACCCACATTCCCTTGGGCCAGGTGGTTAACCGCATGGGGGAAATCGATGCGAATCGCGAGACTGTGGTGCACTGCAAAATGGGCGGGCGCAGCGCGAAGGCGATTGAGGCCCTCAAGCGTTCCGGCTTCACTGGCAATCTCATAAATCTCAAAGGTGGGATCACGGCCTGGTCCAATGAAGTAGATCCAAGCGTGCCGAAATACTGAGCACCTTCTCCTTTAGAAATCTCGACCGCAACGACAGCCCCCGCGTCTAACTTATCGGCAAGGGGTTAAACCGGAGTAAGTTAAATGATTCTACCAACGAGCTTCTGGCTCGCGGCGGTGGAGTCTGTCTCTCCTCCATGTCTTCGGTGAGCAGACCGGATGGGCTCGTCTGGTCGGCCAGGATAATTGAGCCGAGAAATCTTAGATGGAGGAACAAAATGAGAATCAAACTTTTTCGAACGGTGTTTGCCTTAGGTGTCTTGGTCACGGGTCTGTCGGCAGCAGCTTTGGCCCAGGACCAGAAACGCTGCAACTTTGAACCTTGGGAGTGCGCGGAATTGCGCGCGGACAGAAAAGAGATCAGAGCAGACAAGAGGGAGATTCGTGGCGACAGGCGTGAGATTAGGCAGGACCGTCGCGAGACCCGTTCCGACGTCCGCGAGTATCGCCAGGATCGGCGTGAAGGAGCTTCGCAACAAGAACTCCGTGCCGACCGGCGCGAAATTAGAGCCGATCGACACGAGGTGCGTAGCGACCGGCACGAGCTTCGTAGAGATCGGCGCGACTTGCGCGGCGATGTTCGTGATTTCCGTCGAGACCGGCGCGACGCACGCCGAGGTTGAGAGGCACTATCGCAGAGTGGACGTAGCAGGCTGCTAAACCAAAACACGATCCACGAAACCACACGAAACTGCGCGAAAGGATGCCTTAATTCGAGTTAATTCGTGATTTTCGTGGATCGCCTACTGCTTCTAGTGCTTCTCCTACCAGCGAGCGTGGAATTCCGCAAAAGGTCGTGGCGTTCTGTTGATGGTAACTCTGTCTCTAGAGCTCACCTCCAGATCCTTTCAGGAGGAGCCCTTCAGGTTCGGCTATAAATTCGCCGCCATCGTAAATTCGCTTTCCCCGAAGAAAAGTCGCCTGCACCACTCCGCGCAGAACCTCGTCCTGGTAGGGCGTTACTTTGTGCCGATGATAAATCGCGGCTGGTTCGACGCGGAATTCCTTGTCCGGATTCCAAATCACAATGTCTGCATCGCAGCCGACGGCGAGGGAGCCTTTGCGTCGATCGAGTCCCACGAGCTTTGCCGGACCGCCGCATAACCACTCAACGAGACTACCGATTGAAACCGCGCGCCTTTGTGCTTCCGTCCAAATCACCGGCAGACGAAGCTGCAACGAAGATATGCCGCCCCATGACTGAAGAAAGTCACCAGAGCCAGGCAGCTTCAGCTCCGGCGGACATGGGGAGTGATCCGACACAACAATGTCGATAGTACCAGCTATGAGTGCGTTCCAAAGTGCCTCCCTGTTATCGCGCTCGCGAATGGGTGGGCAGCATTTGAATTGCGTCGCGCCCTCAGGGATATCTTCCGCCGCAAAATATAAATAGTGCGGGCAGGTCTCCGCGGTAATCTTCACACCCGCTGCTTTTGCGTTACCAAGAGCTGGCAAGGCATCCGCTGAGGAGTGATGGACTATGTGTACGCGCGTACCAAACTCTTCGCTTAAACGAATGATCAAAGCGACAGCTTCATTTTCGGCGGCGCGGGGGCGCTGTTGAAGAAAACTTTCGTAGAGCCGGCTGCCGAGTTCTGGTCTCGCGGAATTGATTGCGTCATCGATTGGGCCCGGCAACTCGGCGTGAACAATTAGAACTGCTCCCAGCCGCGCTAGCTCCGGCATTGCTTCTCGTAGATCTCCCTCTGTGACATTGGGGAACTCGTCGACGCCGGAAGGGACGAGAAAACACTTGAAGCCAACCACTCCGGCGGCCAGCAGTGGTGCGAGTTCAGGCGTGTTTCCGGGAACCACACCGCCCCAGAAGGCAACGTCAACGTGGCATCGACCCTGAGCTGAAGCTAACTTCGCCCTCAGGCCGTCAACCGTTGTAGTAGGAGGAATGGAGTTCAGCGGCATGTCCACGAGCGTTGTGACTCCGCCAGCTGCAGCCGCACAGGTTGCCGTTACAAAGCCCTCCCACTCGGTGCGTCCCGGCTCGTTAATGTGGACATGCGTATCAACCAATCCGGCCATTACGACTGAGTCTTCGTCAAACTCGACAAGTTTGCAGCCAGATGGCACGTCATCATAGGGAGCGATCGCGGCAATGCGTCCCCCGCGAATGTGAATTGAGGCTGGAACGAGCTTGAAAGGTGGAACTAATCGACGCTCTTGGGGATCAACTCCCGCATTTGATTCCGGCAGCGCTACTCGGTTGCCGCGAACCACCAGATCAGGAAGAGACATGGCGCAAACTTAAACCACCCACTGAAGTGAAGGCAAGACTCTTATGAACCCGACACCTTCCCAACCTGAGAGTCAACCAAGCCGTCGAGTTTTATGCATCAGCAACTATTCCCGATCTTCAGGAGTGAATAATCTGTTCGAGCTGGAAGCCATCAATGTCCGTATTCATCTGCATCCACAACGGCAGATGGTCTGACATCTGGTAAGTGAAATCATCTTTTGTCATGCCTGGGAAGAGATCTTTTATGTGAGCGGCGTCGATGTAGAAGTCCAGCACGCCGCCTTTGTTCGTGAAGTTCTCGGGGTATTCGGCGTAATGAAGTATCTGGTCGTAGCGTTTATCTTTCGCCAAATTGGTTCCGTGTTCCAGACCTGCCAATGCCTTGGGAAGTTGGAGCCCGTGTTTTGTGATTGCTTGGAACAGAGGGCTGGTCTTCGAGGGGATATTGAAATCACCCATCACGATCATATCCTTGTCTTCCCGATGTTCTTCCTGCCGTTTAGCTTCGATCCAATCAGCCAGGCGTTCGAGTTCAAATTTGCGCGGTTCTTCGCCCTCGCCCCATCGGATATGGGTAGTCAGCGCGACGAAGTCGAAGTTGCCGGACTTGAACGACGCCATGTAGGGGCTGCGCCAGAACGATGATTCGGGGAGATATTCGAACCCTTTCTTCTTGCGCGGTTCGCTGGCCTCCGCTGCCAGACCATTGAAGACGACAGCGCGTTTGTCATAGATGTAAGCAATGCGTTCGCGATTGCCGCCGGCGTCGGGAATCATGTCGGAATAGACAGCGCGCCAATAGGGTCCCAGGATTTTCAGCACCCGCCTCAGGTCTGCGAGGTTATCTCGCAGCTCAACCACGCCGATCAGGTCAAACTGGCCAAGGATTTCCGCTATGTAGTGAATCGCCGCCGTGGTTCGTTTCTTCTTACCAAACTCACGAATATTCCAGGTCGCAATGTTGATACTTTCGTCCAGCTTCGACGATGGAATGTTAGATGCAGCGATGCGTTCATGAAGGGCGAGTAGACCCTGGGCAATTTCGGGCGAGACTTTTCCGTGATTCATAAAGAGTCCTTTCAGTGATGAGGTTTAAAGGTTACGTGGTGAGTCGTCTATAGATGCCCGGCAGTCGCTCCGGCAACGAAAGCACGTCGTCGATAATCGTGTATCCAATCTCCCCGTAGAGGTCGCGCAACTCCGACTCCGATTCGCGATCGATGGTAATGCAGAAGGGCGTAATACCCTGAATCTTGGCCTGTTTTAACGCTTCACGCGTGTCCTCACGAGCGTAGCGGGCGTCGCCATAATCGTGGTCATAAGGTCGTCCGTCAGAAAGCACAATCAACAATCGTGTGCGTGCTTCCTGTCGGACCAGTTTCGCTGTTGCATGGCGAATTGCGGCGCCCAGCCGGGTATTATTCTGATAGGTAATGCCGCCGATACGACGCTTCACTTCGTCAGAATATTTCTCATCGAAGTCCTTCACTACATAGAATTTTACATTACGTCGACCTTCCGAGGTAAAACCGTTTATTGAGTAAACATCACCAACAGCTTCTAATGCTTCGCTCATCAAGACAAGGCCTTCTTTCTCGATCTCGATGATTCGCCGACCCGGATGAGTGTAGGGCTGCAGCGGGTGTCTGCCAATTGTGCGGGCCGTTGATGACGACTGATCCAGCAGGAACGAAACTGTCACGTCACGCCGGCGCCGCAGACGCTTCGTATAGAGCCGCTCGGATTGATGGCCGCCACCGACCTTGGCCGCCCGGCGGTCGATTACGTAGTCGATCACCGCATTGAGGTCGTATTCCTCGCCGTCGAGTTCATTCGCTACACGAGTCAGGTCTTCGGGTTTCATCAACTGAAACTGATGGCGGATGGAGGAAATCACGCCTTTGTACCGATCGCGCGTTTGCTCGACAAACATTCGATCACCATGCTTCACGCTCTTTTCAATCACACGGCACCAGCCGAGACGATGGTCCGTTAATTCGCGATCCCATTCATCGTAATTGTAGGCAACTTCTCCTGCTTCCAGATCTTGTTCCTGGCTCTCAGCCTCGAGCCACGCCTCGGCGCCATCGAGGTTGTCAGGGTCTCCATCAGCATCCGGATCATTCCAGGCATTGAAAAGTTCGCGTGCATCACGACGCTGCGGCGTGCGGTCTGCCGGGCGGGTTTTGAGTGTTTCGCTGGTGGCGCTGTTCTCCTCGTCACTTTCTGAGGGCTCCTCTTGCGTTTCAATTTGTTGCACCGAGTCGTCAGCGGGAGTGACCGACTGAAAGAGTAGGTAGACACGGTGTGTGGCCATTAACGTGTCGGCAACCGTCGCCGTGGCGCTCGAGAGATACTCTGCAGCCACTGTCTCGAGTTCTGAAACGATCTGACTGTAATACTCCCTGGAATCCGGCAAAGCGCCACCCAGCACAGTGATTTGAAATAGCAATTCAAAAGGAACAAGCGCAGCGGGAAGATCCACGATGCGCGGGCGGCCGCGGCGGAGGTGTTCTCGAATCAAATTGAGGTCGCGCGCGAGACCACGGTACTGGTGGCGCAGCCGGAAATCGATGCGGCCATTCTCCAACGTGCCGAAGATTCTGCGTGCGAGCCGCGGTTGCGGAAAAAGATCCAGCACCTGGCGGTAGTCGAGGTGGTCAGGGACGGAGTTAACGTGACTGTCAGTGGTTGCGCTGCTATCGATGAGGTAGCCGTCGAGAGCAAATCCATCACGCAAGTCAACGTTTGACGGGTCATAGATTTCAGCGATTGCTGAATAGGCAGCGCGAATCTCAGTTGTGTCAGGCTCGTGAGTAGCGAATTCGATCTGCCCGGCAGCATGAGCGGCCAACACTTTGTAAAGACGGAAATCGAGATCGTCTTCGCCAAACTCAGCCACCAGCGACGGCAGGTGAATCGTCCGGCCGTCGCCAATTCTTGTTTCGATTGGAACCGCCGTGATGGCCGCCAGCTCCACTTCGTGACCAGTCAGACCCTCGACGTAGAGCCGCAGGAGATGCTGGATAGATTCGAGCGCCAAGCCGCTGCTGCCGCTGTGCAGGACCTCAAAGCTGCTACGCGTTTCCAGCGCAAAGTAGCTTCGGCGAGCGCGCGGATCAGTACTCTTGGTGGAGAGGCCTCGACGTGCCCATTCTTCGAATTGTTCGATCGCAACAGTCCTAAGGACCCCGGGACTGGCGCGAAAACAGGAGAGCGCCGCTTCTCCGTCTATGGCGGCAATGTCCCTGGTCAGCGATAGAACGCGTTCTGAAAGAGTCACTGCGCGTCCGCGATCGATAGCACCCGAAAATCCGCGAATAAATCGTGGACTGCTTTTTACGAAGGCCACGAGACTGGCGTTGCCATGTTGCGCCACGGTCCAGAGCAACTCGATCCAGGATTCGAAAACTTCGGGCAAGTTTCGCAAAATCTCTGCGCCCGAAAGCATCACGTGCAGCGCCCCGCCTCCACCGCGCTGCAGAAAATCAGTTGTTCTATTCAGCAATCGGAGTGCGTCTTCCCGGTCGAGCTTGGCGAGTGCGGTCGGGATCGCCAGCCATGCATCGGTCGCTATGCCCCCGGCGCGCTCGGCGAAGCCAGCAGTTAGAGCGACAGCGTTTTGCCAAACAATCTGATCTCGGAAGTTAGTTAAGCAAGCAATCGCTGGTGGGCTGGCAGCGAGAAAGTCCGCACTGTGTTTAGCGGAGCGTCGGGCGATTTCCGCGGCAATCTCCAGCACTGAACGCAGCGCCTCGGGGTTGTCTATGGCTTGCGCGAGTGGTCCAACTCTCGCCAGGGTTTCAGTAGCAATTGAGGTGGAGAGCGTCATCTGCCGGGCACACAGCTTAAAAACAACTGCCCGTGTTGCCGGCGGCACGGTCCTCAGGTCGCTCACGCCGGCGACGAAAAACGTGATAGCCGTCTCCACATCACCCATCGCCAGTCGGCGACCCATCTCTCCCCAGGCGCGCAACTCGGAAGCTTCCAAAGTGTGTGAAGCTTCGGGCGCGGCACGCAGAAACGCTATGCTTGCGCGCAATGATACGCCGGCGATAGTCGCGCTTGCTTCGAGCGCTGCGGCCGCCTGATCTAATGGCAAGCGCGCCAGGTCGCGAGTTAATTCGACGAATGACTGGCGCTCAGCCGCGTTTTTCACAGGACTTAGATGATCGTGAAATTCTCTTTCATCTGAGTTCGGTTCGGAACTATCGCTTTGCTCGGCTGAGGCCAGCTTCTCACGATCGGTATCACTCATCTGTTCTTGGTATTTTTACGTGTGGATACCGCACGATTTTGTCATCCGCGGTCAGCAATTGGCAGTCAAAAACCCTGGCGGTCGCTACGATCATCTGATGTGGGTATCGACGACAATCACTGAGCCGCATCCCAGTCTGGTTCTGCGACCGGATCGGTCGGGTCTAAGTACTTAATGGGCTTACCGCGGAGGGGGTATTCCTGACCGTTCGATCTCGGTTGTTGCGCGAGGATGATGACTTCCACCGTTTCTCCCGCGCGAAATGGCAGTTCTTCAAGCATTAACTTACCATCCTGTGAGAGGGTAATCTCGACGTGGTGAGCACTCATGTTTACCCCCAGCGCTAATTATACGCTTATTGAAAGACGACTCACCAGACTATCCCAAACCACTGTTAAATCACCGTGGTCACGATCTCGCGGATGCTGCGTTGGAGCTCGCGGTCGTCTGTGATCGGTGAGCACATAGCAACGTCGGCGGCGGTGACGGGAGGGATGCCAAGCGCAATGAGTTGCGCAGCATAAATCATCAGGCGGGTGGACACGCCTTCTTCCAGTCCGTGTCCGCGGAGGTTTCGCACCTTCTGGCCAATTAAAACCAGATCGCGAGCAGTGCCTTCATCCACGCCGCCTTCCCGCGCCACAATTTCAGCCTCCAGTTCGGCTGGAGGGTAATCGAAATCAATTGCGACAAAACGCTGTCGAGTCGATTGTTTCAGATCTTTAAGAATCGACTGGTACCCGGGATTGTAGGAAACGACGAGCATAAAGTCTGACGGCGCTTCCAGAATTGTGCCGCGCTTTTCTATCGGCAGACGCCGCCTATGGTCCGTCAGTGGGTGGATGATCACGACAGTGTCTTTGCGCGCTTCGACAACTTCGTCGAGATAGCAGATCGCGCCATTGCGCACGGCAGAAGTAAGCGGGCCGTCGTGCCAGACGGTCTCCTCGCCCTCGAGCAGAAATCGCCCGACGAGATCCGTCGACGAAAGATCTTCGTGACAGGCGACCGTGATTAAGGGTCGCTCAAGTCGCCAGGCCATGTGCTCGACAAAACGAGTCTTGCCACAGCCCGTGGGCCCTTTGAGAATTACCGGCAAACGGGCTGAGTGGGCGGCGGCAAAGAGATCAATCTCCCCACCAACAGCGAGGTAGTAAGGCTCTTCACCGATTCGATACTCTTCAATAGCGCGTTCGGGCA
>JBPCIQ010000157.1:0-6896 GCA_051006135.1 Pyrinomonadaceae bacterium | reverse complement strand
ACCCTATCCTGGACTCTTGCCAACCGCTTCCTGCCAACTGCCTCCTGCCTACTGTGCCGTTTCCACCGGGAGTCCGGCGTTTTTCCACGCGTCCCAGCCACCCAGGAGTGCAGCCGCGTTTTCGATACCTTTTGTTTTGAGATTGATCACCGCACCGGCGCTCGTTTGTTCGGCCGGTCAAGCACAATACGTAACAATCATCTTATCGCGCGGTAATTCATTAATGCGACTAAGAAACTCGTTGGTTGGCATTAGCTTGGCGCCTTTGATATGACCCGCCTTGTAAGCAGGTTCACCACGCACATCAACCACCACAGCTTGTCCCTTACTCATTAGGTCCCGAAGCTCTACCGTTGTGATGCGTCGCACGCCGTCACCCGGAGGCTTGGCGTTGGGTGTCGCCACTGCTGCTGAGTTCAAGTTAGAAGCAGGTTTTTGCGAAGCGGTATTCTCCGCGGAGTTACAGGCGACGAGCGCCCAGGCTCCTATAAGCACAACCGCAAGTGAAATAAGATGACGCATTAACATCCTCCCAAAGCTGAATCACGACAACTAGTATCTGACCAGTCAAAATCTAATTTCTTATGCCGGAGCCATTTTGTCAACGACGCTTACCTTCCTGAGGGGCCCTTTTCGACAGGGAATCCCGCTTTCACTAAAGCATCATACCCGCCGAGCACTGCTGCCGCGTTCTTAATTCCGTTCTCTCTGAGTGTTTGCGCCGCACGGGCGCTAGTGTGTTCAGCTGGTCAAGAACAATAAGTGGCGATGAATTTGTCCTTCGGCACGTCCTTAATCCGCCCGCCAACGTCACTTACGGGAATCAAGAGTGCGCCTTTGATGTGACCGGCGTTGTAAGATTCTTCATTGCGGACATCAATTAGTACTGCTTCGCCTTTCTGCAACGCTTCGCGGAGTTCAGCAGGGGAGATCCGGCGCACCTCATCACTGACGCCGAGCGCGTGGGCCTGCCAGCGAGTCGCGCCGGTCAAAATAGAGACAGTTGTAACTAAAGCTACAGAAAAAACTATTAATGCAAGACGCGAAATAACGAACCTCATAACTTAATCTCCTTACGAACGCTTGCCGGCACCAGCATACCCTTCTACCATTTTTTCATGAGTCATCGCAAACGAGCTTGAGGCATCGTTTCCTCTTCTTTCACTTCCGCTTAACGTTTTGCGTGATATAGTTTGCTCTCACCAAAACAAACGGAACAGGAGCTTCATGCTCGATCAGCAGCAGATCCAGTCTAAACCTGTGAAGTGGGCGAAGGTTATCGATCATACTCGGTGCATTGGTTGCCACGCGTGCACTACGGCGTGCAAGTCTGAGAATCTCGTACCCCTTTCAGTGACGCGCACTTACGTAAAGCATGTCGACGTTGGCGTCTTTCCGCAGACCCGCCGCGCTCACCAGGTAACGCGTTGCAATCAGTGTGCGCATGCCCCGTGCGTCACCGCCTGTCCCACCACGGCGATGTTCAAACGCGCAGACGGGATTGTCGATTTCGACAAATCCATCTGCATAGGTTGCAAGGCCTGCATGGCCGCTTGCCCTTACGACGCAATCTTCATTAACCCGGAAGATCATTCCGCAGAGAAGTGTAATTTTTGTGCCCACCGTATTGACATGGGCCTGGAGCCCGCTTGCGTTGTCGTTTGTCCCACGCAGGCAATTTTGGTCGGCGACATGAATGATGCGGACTCTTACGTTGCGCAGATCATCAACCGAGAACCGGTCACAGTGCGCAGGCCGGAAAAGGAGACTTTGCCCAAACTTTTCTACAAGGGCGCGCACCAGGCCACACTTGATCCACTTGGTGCACGTCGTCCGGAAGGCGGACTCTATATGTGGAGCGAGCAGCAGCAGGGCAGCGCGCAGGTCGTGTCAGGAAATCCAAACTACAACAATACCTCGGCTGCGGCACTGCTCTCATACGACGTGGCTCATTCAATTCCGTGGGATTGGAAAGTCAGTCTTTATACGTGGACCAAGGGAATCGCCGCCGGGGCATACCTTATTCCCCTGCTGCTGGTCTTGTTTGGCTTCCTGCGACCTGAAAGCGCGATGTGGTTGTGGGTAGCGCCTGTGCTTTCTGGTGTGTTCCTGGCCATCACTGGCGGCCTGTTGATTTTGGACCTGGAGCATCCCGAGCGATTTCATTTAATTTTTACGCGACCACAGTGGCACAGTTGGCTGGTGAAAGGCGCATTTATTATCGCAGGCTACACCCTTGTGGTCGCGTTTCACTTCTTCGCCAGCTGGTTCGGGGCCCATTGGCTGCACCGCTGGCTAATGATTCCGGGTCTGCCGCTTTCCGTGATGACCGCGGTCTACACAGCTTATCTCTTTGCCCAGGCGAAAGCGCGCGATATGTGGCAAAACCCATTACTGCCACCTCATTTGCTAACGCAATCGCTGCTGGTTGGAGCAGCTGCCCTGTTGCCGTTCGCGGCGCGATTCGAACCTGCGACGCCCCTTGATCCAGGAATTGTGCTGCCGTTGCTATGGATACTCGGCGCTACCAGTCTGCTGCACATGCTGATGGTCTGGGGCGAGGTTTCACTGACGCATGTGACTGCGCACGCACGGCTGGCGGTCTGGGAGATGGTGCGCGGCCGCTACAAGAGCGACTTCCGGATCGGAATGCTACTTTCGGTCCTTGGTGGAGTGATTTGCTGGCTCGCCATCTTCGGCTCAGTAAGCGCTTCCCTTGGAGTCGGCGCCGCGCCGATGGCTTTGATGGGACTAATGCTTTATGAGAACGCTTACGTGCAAGCGGGGCAATCGGTGCCACTGGCATGAAGCCATGGGCTCACAGCCTCGAGGTGAATTAATCCCATCCACCCGCTAAGGATGTGGGCCGGTTCGTTTGGCCAAGCTGGGATAGATCCATGAAGACCAAGTTTCTAAACGCCGCGCTAACGTGCCTGGTAGTTTTGTCCTCAACAGTTTGTGTCGACGCCCAAATATCTTCGGTAGGTAAGGATCGTGCGGTCGCCGTCACATTTGACGACCTGCCCGTCATATCCTTGCGACACGACCTGGCGAGTCAATCGACTGTCACACGCAAGCTTTTGCACGCGTTTAAATCAAACAGAGTACCCGCGATCGGATTCGTAAATGAGAACAAGTTGTTAACTAACGGCACTCTGGACGAAAGGCGCGTTGGGTTCCTGCGAATGTGGCTCGATGCGGGACTCGAACTCGGCAACCACACTTTCTCGCATCCAGATCTTCATAGCACGCCGCTTGATATTTTCAAGGAGGATGTTGTGCGTGGTGAGGAAGTTACCCGCGGCCTGCTGCAAGCGAAGGGGCGAACCCTCCGTTACTTTCGTCATCCCTTTCTTCACACTGGAAAAAGCCTGGAAACAAAACAGCAATTTGAGAAGTTTCTCAGCGGGCGCGGTTATCGCATCGCTCCGGTGACAGTTGACAATTCTGAATGGATTTTCGCGCGCGCTTATGACAATGCGATGCAGCGAGGCGACAAACAATTAATGAAGCGCATCGGGCAAAGCTACATTTCATATATGGAACAGAAGTTCGCGTACTTCGAGCAACAGTCGATGGCGTTGTTTGGCTATGAGATGAAGCAGATTCTGCTGCTCCGTGCCAACACCCTGAACGGTGATTATTTCCACGCGCTGGCTCAGATGATGAAAAAGCGAAGCTATAACTTCATCACGTTGGACGAGGCGCTGACAGATCAGGCCTACACCTCGCCCGATACGTATGCGGGTCCCGAAGGCATCACGTGGATCCATCGTTGGGCGATCACGGTAGGCAAGGACGATGACTTTTTCAGAGGCGAGCCAAGCACCCCCGCCTTCGTGTTGAAAGAAGCTGGCGTAAGGGCCGAGTAGTTACACTTGCAGTTCAACCAGTTTACAGTTCACCCTAGTTTGTTTCGCGAATCAGCGACCTCTAGAGGCTGAACTCTAAACCTCAATGTGAAGCTTTAGGCTGGGCAACCGGGGAGCTGGCGCGAGCAAGCTTTGAAGTAAAACAATCGCTCACTGGCATTCCGAAATTGCCGACGTTACACTCAGCTCTGCAACTCTGGTCTTACGAATAACGGAGCACCTCACGAAAGGAAATAGTCATGAGCTATGAACAAATGCAGTCCACCATGCAGTTCATTCTTGAGCAACAAACAGAGTATTCGGTGCGTTTGCAGAATGACGAGGGGCGGATCGTTCGCCTGGAGCAGGCTTTTGTCATCCTTACCGAGCTTGCTCGCAACGCGGACGAGCGAATGGATAGCGACGAACAGCGGATCGCTCGTCTGGAGCAGGCTTTTGTCACCCTTACCGAGCTTGCTCGCAACGCGGACGAGCGAATGGATAGCGCGGACAAACAAATGGATACCGCTGAGAAACGAATGGACACCTTCGATGAACATTTGAAAATGCAGATCGAGAGCTTACATGCTTATCTCCAGGCTCAGAGCGAGGACTTTTACGCTCGTCTCTCCGCGTCACGAGCAGAGTTTGACCAAAGGATGGCAGATACTGACCGGCGGTTAGACAAGCTCTTTGAGCGATACCTGGGGCGGAAAAACGGAGCAAACAATTAATCGTGGTTAATCATGCGAGAGAGAATTCGCGCTGGAAGAATCGAGCCTGTCGAAGAGTTTGACGTACCAAAATGGCACGCAGGTTCTTATTACTGTTTTGTCGAACGGTGACGATTTCTGGTTGAAGGCCAGCGAAGTATCGCTCAACGCCATCTGGGGCTATTCCGGAGACGATGTCTATGCCGATTTACTCAAGCCCTAACGATCATCGAAGGAGGAAAGATGAGCACATACGAAGAAATAATCAGCGCTGCGCTGTCTCTGCCGCCCGGCGCTAGAGCAATGCTTGCTGACCGTCTGCTTGAAAGCCTTGACTCCGAAGACCAGAAGAGGATTGATTCCCTCTGGGCCGAAGAGGCTGAGAGAAGAGTCAAGGAGATAGAAGACGGAGTAGTAACGCCGATTCCTGGCGAGGAAGTGATGAATAGATTGCGTTCACGAAATAAGCAATGAACTATTCTTTTCATCCTCACGCCGAGAAAGAGCTCGAGGAGATCCAGGATTACTACGACAACATTCCAGAGGGTTTAGGCGATAGGTTTCGCGCCGAGTTGAGGTGACAACACAAAATACTTGGCCGAATCGCCGATTCGAAGTGTCGATTTCATCACCGCCATCGCCCTGATGAGAATCGTAGAAGAGAGTATTCAGCATCGCCACAGTTTTAGATTAATTGAACTTACCAAACTCTTTTTGGTAACAAGATCATCGCCGAATAAGGAACGGGCCCACATTGTCGGACATCGAATCCAATAAAAAAGTCAGCGCCGCCCGCGAAGAAACTGAAGCTCGCGGCGAGACCTTTTATCCCGGGGCCAGCCGCAATCATCTCGCTGCGTATCCACCAAAGGAACGCTGGGACGATTGGGTGGAGCTTGATCCCAAAGCCTGGCCGCAGCGTAAAGAGCGACGCTATACCCTCGTTCCTACTACCTGCTTCAACTGTGAATCCGCATGCGGTCTGCTCGCCTATATCGACAAGGCGACCGGCGAGGTGCAGAAGTTTGAAGGCAACCCCGAGCATCCCGGCTCGCGCGGACGCAACTGTGCCAAAGGCCCGGCGACGCTGAATCAGATCACTGACCCTGACCGCATTCTCCATCCGCTCAAACGCGTGGGAAAACGCGGTGAAGGTAAATGGGCGCAGGTGAGCTGGGATGAAGTCCTCGACGAATTAGCAGGACGCATACGCAAAGCAATCGTGGAAGATCGTCGTGAGGAGGTGATGTACCACGTGGGCCGTCCCGGCGAAGATGGTTTCACTGAACGCATACTTGCAGCCTGGGGCATTGACGGTCACAACTCACATACAAACATCTGCTCGTCTTCCAGCCGCGAAGGTTACCAGCTATGGATGGGAATGGATCGACCAAGCCCCGACCACGCGAATGCCAAAGTTATCTTCCTAATCAGCGCCCATCTCGAGTCGGGACACTATTTCAATCCCCACGCACAGCGAATTATTGAGGGGAAGGTTAATGGCGCAAAGCTGATCGTCTTCGATACGCGTCTCTCGAACACGGCAACGCACGCCGATTACTGGGTCTCGCCCTTTCCCGGTTCAGAAGCCGCGATCCTGCTGGCAATCGCAAACTACTTGATTCAGAACGATCTCTACAATCGCGACTTTGTTCGCCGCTGGTGGAATTGGGAAGAGTATCTGGCCATCGAACATCCGCAGATCGACAGATCATTTGCAAGCTTCGAACAAGTTCTCAAGGAGCTTTACCAGGATTACACGTTCGAGTTTGCGGCTAAGGAATCAGGCGTAGACGTGCGGCTGCTCGAAGATGTTGCGAAGTGCGTCTCGACCGCCGGAACGAAGCTCAGCACTCACAACTGGCGCAGCGCCTCATCGGGCAACAGCGGTGGCTGGCAGGTTGCGCGCTGTCTTTTTATGCTCAATGCATTGCTGGGTGCAATCGCGACCGAAGGCAGTGTATTTCCAAACGCCTGGAACAAGTTTGTGCCAAGGCCAATCTACACGCCGCCACATCCGAAGATGTGGAACGAAACGACCTGGCCCAGAGAGTATCCTCTCTCCATGAACGAGCTTTCATTCCTGCTGCCGCATCTCTTGCAAGATGGGCGCGCCAGGCTGGATGTCTACTTCACGCGAGTTTACAACCCCGTTTGGACGAACCCGGATGGCTTTTCCTGGATCGAGGTGCTTACGAACCAGGATCTGATCGGTTGTCACATTGCTCTCACACCGGTCTGGAACGAGACCTCATATTTTGCCGATTAAGTTCTGCCGATGGGTCTCGGCTCGGAGCGTCACACCCTCCATTCCTATGAAACTCACGATTCG
>JBPCIQ010000156.1:0-4635 GCA_051006135.1 Pyrinomonadaceae bacterium | reverse complement strand
AAAACGAGGTTGGCAAAAGGTGAAGTTGGTATCGCTGAACAAAAGAGAGTCGTAACCTTGCGAGAATTCGGGCCAAGATTTCAAGCTGAAATTAGGGTGCATTGTGCGGGCAAGCCGAGAACTATCGCTTTCTGGGACCAGAAGTTAACCCGGCTTTTGGAATTCGCTCCGCTGGCGTCCTCACCACTCGACAAAATAAACAAGGCTCAAATTGCGATCTACGTCCAAAGTCGCCACGGCGGTGTTGCTGTGGCCACAATAAACCGTGAGTTGGCCACATTGCGACGGATACTCTACCTTGCTCATGATTGGAACGAGATCGCAGCGGTTCCCAGGATCAAAATGCTCAAGGGTGAACGGAGTCGTGACTTCGTTCTGTCGCAGCAACAAGAAAGGCTCTACCTAGAGGCTGCATCACAACCGTTGCGCGATGTGGCCATCTTACTTCTAGAAACAGGATTGCGCTTAGGTGAGGCGCTCGCGCTCAAATGGACAGACATTGAGCTTGATGCGCTCAATGGCAAGAAACTGGGGTATCTTTTCGTGCGTGAGGGTAAATCGAAGAATGCGCGACGTCATGTAAGCCTGACGCGTAGGGCTCAAGAGATGCTTGTAAACCGATCGTTGGAAAGCAAGTCGGAGTTTGTCTTCGCAAATTATGCTGGCAAACCTACCTAGTGACTTCGCTCGACCATCTTCATCAGAAGTTAAGGCGCGATTTGCAGCTTCCAATGGACTGCGTGATACACTCGTTTCGCCACACATTTTTAACCAGGTTCGGTGAAGCTGGCGCGGATGCCTTCACAATTAAGAAGGTCGCCGGTCACAGTAGTGTAACGATTTCTGAACGCTACATTCATCCGACGCCGGAAGGCCAGGAACGCCCCTTCGAGCGTTTCGCCAATCTGAATCAAGAGGCGGTTGGGAGAGCGGAAATCGACGCGCAGTCACTACAATTTCCGCTACACTCAGAAAGCGACCGCCCGTAAGTTGTTGTGCCCCTGTAGCTCAACGGTTAGAGCAGCAGACTCATAATCTGTTGGTTCGGGGTTCGAATCCCTGCGGGGGCACCAATAAATCTTAAGCAATTACGGAAGGGGGGGGTCTTGCTTCTCGACGGGCGACAGTTTTGAATTTATTGTCTTTGCCTTGAAAGTCTTCTTCTAATAAAAACTGGCACCGTGTTTGCCGTACCCCTCGCCGCGGATGTCAGGTGTTTGTCAATTAGCGAGTCTTCGAAATGAGATCTTGATTCAAGAATCTCGCCAGTTACGACGATTCGCTATCAGATGGTGGCTGAATTGAGGATGACTCAATTGATTTCTGTAGCCGCCACCTGATTTAAAACTGCGTCCGAGAAGTACATCGTTCTAAATCACGGCAGTATCTCCTCGACTACTCTCCTTAAGGATACTTCCGGGAATTCTCTTTGTACGGCCATCGAAAATTCCTAAGCCCCCAATGAAGGCGAAGGATACTTGCTCAGCTTGAGTACGGAGCAAGATCCGATTAACAAACTTGAGAGGGGCTTACGCCCCTCTCTTTTTTTCCGACACAATCTTTTAACCAAGCTGATTCAGGTAATCAGACGAAACTCGTTTATTCATTAAAACTTTCAGATAACGTCGCGAGATCATTGCCAGGGGGTGTGAGACTTTTGCTACTCTCGCATGACTTCATGGTACACTGCGCTCGCCAAACGATTTTGACGAGATTTTAGGAGTCCAGTCCTGACCCCTTCGCCAATTAGAAGGTTGTTCGGACATTGCCACTGGCCGTTCCTGAGCAGTCCTTCGATCTTAGTCCAGGCGAAATGAAACGGAGGTCGAATGGTTCGAAGCAACCCGGACAATATGAAAGTCACCCGCTAGATCTGTCGCTACAATTCAGTGGCGACTCCCATTAATCCAGTTGAGTAACGGAAAAACCATAGGTATCGGGATCATAGGCGCAGGATTTGCCCGCACCACGCAGATTCCGGGATTTCGCGACTGCATGAGCGCGCGGGTGGTTGCTATCGCGAGCCGTGATCGCCAGCACGCCGCTGAGGTCGCAAAAGAGTTTGGCATTGAGCACGTAGCGAGGGATTGGCAGGAGCTGATCGAGCGAGATGATATTGATCTCATTAGCGTCGTGACGCCTCCTGCGACACACATGGAGATGACTCTGGCGGCACTTGAGCGTGGTAAAGCCGTGCTTTGTGAAAAGCCGATGGCCTTGAACTCGGCAGAGGCTAAGCGCATGAGCGAACGAGCACGTAAGGCGGGAGTGCTTGCGCTGATCGATCATGAGCTGCGCTTTCTAAAAAGCCGGAGAATGATGCGCAATATGGTAGCTACTGGTGCCATAGGCGCGGTGCGCCACTGCAACTATCTTTTCCGTTCCGATTATCGTGGCGTGCCTGGACGTCCCTGGGACTGGTGGTCAGATGAGACCATGGGCGGCGGCACGCTGGCGGCCATCGGCTCTCACGTCATCGACTCATTTCGCTGGCTACTGAGCACGGAGATCAGCGAGGTTTCTTGTATGCTCACAAGCCACGTCGCTGAACGTCCGGATAAATCTACCGGTTCGATGCGCCGAGTAACTTCCGATGACGAAGCAAAACTACATTTTCGCCTTGCTGACTCACCGCTAACAAAGAATGCCACTGGTGCAGCCGCGCTCTCTGTGGTCGAAGCAGGCAGCTACGAGAATCGTCTGGAAATCTACGGCACAACCGGAGCCTTGATGGCGGAAGAAGCCGGCGAACTCTGGCATTCCCCGGTTGGGTCGGGCGCCTGGCGTCCTATTGAGGTCCACCAAAATACCATCGCACCCGGCATGCGACCGGCAAGTTGGTCGCGGGGCTTTGCCGCCCTCTCGTGTGAGATTGTTGAAGCAATGCGCGAGGGACGCACCACGGTTGATGACGCGGCGACTTTCGAAGATGGATACCGCGTGCAGCTTGTGCTGGATGCTGCACGGGTATCGAACCGCAAGGGATGCTGGACTAAGGTTGACTAGCCGACGGCAGGAGGCAGGAGGCAGAGCGTAGAAGGAGCGAACAAGATTTTCCATCTCTCATTTGAAATTTATCATTTAGTCATTTTCGATCCTTGCAGCTTCAGTTCAATTATTCTTACTGACCTCATGACCCGCAACGAGCTGGATTGCAGCAGCGAGCCGCAATAAATTGAAATCGATTCCAGCCGTTAATGACCCGTGAAAAACAAGAGTGCGAGTGTTGATTAAGGGTTGCGTTCGTCGAATCCTCCCGATTTGTTTGGAGCGGCCGCGTCATATGACAAATGGAAAATGTCTTGGGCAACGCTAAAGCAAAGGCGAGCCACGTCCGGGTAGGCGTCGATACGGGCGGCACCTTCACCGATTTTGTATACCATTTAAACGGCCGTCCTCAGATCTTTAAGCTACCTTCCACACCGGACGATCCGTCAATGGCAATTATTGAGGGTTTGCAACGCATCGCCGCCGGCGCCGGCGGAGCGCTACAGGACATCGAAGTCGTCCACGGCACTACCGTCGGAACCAATGCGTTGCTGCAGCGACGCGGAGCGCGTACGGCGCTGGTCACGACCAGGGGGTTTGAAGATGTTCTGGCGATTGGCCGGCAGGCTCGAGCTGAACTCTACAACCTCAACGCGATTGGCCCACCGCCACTGGTGGCGGACGATCTTCGATTTGGAGTTCACGAGCGGGTCACGGCAAACGGGGAAGTACTAAAACCCTTGAGCGCCGACGAGGTCCGCGTCCTAACCGAAAAGCTGAAGCGCTCACAGGTTGAATCAGTAGCCATCTCTTTGCTCTTTTCTTTCCTTCATCCCGCACACGAGCAGCAAATCGCCAGGGCCCTTACAAAACTTGCAGTACCGCTTTCGATCTCGCATCGCATCTTGCCTGAGTATCGCGAGTACGAACGAACTTCAACCGTGGCCATCAATGCCTATCTGCAGCCGCTCATGGGTGATTACCTCACCAGTCTCGCCGAGAGGGCCCCCAGAGAAATTGCAAAAGTCGCTCTAAACAGTCAAAGACCAAAAACCAAAGGCCAAAGACCACTTTTAACTCTGCGCGTAATGCAGTCCTCTGGTGGAAGTATCTCCGCGACCGCGGCAGCAAATGAGCCGGTACGGACGATTCTCTCTGGTCCAGCAGGTGGTGTGGTCGGTGCCCTGGCTGCGGCGCGAGTCGCCGGTTTCTCGAACATCATCACCTTCGACATGGGAGGCACCTCGAGTGACGTGGCGCTCTGCGAGGGGTCACGGTTGCGGACGACCAATGAAGCTGTCGTCGCCGGGCTTCCGGTCGCAGTGTCCGTGATGGATATCCACACGGTTGGCGCCGGGGGTGGTTCAATCGCCAGAGTGGATGAGGGAGGTTCCTTGCGCGTAGGTCCTGAGTCGGCAGGCGCCGACCCGGGCCCTGCTTGTTATGGACGCTCGGTCCTGCCAACGGTTACCGATGCTCATATGGTGCTGGGCCATTTTGGCGGCGGCGGGTTGCTCGGCGGTGAATTTAAACTTGATGCCACACGAGCGGATGAGGCTCTCGGTCTACTGGCCAACGAAATGAGCAAGGCGTCGGCGAGGAAAGTTAGCGCTGTCGAGGCAGCGCAGGGTGTCATTGCCGTAGTGA
>JBPCIQ010000155.1:0-6127 GCA_051006135.1 Pyrinomonadaceae bacterium | reverse complement strand
ACCTTTCCCAACTCGTTCCACCTTGTTTATTAGGGATAAACGCAGGTGAGCGGTTCCCATCTGCGACGTCTCTGCACCAAAAGAGGAGCAAAATGCTTCCTCAACCTTTGAGAAGTGCTTGCTTATTAAATGGCATAAAGGTTGCTGACCTCCTCAGAAAAGGGAGGAGAACGCACATGAAAAGAAAGATCGGCGGCGCTATCTTCGCGCTTGCAGCAGTTTTTGGCGTCATTAATGCGACCAGCACTACAGCTGTGGCGCAGTGGCGCAATGATGATGGCCGATACAGTCGTCGCGACCGCGATGATCGTGATGATAGAGATCGGGGGTGGCGGCGAGATCGCAACCGAAACGGCCGCGATGATAGGTACGACCGTAACCGCGGCTATGGGCGCAACGGTGGCTACGGCAATCAAGGTGAACTCAACCAGGGTTACCAGTACGGCTTGAACACCGGAGCAAGTGATGCGCAACGCCGGCAAAGTTACAGTCCCCAGCGTTCACGCTACTATCAAAGAGCGTCTTCACAAGCCTTCCGACAGGGATTCGTGCGGGGCTATGACCAGGGCTATCGCCAATACGTCCGCTCCGAAAACGGCGGCTATGGAGATGGTAGATATGGAAACGGGGGATATGGAAACGGTGGTTATGGGAACGGCGACTACAACAGCAACTATGAACTGAACCGGGGCTACCAGCAGGGTATACAGACCGGCGCCAGCGACGGGCAGCGCGAACAGAGTTACAGTCCGCAGCGTTCACGCCACTACGAGAACGCGTCCACTCAGGCGTTTCGTGAAGGTTTTGTCCGAGGCTATGATGAAGGTTATCGACAGTACTCTCGAAATGGTAGCTACAGAAGAAGCAGCGGCGTTGGCATCGGAGATATCCTGGGCGGCATCCTTGGCCGACCTTAACCCTTCGCAACAACGGCTTCCAGGAGTTCGGTAACCAACCCGAGAGTGGTGCACGACAGAGCTCAATTACTTGAGCAGTTCGTGCAATGCCAAATTAACCGAAATGCCGCGATTCGCATCGCGGCATTTGTCTTAAGAACCTCCTGATAACGGAACCGGAAGCGACCTGGTTCCTTTTCGCGCGAACCCCACGGCCAGTTCCCTTCCCGATTTGCGATTTACCACTTAAGATTCACCACTTGAACCGCTCAAAACGAATCAGCTTGAGTCTCGTACTCGAACATGCAAGGCAGCGTAGGAATGTCCTATCATCAGGGCGAACCTTAGCAGTTAGAGGACGGAGCCATGCGCAGACTCAAACGATTGTTGATTCTGGTGGTCGGAATACTGGTAGCACTGATTCTTGCCGTTTTGGTTGCGGGCCTCTTGCTGCCGGTAGATCATCACGCCTCGCGAACACTGAGGACGAAACAATCACCGCAAGCTATTTGGGACGCAATCAACAACCATGCTGATGAGCCTTTGGCGTTCCGACGTGGCAAGCGTCACATCGCTGGGCGACCGCAATGGGAAGCCGGTGTGGCAGGAGAACTACAAAGACGGCAACACAGTGGCGCTGATGACCACCGAATCTAAGCCGCCCAAGCGCATGGTACGAGAGATTGCGGAGGAGGGTCCGTTCAGTGGACGTTGGGAGATCGACATACAACCAACACCCGAGGGCAGCACTGTGACCATTACCGAAGTGGGGAAAGTACCAAATCCATTCTTCCGCTTTGTGTCGCGATACTTCATCGGCCACACAACCTTTATGGAAAGATACCTGACCGGCCTGGCGGGAAAATTCGGCGAGCAGCCGGAGTTCGTTAAATAAGAATCTGCAAAACAATCCCTGACCCATTTCTCCTCACTTATTAATCATCGATCATCACTATTGTCCTAGGTGAAAACTCAATTCTTGATTTAAGAGATTACCAACGAGCCTCTTAACATTAAGAATTGAGTTTTCACACACTCTCATGCAGTGTTATCTGATCGCTCGTCATGGCTCGCCGACGCCACAACTACAATAGCCCGGTACTTGAGTATGAGCGCCAACGCTGATCGACAAGTTGCTTGATGTCGTCGCGAACGATCAACTCTGCCGGAAAGCCCGGCTTGGTACGAGCATCAATTACGATCGGACCCTTGTAAGCGACATGATGTCTAACCACCTTAGTCTCGGCCGCGTGAATGTCGGCTGCCGGCTCAAACCTGGTCCATGTAGCCCAAAGGAAGTCTTTCGGCGAACGCGCGACCTTCGCATCGTCGTGCAGGACAACTACGGGCCACTCGGCAAAAACCAGCTCGCGCGCCAGGCGCGCGGCCTGCTGCGGGTCCTCTGAATAAGCTACGCCTTCCACAATCAGGCACCCAGCACAAAAGACTTCCGCCTTAGTCACTCCGTGAGGCAGTTCACCACGAAACTCCCGCGGCAGGTCGCGGACGGCCTCACCTAATCCAAGCATGATCGCCTTGCTGCCTTCGTTTACCTTGCCGCTTGTGTAATCGAGCGTATCCATCGAGACATTGGAGAAAACAAACAGATCCCTTTCCGGGGCAAAGCGTGCAAGCACATGCTCAAACAGTTTGGGAAAGTCATGAAGATCTTGTGGCGTATCGGTGAGGATCAGAAATTTTGTCAGTGAAAGCTGTCCCTCGCCCAAAATACGAAAGCCAGAAACCATCGCCTCGCGCCCATACCGCTCGCGCACGACAGCGGCGCACAATGAATGAAATCCAGTCTCGCCGTAGGTCCACAAGTCGCGCACACCCGGCATCACCAGTGGAAACAATGGCGACAACAAGTGCTGCAGGTAGTCGCCGATGAAGAAATCCTCCTGGCGCGGTTTTCCAACGACTGTCGCGGGATAGATGGCATCACGCCGGTGAAAAACTGCTTCGACGTGGAGAACCGGATAGTTGTGTTGCAAAGAGTAATAACCGTAATGATCGCCGAATGGTCCCTCGCGCCTGCGCTCGTTTGGTGGCGCAAAACCGACGAGTGCAAACTCTGCCTCAGCCGCCAACCGATGCCCCTCGCCTAATGGGTTCTTTGTCATCCGGAGTTTTTGCCCGGCGAGTAACGATGCCAAAATCAACTCGGGAACATCCTCCGGCAAGGGAGCAATTGCCGCCAGAATAAGTGCCGGCGGGCCACCGAGGAATACTGTGACTGGGAGGTTTTGGCCGAGCGCCTCTGCTTCCTGATAGTGAAAGCCCCCCCCTTTTTGGATCTGCCAGTGGAGGCCCGTAGACCGCGCGTCATAAACCTGCAAGCGATAAATTCCGAGGTTGTGTTTCTTCGTGAAGGGATTCTCAGTGTAGACAAGAGGAAGGGTAATGAATGGTCCCCCATCCTCCTGCCAGGTTGTCAGCACTGGTAGTTCATTCAACCTCGCGGGACGGTCGATTACTTCAGTTACCGGGGCGCGCTTTGTGTTTCTTGTTCCCAGCTTCAACGCCTGGAGCGCGAGTGAGCGGTGCTTCCACAGCTCCGCGCCGCGCGGGGGCAATAGCGATTCAGCTACCTGTACCATCTCGCGGACCAGGGCTTCCGGCTTTGGACCAAAGGCGAGATCGATTCGACGTGCTGTTCCGAAAAGGTTTGTAACGACCGGATAGCGGCTACCCTTCACTTTCTTGAAGAGCAAAGCGGGTCCGCCTTGCTCAATCACGCGCCGATGTATTTCGGCGACCTCGAGATATGGATCTACTTCCGCCTCGATTGTGATGATCTCTTTTTCTTTGGTCAGTAGATCGAGGAATGTGCGCAGGTTTGGGTGCATGCTCGCGAGGTGGAGTATAACCTAACTTCGCGACGCGAGCCTTAGTTAGTCACCTCCAGGGCCACTTAGTAATCTCTCAGGAAGGCGGACCCTGTCCCCGCTCAACTTTGGAAACCACTAATTAGCAAATCAACCTCTCCCTTTTGTCACCTCTCAGGTCTGGAAGGCGGACCCTGTCCCCGCTCTTACGACGAAAACAAACAATCGTCGAAATTAAAACTCAGTTTAGCCTCCAGAGATCCTCACAGGGTGATGAGCCTTTGGCGGTGGATCATGACAGGTGGTGGCCACAGGATTCCGAGTAGTTGTCGAAGGCAATGAAAGAGAGAGGGAACTCCGATAGGGTTCAATGTTTATAGCATGCGACAGGTGAGACGCAAGAACGGAGTCCATGTGCCGTTTAGCCGCAAGACACATTTCACTCCTAAAGGAGTGAGCAGCGGTGCCGGTCCGATGGCTATAAACATTTAACCACTACGTGGTTATGGGCCGAAGCTGCGGCGCTTGAGTTGCCCTAAGCTGTCGGGCCTCTCGAAACCTACGGTGATGTCTGAGTGGGTTTCCCAACGGTGCGCGGACGGTTTGAGACAGGTGATTCCGTTTGCGCGAGACGCGACTCAATTTTGTCTGTCGCACCTTCAGCAGCTTCCGCAACTCCGGCCACAAACGAATCGCGTAGTGGTTTGATCAGTTCAAGACTTTCTCGATCTCCCAGTTGCGCCAGGGCTTCCAATAAGCCTACCGTGATCCTGGCCGGGTTATCAGCTTGCTCGAAAAATGGATGAAGGAGGGCCGGACCGTCCAGCTGGCTTAGATAGCCCACGGATTGCTCGTGCCGTGAGGAATCCAGCTCACGGACGATGCGAAACAGCGCTTCCTGCTTCCCCATGCGATACAAGGTCCAATCAAGCGCGAGGCAAACATTCTTGTTCTTCTCTTGCAGCTGATAACCCTGGACCAGCTTCAGCTGCTCTACCGCTACCAGACGGGCCAAAGCCTCGGCAGCGCCTTGTCTAACAAAGGGATCGGCGTGTCCGAGTTGTCGCGCGAATTCCGAGGAATCGGCCCGGGCGTCAACGCCATCCAGCGGGACAGTACCCGATTGGCCAAAAACAGCAACTGGCGTCCAAAGAAGCAGAAGCAAGCAGATAGCGGAATGGCGATTCGTCATAATCTACCCCTCAGTTAGTAGTTAGTAACGGAGGCCGAGAGCCTTACGCAAAGTGGCGTTATTCAAATCGAGCTCTGCAAATAGGATAACTTCGACGTTGGAAAACTGCTTTCGCAATGGCTCTAGAAAGTCTTTGGCGTTGCCAACGATAATGATGTTGGCGTTCTTTGCACCGATGCGCGCGCTCGCGAACTTCTGAATGTCGGCGGGCGTCACTGACTGAACGTTGCGAATGAAGCCATTAATTTCGTTGAGGCTTAGTTCATACAGTGCGAGCGAGGCTATTTGCCCAGCGAGACCTTCGGTAGTCTCCAGCGATCGTCCAAAGCCGCCGATCAGTACAGCTTTACGAGGGACGAGTTCGGTCTCGGCTACCGGTTCATTTGAGAGTCGACCGAGTTCGGCGATTAGCAGTGCTGCGACCTCGGCGCCTGAAACGTTCTTCGTCTGGGATGAAGCTAAGAATGGCCCCGCCTCGCGCCGCGCGTCGAGCCTGCTACTAGCGCCGTAGCTAAGGCCACGCTTGATGCGAATCTCCTGATTCAAGCGACCTGAATACCCAGTTAGCACCTGATTGGCAACTATACCGCGGAAGTACTCCGGGTCCGTGCGGCTGATGCCCGGACGAGCGAGCACAACTGCGGCCTGACCAGCATCAGGCATGTCTATTACAACCACACGTTGCTTGTCGTCCGCCCTGACCATTTTCCCAACCATGCCTCTGGCGGGGATAGGCGTGGAAGGTTTCGACCAATTGCCGAACACCCTTTCAGCTAGTTCGAAAGCGTCAGCAGCCCTGATATCGCCGCCGATAACGAGAACGGCATTATCGGGCCTGTAAAACTTCGAGTGCAATTCAACAACGTCGTCGCGCTTAATGAGAGCGAGAGAGTCCGGGGTGCCGGAAAGCGGATGGCCGTAAGCTGCGTCGCCGAAGACCACGCGCGAGGCGACTAAACCGGCGAGCGAACCAGGCTGGCGCAGCGTGACGCTTAAATTATCAAGATACTGTTGCCGGAGACGTTCGATCTCGTCGTCTTTGAAAACTGGATTGCGCGTGATATCGGCAAGGATTAACAGCGCGGGTTCGATCCTGGTTGATAACACAGTGACGGACGCTCGAGAAGCGTCCCAGCCCGCCCCCGAGTTAATCGAACCGCCCAGCGCTTCGATCGCCTGAGCAATTTCTGGAGCAGTGCGAGTCTTCGTAC
>JBPCIQ010000154.1:0-9261 GCA_051006135.1 Pyrinomonadaceae bacterium | reverse complement strand
CCCCCAGGTCGCCTCAGTTTCCTCCCCCCTCCCCTTCCCTCCTCCCCCCCCCCCCCCCCCTCCCCCGGTTCTGTAGCAGCCCACCATCAACTAAGGCTCTTTGGATTTTCTCCGGCGCGATGAGTCGCCATGCTTCGTGCACATGAAGACTCAACTCTTCGTCGCTGACGCGATCAAGTTCGACGCCAATCCATCCGCTTCCCCCAACGTAGGGAGGTTTATAAAACTTCTCCGGGCTCGCCTCGATCAGCATCGCCTGGATACCAATCGCCGCGGGCAGCACTACCGCAATGTGCCCGTCGTTATGATGGTTGTTCGAACACATTGCGAAGACTTTCTTGCGCACGAAGAAAGTCGGTTCGCCGTGCGACAACTTTTCCATCGTTTCGGGTAGCGCCATACAGATCCGGCGTACTCGTTCAAGATGCATCTCGCCGGTATTGGTCTCTTGTTTCTTCGCTGAGCGTTTCAAGCTAAACCCACTTTCTTAGTTGCCTCTAACTATTTCGCGATCGCCCGTCTGCCGTGCATACCCAGCGCTAATGAGGCAGACCCATCACTGCAACCTCGCACTGCTTACTTTCGCTAACCTCGCACTGGCGTGTTGCTGTTCCAGATGTCGCGATACAATCTCCACTTACCGCGCTCCTTTTTCCAAAGAACCACATACTTGCCGCTATCCACCACCTGGCCGTTACCGCCAAGGAGAGAGTACGTGCCGACCTCAGCAGTCGTGCCGCCAGTGCCATGCACTTCGATTGTTTCGAGCTTGATCTGTTTGAGCCCTGAATCAATCGCACCCTGCCAGAATGTTTGGATCGCACCCCGGCCACTGATGATGTTTCCGTTAGGCTGTAATACTTGTCCGTCCGCAGCGTAAAGTGTAGCGATGCCGGCGCCATCACCGCGAGCGAATGCCGCTGCGAACTCAGCGTTAGCGGCAACAATAGCTTTTCGCAGTCGCGGTCCACTTTGCTGAGCTGAAGCGACACTCGCGGTCATTAGCAAGACGCAGACAGCGCCTAACGTGGACCGGTGAAAGGGCAACGTAGAAACTTTGTTAGTGAGTCTCATGGGGAATCTCCTTGGCGACATGTTGAACTAACGGAACTGCCCGCTGCACGCTGATCATGCTAAGTCGCGGACCTGATCCACTAACTGCTTGAGATTAATCAGAAAAGATCTCTAGCTCAACCACTTCCATTCCAACCCCTTCTCGTCCTTCTCGGGTCTGCCGATTGCCTGACAGCCGCCAGAATTCGTTTGAAAAACTCATCGCTGCTTTTACCCTGATGCCAGCGCCACACGACCACCAGATCATGCTCCGGATCAATCCAAATCGTATTTGACCCGTAACCCTGTGCGGCAAAGCTCGTGGCCGGCAAGCTTGGATATTGCTGGTGTGCAGTGTTAAGCCACCAAAGATAGCCGTAGTCCCCAGCAACGGGTGTGGGGGTGGTTGCCGCGCGGATCCAGTTCTCCGAAATGATTTGCCTATCTTTCCACCTGCCTTTGCGCAGGAACAGATAGCCAAAGCGCGCCTCATCACGCGTGTTGATCCATAAGCCGCCGCCCCAACGCGTTCCGCCGCTGACAGATTCCATTGGCTGGCCGTTGATTATGGCGGTGGAATTATTGTAGGCGTGATATTGCCATGTGTCGGAGGCGCCAATACGATCCATAATCTCGTCTTTGAGTACGCGCGGCAGAGGCTTTTGCCACACTTCAAGCAGAGAGAGCGAAAGGCGATTGACGCGCACGTCGTTGTATTCCCAATATTCGCCTGGTTCCTTGAGCGCGCGCGGCTTGCGCTGGCCCTTGCCAAATTCCTCGGCACCGATGAAGTCGCTCTTCTTGCCCCACATCGAGCCTTCCCACTCACTCGTCTGTTGCAGATGTTCTTCCCAGGTTACTTTTAGGTTATGCGGCGAGTCGTAGCCGTGATCGGTTACATAATTTTTAACTGGATCGCGAACGCTCTTGATCATTCCGCGATCTACGGCCAGCCCGGCGAGTGTGGAAAGAAAACTTTTTGCAACGCTGTAAGTCGGATCCACCCGTCTGGTATCACCCCATTCAGCGACGATGAAACCATGTCGGATGATGATGCCGTTTGTTTGTCCGCGCTCCTTCGGCAGCGGCCCTAGCACGCGGCCAAAGGTTTCGATCTGGGTGGAGAAGTCTGGGGGAATCGTACTGGCCTGCGTCTTTGCGTAGGCGACAGCATGATCGAGCAGCAAGCTAACCATACCGACACTTTCGGGCCGCGCGTGTTGCCAGGCGTCGCCCGGCGGTGGGTAGTAAGCCGGGGCTCGTTTATTTGACTGTTGCCCTTTGTATGAAGGACTAGTAAACCCACCGCTGGTGCCGGCACAAAGTGCGAACAGAAGAACTAGTAGTGTGCGCATCCGCAGGTTCATCTTCACCGTTTCCTGTTGTTCACTCAGAAATGGAGCGTTGCATCAATATGTCAGTCTGCAGATCGTCGCCCAACTCAAACACATGGGTTCCCACGTCAATGAAATTCCATTTACGGTAAAACGCCTGGGCGCGCTGATTATGTTCCCAGACACCGAGCCATAGCGTTTTATATCCTCTCTGCTTCGCCTCACCAATACAAGCCTGCATCAGAGCCGCGCCAACCCCGCCGCCAAGACTTTCTCGCGAAACATACAAACGCACCAACTCGATTGGTTTATCGTCGGTGACACCAGCCGGCGGATTTTCGGAACGGAGCATGGAATACCCGACAGCAACTCCGTTAGTCTCGGCGATTTGGAATAAGCAGTGAGGGTCAGCTAACTCCGCGGCTTGTTGCGCTGGACTAAATGCCGAGGCGAGATAAGCAGCCATGTCTTCAGGCGTGTTGTCTACGGCAAACGTCTCGGAGAAGGTGCGCGCGCCGAGGTCAGCCAACAACCCGGCATCCTCAGCTTTGCCGCTGCGAATAGTAAGATTGGGGTAGAAACCTGTTTCGGGTCTCATCAGTGCTCGTCAGTGCATGAATGGCGGGCTCGGTACAGAATCGGGAGCGGTATAAACTCCTCAGCCTTCTCCTTCAATCCAACTCTAACGCCGCCTGCTCGTCGAGCTGCTTTGTGTCGCGTACCCGCGGACTTCCTGGGCGATCTTCATTGAGCAGAAGTGTGGGTCACATGGAAGTTAGGTCAGCACTCACAAGATGAATTCAAGAGCTTGCCCTTTGGCTTGTACTCACGAAATTTACGTTTGACTTGGACTGAAGGGCCGAAGTTCAACAACAATCCATTGTCGATGCCTGTGGCAGTAAGATAGTTAACTAGTTGAACTTTATGTCTTTGCGTCAAGGTTTGTACAGCCTTAAAATTCGATGACTACCCGTCCGTCAACCCACAAATCGGCATAGTACTCGCCAACTACTTGGCCCTCATACCTCACGTTGACCGGCTCTTGCTGCTTGATGTTCAAGCCAAGCTTTTCAAGCTCAATTCGAAGTGCGTTCTCGTAGACCTTCTCAATAAAGCCTGAACCGAGTGCATTGTGGACCTTGTAGGCACAACCGATGATCTTTTGAGTGAAGTCGTCATCTTTCATCGCATCCTCCGTGAGAAAAAGGAAGCCATTTGACAGGATTTACAGAATTTACAAGGTTTGGCTCTGGTTGTGAAGTTGAAGTCTGGTTTCAGACCCAATGATGCGAGACAGAAGCTCTTTCGAAGATCGCTGCCACAGCCACCTGTAAATCTTGTTCATCCTGTCTAAGTTTTTGAGCTTTGATAGATCTCAGCACCTGCGGCGACGAATTCCTCAGCCTTCTCTTTCATGCCTGTTTCTAGGGCCGCTTGATCGTCGAGCTGCTTTTGTGCGGCGTATTCTCGTACGTCCTGGGTGATCTTCATGGAGCAGAAGTGTGGGCCGCACATGGAACAGAAGTGGGCGAGCTTTGCGCCTTCCTGCGGCAGAGTTTCGTCGTGGTATTCGCGTGCGACTTCCGGGTCGAGCGAGAGGTTGAATTGATCCTCCCAGCGAAACTCGAAACGAGCTTTCGATAAAGCGTTGTCGCGATACTGGGCGCCGGGATGACCTTTAGCTAAGTCGGCGGCGTGGGCGGCGATTTTGTAGGCGATGACGCCGTCTTTTACGTCTTTCTTGTTTGGCAAGCCGAGGTGTTCTTTCGGAGTGACATAACAGAGCATGGCCGTGCCGTACCAGCCAATCATCGCGGCACCAATAGCTGAGGTTATATGGTCGTAACCAGGTGCGATATCGGTAGTCAATGGTCCAAGTGTGTAGAACGGCGCCTCCTGCCACGTTTCAAGTTGCTTGTCCATGTTCTCTTTGATCAGGTGCATAGGAACGTGACCTGGCCCTTCAATCATCACCTGGCAATCACGCTCCCAGGCAATCTTTGTCAATTCTCCCAGCGTTTCCAGCTCGGCAAACTGCGCTTCATCATTCGCATCGGCAATCGAGCCAGGACGCAGTCCATCACCGAGACTAAACGAAACATCGTAGGCAGCCATGATCTCGCAGATCTCCCGGAAGCGGGTGTAGAGAAAGCTCTCCTGGTGGTGCGCTAGACACCACTTGGCTAAAATTGAACCTCCTCTACTCACGATACCAGTCGTACGTTTGGCAGTCATGGGGATATACGGCAGGCGCACGCCGGCGTGAATAGTGAAGTAGTCAACGCCCTGCTCAGCTTGTTCAATCAGAGTGTCGCGGAAGATTTCCCAGGTTAGCTCCTCAGCTTTGCCTCCAACCTTTTCCAGCGCCTGATAGATCGGCACGGTTCCAATAGGCACGGGCGAATTACGAAGAATCCACTCGCGCGTGGCATGAATGTTCTTGCCGGTAGAAAGATCCATCACCGTGTCGGAGCCGCACTTGATGGACCAGCGCATCTTCTCTACTTCGTCGTCTATGGAAGACAGGACGGCTGAGTTGCCAATGTTGGCGTTGATCTTTACCAGGAAGTTGCGGCCGATGATCATCGGCTCGGATTCCGGGTGGTTGATGTTCGCGGGAATGATGGCACGGCCGCGGGCGACCTCATCGCGGACGAATTCGGGTGTGACATATTCGGGAATTGAAGCGCCAAAGGATTGTCCGCGATGCTGGTGGTGGAGTGAAGAACGGTCGTCTGTATTCGGAGTGGCACCGTACTCCAAAAAGCGGCCGAGGTTCTCGCGAATGGCAATAAATTCCATTTCTGGAGTGATGATGCCACGCCGCGCGTAGTGCATTTGCGTCACGCAGGAGCCTGACTTTGCCCGCAAAGGAACGCGTTTCAGTGCGGGAAAATCCTCGAGTCGGCCCTTTTCCTTTTGGCGCGCGTGGTTGGCTGCCTCAAACGTAAGGTAACCGTCGTCAATCGGTTTGATGTCGCGGCCTTCATACTCTTCGACGTCGCCACGCGTCAGTATCCAACGAAGACGTAACGCCGGCAGTCCCTCACTTACGTCGCAATGGGTGGATGGATCTCCCCATGGCCCACTGGTGTCGTAAACGCGCACCGGTGAATTCTCTTCCAGGGTGTTATCGAAGTTGCGCGTCCGGCTCTGTTCAATTTCGCGAAAGGGAACGTGAACGCCGAATTGTTTCCCGCCGACGTAGATGCGTCGGGAGTTCGGCAACGGTTTCTCATTGGAGATCTGATTTTCGGGTCCGGTTGATTTGATTGCGGCGCTCATAAGAACTCCTTCTTCCAAATAAAAAACCGTTCCACCTAGTCAGAAGATTGGAACGGTCTTCGCACATTCAGCTGAGGCACTCGTGCCCCGCGTGAACGGCTGTTTCTCCCTTCGACGGTGCTAACCGTATCAGGTTCAAGGGGTCTCTGGATTTTTGATTTCCGATTGCTGATTTGCGATTGATTTGATTCCGGTAGTCGAGCTCAATGGCGAGACCTAAAGCAAAAATCAAAAAATCACAAATCGCAAATCAAAAATCACCAGACTCTCAGCCGCTGCTGCGGCTCCCCCGAAAGCTGTCTGATTGTCAATCTATCAAGCGGATTCTAAAGCTCTTCAACTCTGGTTGCAAACTCAGGACTGCGTAGTGCTCTAGGTCTAGCCCTTTCGCTTTGGAATGGGTAAAAGCGATCCACGAAGTCACACGAAATGTCACGAAGAAGCTAGTGTTGCTTAGTGTGATTTAGTGGATCGTTTCCTTCTTCTAATTAGGACTCCACTCAGGAGTGAGTTGGTGGCGGAGTTGTTATTCGAGCAAGTATAATCCCGACCGTTTGCACCCACACCCAAACTTTCCGGAGAAAACCTGATGTTGAAACGACGCGCGATCGCTCTGTCGCTCATTCTGTCGCTGTTATCCCTACCGGTTTTTGCGCAGTCAACTGAGCGAGGCGCAGACATCCGCGCTCGCATACGTAAAGAAGGCATGGAGCACTCGCAGATTCTAAAGACTATACACATGCTCGCGGACGTTTATGGTCCACGTTTGACCGGCTCACCAAACCATAAACGCGCCGCAGAGTGGGCCATCAAGCAGATGCAGGACTGGGGGTTTGCGAATGGCCACTTGGAACCGTGGGACTTCAAACATCCTGGCTGGCTCAACGAACGATTGACGGCGCACATCGTCGCGCCCGTGAAAGACCCACTTGTCAGTGAGGTGCTGGCGTGGACGCCCAGCACTCGAGGAACCGTACGAGCCAAAGCCTATCAACTCGTGTTGCCGGAGCGGCCGACGCAGGAACAGTTGACCTCCGACTTCGATAAGGAAAAGGCGAATATCCGCGGTCGCATTGTGCTGATAGGCAAACATCAGGTCGTGCCGGTGAACTTGAATCCTCCCGCCAAGCGCAGCGACGACAAAGTGATTGAACAACGCTTTGATCCTAACGCACAGCCTTCTCCGAGACCGTCACCTTCGCCATCGCCCGTTGGCCCCAGACCGCTGACGGGACAACAACTCGGCGATCAGTTGGACAAGTTTCTGAAAGACAACGGCGTGCTGGTTCGGGTCAACGACGGCGGTCGCGAGCACGGACAGATACGCGCTTTCAACAACCGGTCCTTTGCTGTCAGTAAAGTTGTGCCAACGGTCGTGCTGCGGAACGAAGACTACGGCCGCATTTCGCGCATACTCGCCGACGGCACCGAAGTGATGTTGGAGTTCAACATCGTCAACCGCGTCTACCCTGAAGGCAAGACTTCCTACAACACCATCTCCGAAATACCCGGCTCAGACAAAGCGGACGAGGTAATCATGGTAGGCGGCCATCTCGATTCGTGGCATGCGGCAACGGGTGCCACGGACAACGCAATCGGCTGTGCGATCATGATGGAAGCGGCCCGCATACTAAAAGCACTAGGCGTTAACCCGCGTCGGACCATTCGCGTCGCGCTCCTGGAGTGGTGAGGAACAAGGACTCCTGGGTTCGCAGGCTTACGTTAAGGAACACTTCGGGACCTTTGAGAATCCGAAACCGGAATACGCGAAGTTTGGCGGCTACTTCAATATAGATTCCGGCACGGGACGTATTAGAGGCGCATCTGTTTTTGGGCCGCCGGAAGCGGGAAAGATCATGCGTGATATTCTCAAACCGTTCAAAGACGATGGCGTGGCTGGCGCAATTGCTTCCCGAAGCCGCAATCTCGGCGGCACAGACAGCACTTCCTTCAACAGGGCGGGTTTACCCGGCATTGGTCTGGCGCAGGATCCTATTGAATATGGCACTCACACCTGGCACACCAACCTGGATACTTATGAACGCATTCTGGAAGATGATGTGAAGAAGGCAGCTGTCGTGGTAGCAACTGCGCTGTATGAATTAGCGATGCGCGACGAACTGCTGCCACGCTTCACAAAAGAAACGATACCTCCTGCGCCTCCCACGCCGCCAGCTGAAACTGCGCCGCAGACCGACACCAAACGCGTGATGAAACAAAAGCGAAAAAGCCCGAAGCGTCCAACCAGGTTGCGAAAAGGAGTTGAGCAGCAATAGAAGCAATAAAACGATCCACGAAATCACACGAAGTAACTCGATTAAGGTATTCGTTTCGTGCGGTTTCGTGGATCGGGTAGTTTTTAGCAGCCTGCGAGACTTAAGGAAGGTGTTTTCCTCATCCTTACGGAGTGCTTTTACCTGGTAACTATAACTGTTCCGGCCATCTCGTGGCCGCCCTTGCTGCCATGAAAAGTGCAGTAGTAGCGATACGTGCCGGGTTTCTCGAACTTGTGACTGAACTTCTGTCCCGCGGACAACGTCTGCGATTCAAAGATCCCTTTGTCGGCGGTAATATTGTGAGTTCCTTCTTTGACTTCCCATTTAACTTCAGAGCCGGCCTTAATAGTGAGGCTCTTTGGACTGAACTGAAAATTCGTTAACGTCACTGTATTAGTTGCAGAAGCTTGTGCAGCGCGTGGCGCCGAAAATGAGGATGGACCTGCCGGCAAGCTGGAAAATGCTGCGGCCGCCAACAAAAGAACTGCCCCAATAAGTGAGCTCGTCATCTTTCTTTCACGTTCGAATCAACATTTGGAATGAGTTCGATTCGCGGGTTTCGAACTGTATTGGTAAGAAAGTGGCGAGAGGAAAAATTGGTGGGGGAGAGTCCCGCGCGCGAACGAACGAAAGAAAACTGGCCCGGGTAGCTAACGCTCATTGCTGGCAGCTAAACGATTTCTGATGGCCCATCCGTTCTGATTCCTGCGCGCGGAAATCCTGTTCGAGTTACATCGTGTGCTTCTTCATCATCTTCTTCATCTTCGGTCCTTGTGCAACGCGCTTCTTGCTGTGAGCAGGCGCTGGCTTGAAGTTGGCTGGCAGAGCCGTTCCGGTATCCGCTGATTTTACTTCCACAATCTGGCTCTTCAACGGCCCGAGTATCCCAAGCAGCTCGTCCTTCTCAGCTTGAGGGACATTGAACTTGTCGAGTGGCTGCAAGATCTTCAACAAAAGCGCCAAACTCGCCTTCCGTTACCTTCATGTTCTTATGCGACTTCGTCATGTCAAGCCCCGTGTAGGTACACGGGCCACCGGTGGCCGCGCATATCTGCTCAACAACGTGCAGCTTTATGCGGGCAATATCGCTCTTGCCAAATTTCTTGTTGACGCGATCGTCGGCAGCGACGCGGCCCACAAAGTCGTCAACCACGGCCTTGATGGCGGGTAGTCCACCGAGCCGGTCGTAGAGCGATTTCTTCATCATTGAGTCTTGAGCCGTGGCGGTGACAGCCATTGCTCCCAGCACGAAAAAGGTCAGCGCAAGCCTCTTGGTTTTCTGCATTTTTTGCTCCTTTTGGATTGATAAAAAG
>JBPCIQ010000153.1:0-18298 GCA_051006135.1 Pyrinomonadaceae bacterium | reverse complement strand
CTGAAACTCTCTCCCACCTTACGGAACCGATGGGTTCCTGAGGTTTGCGGAACTGGATCCGGACATCCCTGGCCGTATGCACCAACCAGACAACTCATAACTGTTACGATGACGGGTGCAATTGATCTAAGCGAGCAATACGCCCTGAATTTACTTCTATTCGAGCCCAGGATGGTTAATGACCCTCGCAAACTCACGTGTTGAAGACTCACTGTTGAAATCATGAATAACCTCCTGCGAAAAGCTGCCGCAACGATTCCATTGACGCTAATGACCGGGTCCCCAGCCAAACCGCCGGCTGGGTGAATGCGTCAGTGAGTTCTTCGGGGCTTTTAACGTAATGAGGTTTTTGGGGTTGGGAGCCGATACCGGGGGGTTTTCAGCTATGGGCAATTCGCCTGAGCTCCTGAACCATACTAGCGAGGAGTCTGCCCTGGGCGCAAGACAATTGATACCGAAGTAGGCATTTGTCCTTTTACTTCTATTACGAGGCAGTTCAGATCCCCCTCGGTATTACGGTGAAGTAGCTACGATCGCTGACGGTACTTGTTCAATTCTGACCAGTACCTCGCCCGTGACCTTCTTTACTATTCACGATTTACGATTTACGATTGCCAAACCATGCGTCCAGAAGCAAACGAAGCCGCGCCCTATTACTCTCGTTACATCGATCTCGTCTCCAGCGATAACATCATTGGCGTAATGGAAGCCCAGTTGCGGGAAATACCTGAGTTCTTATCGGGCATTTCGGAAGAGAAGTCTCGCCATCGCTACGCGCCCGGAAAGTGGTCCATTCGCCAGCTACTCAACCACGTCAACGACACCGAGCGCATTTTTCTGTTCCGCGCCCTTTGGTTTGGTCGCGGTTTTGAAAATCCCCTGCCCGGCTACGATCAAGACGTCTGCGCTGAAGCTTCTGGAGCCGATGATGTTTCCTGGGTGAATCACGCGGAGGAGTTCCGTTCAGTACGTTTGGCGACTTTGGCTCTTTTCCAAAATCTGCCGGAAGAAGCTTGGTTGCACAAGGGCAGCGCAAACGGCAGCCCCATTTCGGTGCGCGCACTCGCTTACATCATTGCCGGCCACGTCCAACACCACACAACCGTCCTCAAGGAACGCTATCTGTAGACCTTGTTTTCGCACTTACTTCCCTTCCACAAAATCCTCTGCGGCGGTGTTTGCTCTAATGAGAATAAGCTGAAGCAGTTAGTCTGTTCCGAAGAGGATTCGCTACCTGCGCCCTGATAGAGGATTATATTTTTGATTCATAACTCGAAGGCGCTCCCAACTGAGCTGTCCAGGGCTTACCATTTATGTGCCGTCATCATTTTGCTACCTGGGACAGCCTTGCTGAAGGTTTTATGGTTGGCGGCGACAAGGAATCCGCGATCAAGTACTATAAGAAGTCGCTGGAGCCGAACCCCGACAACACTAACGCGGTACAAAAATTGAAAGAGTTGGGAGGGCCCTCCTAAGTTGAGGCTGCGTCTCGCTTCTGAGAAGGAGCCTTTGATTCTAGAGAGATCACATTGAGTGGCGCTTAAGACACGAGGCATACCCTCGTTTTAGTAAAGCGAACCGGAATTGTTACCGCCTACTGCTTTTTCCCGAGTGGCTCCGGTCTGATAACTGGCTGCCATAGTGCTCTCATAAGCACGCGAGGGTCTGCGTTCCTGGGAATGCCTTCAGCAATTAGTACGCGCGAACCTCTGAGTTCCACTACCACACCACCTTCATCGGTCTGCCAGGCGTGCAGTTCATTCCGGATACTGTTCTGCTGCGTGGAAGTGATCTCCGTGGCTTGAGCGCCGGGATAACGCCGCCACGTGCGTTTGGCGTAAGCGTCCAAAAACTCATGTGCATCGTTTTCGGTGTCCCAGGCAGAGAGTTGCGCGATCAAAACGTCGCCCGGCTTCGGTCCCTTGTAAACTACAAAACGGTCGCCACCCCACCCCGCGACTGCGCGTTTCGATTCTGCAGGCGCATTTAAGAACTGATCAAGAATCAGATAGCAGCCCCATTCGCCGTTAACGTCGTAATCAGCCTTTTTCCAAAGAGTGCCCAGAAGGTTCCGCACCTCAGGCAGGTCGACCTTAATAGGCGCCTCAAAAGCAAAATACTTTTCCGGGTGCAGAATCTGTTCCGTGGATTGGGGGAGTTTGGCATAGGCTCGGGAGACCATGTTCCAACCTCCTCGCTTGTAGATTCGGGTGGCCCATTCGGACCCCTGCTCGTAGGGAAATACCAGAGACTCACGGAGCGCGCGCGGTGCTTGTTTGAATATCTCAGACGACATGTTTGTCGCCCCCAGGGATCTAATGAAGGCGAGCGCAACCAGCGGATTTTTCGCCATGTAGAGCGTCATTGCGAGCGTTGCATCACCTTCGATCAAAGAATGGGCCGCAAGGCGGGCATCAGAATCGGATTTGGGCCATTTTTCAAAGCGACGCAGATTGAAATGCTGATCTTGCAGTGCGTGGGTCAGCTCGTGGGCCATGACCGGTTTCTGCCCCTCAAGCTCGATCCAGTCAGCAAGGTAAAACTGCTGAGCTTTCGGGTCGTAATACCCGGCTACCTGTTCGGTGAGTAACTTGACTATAAAGGGCCGATACTGAAAATCGGCGGGCGCAAGTCCAAGTTTCCGGAGTGTAAGTTCGGTCGCGTTCATCTCGGCAGGCGTGGTCTGCTCGTCAAGGTTTTTCACAATCATGCGCTCAATCTCCGCTCGAGACTGGGCGCCGCTTTTCACGGGACGAATAATACTCAGCTCCCTTAGTTCGCTGGTCTCCTTCAATACCGCGACGCTGGTGGCAATGATTGCAGCGTTGCGAGCCGTGCTGGGAGCTACCCCTGTATTCTGCGGTACAACGGCGACGACAGGAGCGGCAATGAAAACGGTAGTCGCAAGCAGGCCAGAGAGCAAAACCAACCCGAGCAGGCGGCCTATTTGCTTTGACATAGCTGGGCCTTCACTCTTATAGTCCGCTAAACGTTTCTGGCCCAGTTGCAGTTTAGGATTCATCAGCATTCTCTTTCAGAAAGAGTTTGGAGGCATTCGTTCATATGACAAGCCCCGCGCCCGAAAATGTACTCGGAGAGTGGCACGAGACACTCTTGCGCGTGCGTTACGCCGAAACTGACAAGATGGGGATTGTCTATTACGCCAATTACCTCATTTGGTTTGAAATCGGCCGAACTGAGTTCTGTCGAGCGCGCAGCTTCTCCTATCGCGACATGGAAGAGAACGAAGACGCCTTCCTCGTTGTAGCCGAAACCTATTGCCGTTTCAAGGCGCCGGCCTACTACGACGACGAACTGTTTATTCGCACGCACATCACGGAGCTTCGACGACGTTCGCTGCGGTTCGGATACGAGATTGTCCGCGCATCCGACGCCAAGATAATCGCCGAAGGCGAAACCGGACATGTAGTGACTGACTCCAAAGGTCATGTACGTTCATTTCCCGAAGGATACGCTCAACGCCTACTCTCGCCACCAATCATAAAAACATCGCGCTCGCCAAAGGACGTTGTCCCAACACAAATCGGACCGGAATAGTAGGCGGCAGTGGCAGGTGACAGACGGCAGACGGCAGATGACAGACGGCAGGACATTTCCCATTCCCATTTGACTTTGTCATCTCCGATAGCTGAGCGGGTATTTACACCTGCGCATTGATAGGCATGAGTTATACGTTCGCAGTGATAAGTTATACGTTCGCGGTGATTAATAAGTAGGCAAAGGGGCAATGACCGAATGGCTAATGAGAAATGACAAATGGAAAATGGAAAATGGAAAATGTTTGACCGTCTGCCTCCTGCCGTCTGCCTCCTGCTCCTGCCGTCTCCTTCCGCCTCCTGCTTCCCGCATTCCCTACTGTTCATGAGCGAGATTAAGTCGAACGATTGATTGCGCGCGCCCGGTGGTTTCATCTACTTCAATTACTGCCGCGCAGATCCGCACTTCGCCAGCTGAATGCTCAGCCCTTCTCGCCGTAACTGAGGTAAAGCGCGCGATTACGTCCGCCTTGTTCATACCAATTACACCCGCATAACTTCCTGTCATGCCGATATCCGAAAGGTAGCCAGTTCCTTGCGGCAGAATTCTTTCATCTGCTGTCTGCACGTGCGTGTGCGTACCCAAAACAGCGGAGGCGCGTCCATCGAGGTACCACCCCATGGCTACCTTCTCAGACGTTGCTTCGGCATGAATATCAACAATACGTACCTTCGTTTCAGGGGTCAGCGAGGCTATTAGATCGTCTGCAATGCGAAACGGATCGTCAGAGGGCGGCATGAACACCCGCCCCATCAGGTTCATTACTGCGACCTTTACGCCGCGGATTTCCCCAGTCCAAAGTCCGCTGCCTGGGGTTCCCGGTGGATAATTTGCAGGACGAATCAGACGCGGCTGTCGGCCAATATATTCGATGGCTTCTTTCTTATCGAAAATGTGATTGCCTGAAGTCATTACGTCTATGCCAGACGCGAACAATTGTTCAGCAAGTGAGGGAGTAATAGAAAATCCGCCAGCCACGTTCTCGGCGTTCATCAGCGCCAGGTCGATTTCGTATTGCTCGCGCAGATCCTGGATGCGCTCAAGTACCGCGATCCGTCCAGGCTTCGCAACAACATCGCCAATCATCAGCACTCTCATAAAGAACGTGTAAATCGGGAATCGTGAACAGCAAAAAGTCGTAAACCGTGATTCGTCAATCGTCAAATAGAAAGAGGTTCCTATTTACGATTCACGATTTCCGATTTACGACAGTTTGGCGGGAGGGAGATCCGCGTGAGTCGTTCCGAAGCCGTAATTGAACCTGCATGTACAGGTGGGTGACCTATATCTGCCGCAGCCTCTGGCATTTCTTAACGATGAAGAAACGCACTGGCGCGCGGCGTCGGTCTCCCAATTCAACGGCGTTGGCTCAATCATCGTAACCCGGTGACGGGCCCCGCAGAATACCTCCCTCCGCCGAAAGGATACTAGCATAGGCGCGGAGCGGCGGGAAGTAGGTAATTTAGCTTCTTCCGCCTGTACCGGGAATAGACTAGCTCATTTTCCATTTTCCATTTTCCATAATTTTCCATTTCTCATTTGTCATTTAGGGCAAGGAAGATATGATAGCAGTAGAATCCTCACCCAAATGAGCCTCACGCTAATGGAACTAGACCCTAGTTTAGACCTCCAGTCGCGAGCCGATGGGCTAGAAAGACCGCCTAATACAGTTCGCGGTTCGCATCGTAAGGCTCTCCGCTCGACTGCCACGAACTCCTGCTGGAACACACATTGCCGGCCAAATTCTGCGAGCTGGAACCTCGCCCGCACCAAATTACGGTGAGGCGAGCGGTGCAGAAAGTCACGCCGATTTCGTTCAGAAGTTGCGCATCGTCTTAAGGAATTGAATGAAACATCCATTTGGCTTCGCATACTCGAGCGAAGTCGAATTTTAGGACCGCAACTGCTTACGAGCATCATGCAGGAGAATAGGGATTTGTGCAGGATCTTCGCCTCGTCGCTCAAAACCGCTCGGGCCGGCAAGAAAATGACAAATGGAAAATTATAGAAAATGAGAATGGAAATGGATCGGTCTAACGTGGGAAGGGTACTAACCCAGCGACAGTTTACCCGCCCCGCCCCGCTCCTGCTCAACGCTGCTTCTTACTTTCAACAAGCGGTCAAGCATTTCGGCGCACTCGGCGCTGCGGGTGGCGAGTTGGGCGTCCGCCTGCTCGTGCAGATGCTTCAGGCGGTGTAGTTCATCCGCAACGTGCAGGGCCGCGAGGATGGCAACTTTAAGGGAATCAACCGTCAGGGTGCCGGAAGAAATTTCCCGCATGCGACTGTCTACAAATTCAGCGAGCTGAACAATGTACTCAGTGTCGCCGTCGGAGCGAATGTTATAAGACTGATTATAGATCTCAACTCGGATTGTGGGAGTGGGCGCCGCGGTGGTATCCATACTATCCTTACCGACGATTTGGCCGATACCGGCGTTCATCTGAGCACCTCAGCCATCTCGGGGTCTAGCGCAGCAACGGCATCCAGCATGGCCTCAACTTTCATGCGAATCATGTCTCGTTCGGCCAGAAGATTTTCTACCTGTGTTTCCAGGCGCTCTTTTTCGTTTAGGACGCTTCCCATATCGTGCCGCATAAGCGAAAGCTCTTTTTCCAGAGTGTCTTTCTCTTGCCTGAGCGTCTTAGTAAGCTCGATAGTGCGATAGATCTTGTCTTCAAGATGCGAAAACTTTTCTAATCCAGATAAACCGACCATCACTTATCTCCACACGACTCTTACTCTCTCATTAGAAGCGCAATCGATTATGCGACTTAGTGCTCGCAAGCGCAAGACTGATTTTGCAACCAACGGTGATTTATTTTTAATGCAGTTGCGCTTTAAACTTCAGTAGCAACGAATCAATTAAGTCTCGCTGCCGCTCCTCCACAGTTTCATCCCGTAGAGTGCGTTCGTCAGAGCGATACTCGATGCGCAGAGTAACCGTACGCTTATCTATCGGGATGTTTGGTCCTTCGTAAGTTCCCACAAGTTGCGCCCCTCGACAATCATCGGCCTGCTGATTGTCGATTGCTCTTTGCAGTTCGGCCAATGTAATTCCGCGGTCCACAAGAAGCGTCACATCCCGCACCACGGACGGAAAACGGGGCAGGGCTTTGTATTGCACTGCCTTTGCTTCAGAAGCAAGGAACCTGTTGAGATCCAGTTCGGCGAGGTAAATCGGCTGGCGAAACTTGTAGGAATCGGCGACCTTTTCGGAGAGTCTCCCTGTCGTGCCGATGGCTGTACCATCGTTCAACATAATCTTTGCCGCCTGTCCGTCCTGCAGATGTCTAGCCTTCGTACTGGTGAAGCTCAGTGGTCCCAAATTCATTGCGCCTACAGCTGCCTCTAAAGAACCCTTCAGGTCATAAAAATCCACCTCTCGAGGAGCCTGAGCCCGATCCTCTTCGGTGACTCCGCCAGTTGCTATCAAAGCCAACGCCTCGCGCTCATTCGGCAGCTCACCAGGTTGGGAATTAGCAAAAACCCGGCCAATTTCCCACAAACGCACATCGCGGACGCCGTGATTAAAGTTGTGACGAACCGTGCTCAAGAGGCCTGGTAATAAGGTCGGACGCATACGAATTTCGCGCTCGACAATTGGATTCTTAAGCGTGACAAAGCTTGCTTTGCCATCCCCGTCTTCCTTTGCAAGAAGCTCAGGAACCAGTTCAAACTCCGCGTCATGGATGGCGTCAATAAAACTAAAATTGATAGCTTCATCATAGCCAATGGCCTTCAGCTCTCGTCGCAACCTGCGAAACTTCAGCTCTTTCGCCTGATGCTCACCCGAGAAATTCGACGGAGGGAGCGTCGCTGCGATCTTGTCATAACCCGTATGGCGCGCAATCTCTTCAACCAGGTCTTCTTCTAGTTCAACATCCACTCGCCAGCTCGGAGAATCAACGGTCATCGCATCCGCGCCTTTTGCGGTTTGCGCGAAGCCGAGGCCGCTTAGAATCCGCTCCATCTCATTTTCCGCAACCACAAGTGAAGTTAAACTCTCAACGCGCGCTGGGCGAAACTTGATACTGCGTGGCGGCAAAATGTTCGGATAGATGTCGATCGCGTCTTCAGTGGTTGTGCCGCCGGCGATCTCAGTGATCAGTTCGACACACCTGGTCTGAGACTGCAAGACGTTTTCGCGATCGGCACCACGCTCGAACCGGCGCGAGGCTTCGGTATCCATGCCAAGCTGTCTGGCTGTATGGCGAACAGAATCGGGATTGAAATACGCACTTTCTATTAATACATCAACAGTCTGATCGGAAATCTCCGAGTCTTCACCACCCATGACCCCAGCCAGGGCGACAGCTTTTTGAGCGTCTGCGATCACAAGCATTTGGGCATCGAGGGTACGCTCCACTCCGTCAAGTGTCTTTATCTTTTCCCCTGCGCTCGCGCGCCGGACGACAATCCTCTGTCCGGCAAGCTTTGCGAAGTCGAAAGCATGGAGTGGTTGTCCCAATTCGTGAAGGACGTAGTTAGTAATATCGGCGACGTTGTTGATGGGTCTTTGCCCAATCTCTTCCAGCCGCTTCGCCAGCCAGCCGGGAGATGGGGCGATCTTCACACCGCGCACCAGCCGTACAGAATAACGAGGGCAAAGATCCGGGGCCTGAATCTCAACTGACGTAAAACTTTCCGCACGACCATTAACTTCAGCAGGGCGGCCGGAAGGCAACCGCACCAGGCCGGCTTCGATTACAGCAACTTCGCGAGCAATACCTACATGTGAAAGGCAGTCAGGACGATTAGAGGGGACTTCTACATCAATCACGGAGTCGCCTTCCAATTCCTCAACGGCATCGATTGCCAGCCCGACCATGGTCAAACGCTCCCTCAACTCAACGGGAGTTAGCTTTGTGTCGGTCAGCTCGCGGAGCCAGTTGTAGCCAATAAGCATTGCGTGTCAGTTGTCAGTGATCAGTTGTCAGTGGTTCCCTTCATGGGCTATTGACCACGGACAACTGACCACTAACAGTTCTTAATCAAACTGTTCCAGGAAACGAACGTCATTCTCGAACAAAAGCCTGATGTCATCGAGTTCGTACATCAGTGCGCACATGCGATCGATCCCAAACCCGAAAGCGAATCCTGAAAACTCCTCGGCATTCACCCCCACAGCCCTCAGCACATTCGGATGAACCATGCCAGAACCCCCGAGCTCAATCCATCCAGAATTTTTGCATAAACGGCAGCCGGCGCCACCACATTTGAAACAACTGAAATCAAACTCGGCACTGGGCTCCGTGAAAGGAAAATAAGATGGCCTGAAGCGCGTCACTGTCCCGGGCCCAAACATGCGGCGCAGAAACTCCGCCACTGTACCTTTCAGGTGCGCCATGGTGATTCCTCGATCAACGCAGAGCCCTTCAACTTGAAAAAACATGGGATTGTGCGTCGGGTCGGGTGTATCTCGGCGAAAGACGCGTCCAGGCGCGATCATACGGACGGGAACACCGCGACGCTGCATCGCGTGGATCTGCACCGTTGAAGTCTGCGAACGCAGCGCAAAGCCTTCGGTTGTGTAGAACGTGTCCTGCGAAGCTCGTGCCGGGTGGTTTTCGGGAATATTCAGCGCATCGAAATTATAGAAGTCGGTTTCAATTTCACGATCATCCTCAATGGCATAACCGAGCGCGACGAAGATGTCCTCGATCCTCTCGCGCAGCAGCGTGATTGGGTGCAGATGACCGCGACGCGCCCGTTTTCCCGGTAACGTGACGTCAATACTCTCACGTTCAATCCGTGCAGCCTCAACGTGGTTTTTTAACTCCTCTTCGGTCTGGTCAATCGCGTTTACAATCGAGGCTTCCCGGGCCTGGACAAGCTGGCCAAAAGTTGCGCGGTCTTCCGGGGCGATTCTTCCGATTGCCTTCTTGCTGGTGGCAAGGACACTTTTCTTTCCCAGGTGACGCGTGCGCAGTCCGACCAGATCACGCAGGACTGCGTCTGCGGCATCCAGAGTCAGCCCTTGCAACGCCGCAGAACCCTGGGTAAAGCGGGCAAAGCGTTCGAACTCTTGCTCGAACGCTTTGCTTGCCGCTTCAACCTGAACTTTTGGATCTTCTGGGCTTTGACTCTCTGTCATTACCACCTGAGCCGCGTGTTATTCAGGCGGCTTCCTTTTGGTGTTCATTCTCCAAAGCATTTTTTGCCTGTACGGCCACTTCTTTGAAAGCATCTGGTGTGTTGGCGGCGAGGTCGGCAAGCACCTTGCGGTCCAATTCAATCCCCGCGAGTTTCAGCCCGTGCATGAACTGCGAATAGTTGAGACCATTCAAACGCGCGGCGGCGCCAATCCGCACAATCCAGAGGCTGCGAAAATCACGCTTCTTAAGCTTTCGTCCAGTATAGGCAAAATTCAACCCACGCTCGACTGACTCCTTTGCGGATCGATACAGCTTTGATTTCGTGCCGCGATAACCTTTCGCCAGCTTCAATATCTTCTTGCGCTTTTCCAGTCGCTTATTTCCACGTTTTGCTCGAGGCATTATTCAATCCCCTTTCTATTAAGAGACGCGGCGAAGGGGCGACACGGAGACACGAGGAACAGAGAACTTAGCACCGTCGCAGTTTCCCCGCGTCGCCCTTTCTCCGTGTCTCCCCTTCTCCATCCTTCCGCTCTTCATCCCTTCGCCTTCATCCTTTCATCATTAGTATTAATCACGTCCGTATGGAAGCATCGCTTCGACCCGCTCTTGATCTGACTTTGAAACAAGCGCGTCGATGTCGAGATATCGCTTTCGTTTGTTGGTCTTTTTCGTCAGGATGTGCCGTGCATGCGAATGACCACGCTTAATCTTTCCAGTCGCAGTGATCCGAAATCGCTTGGCCGCACCCTTGTGTGTTTTTAACTTTGGCATAATCTACTCCATTGCGGATTCCATTGGCGCACTGCGATTGTCACAAGGCAAATCGCCCGCGGGCCAAATCTTCTTAACTTGCAACCTCCCTTAACTCGCCGGCCCACTGCTTGGTGGCTGAGCCGCACCTGGAGGCGGCTGAGCCGCACCCGGAGGCGGCACAGCGCCCGGTGGTGGAGGCGCGCTACCCGGCGGGGGCGCTGGCGGACGTTCGGCCTTAACACTGCCCTTGTGACGTTTGGGCCCAAAAATAATAAACATCTGATTACCTTCCATGCGCGGCCTTGCTTCCACCTCACCGATGTCCGCCAAATCATTTTCCAATTTCTGCAGGATTCTCGTGCCGAGTTCGCGGTGCGTCATTTCGCGACCGCGGAACCAGATGGTGGCTTTCACTTTGTCACCTTCCTGCAGCCACTCGCGCGCGTGCTTCATCCGGTAGTCGTAGTCGTGATCGTCCGTCCCCGGTCGAAACTTCACTTCCTTGACAACAATCGTCACCTGCTTCTTTTTCGCTTCGTTCGCCTTCTTTTTGGCTTCGTACTGAAACTTTCCGAAGTCAATGATGCGGCAAACCGGCGGCTCGGCAGTAGGGGCCACCTCGACCAGATCCAAGCCCTTTTCTTTGGCGGCCCGGATAGCGTCGCGAACGTCCATCACCCCGAGCTGTTCACCTTCGTCGCCAATTACGCGCACTTGCGCAACGCGAATTCTTTCGTTAATACGCGCCGCTGGAACGCGACGATTGTCAGGTCGCTGACCACGACCGCGAAAACCTGTAGCTATTGCTGCACCTCCTCAGTGACAGTTTCGAGTCCTCGAGTTTCGAGTTCCGAGTCAAGCCAACTCGAAACCCGAAACTCGAAACCCGAAACTACGTGTTTGTAAGCGCACGCGTCTGAATCAGATTGCGTGCCATCTCGATAAACTCTGCGAGCGACATCACACCGATGTCGCCTTTTAATCTTTCGCGAACGGCCACCTTACCTTGCTCCATTTCGCGATCACCAATTACAAGCATGAAAGGTACCTTTTGTAACTGCGCGTCACGAATCTTTGCGCCAATCTTTTCGCTGCGGAGATTCGCTTCCACGCGGAATTGCTGGTCGCGTAGCTCGCTGGCAATTTTCTCGGCATACTCGTTACTGCGATCGGTAATTGGCAGCACCGCCACCTGCACCGGCGCCAACCACAGCGGAAAAGCTCCCGCATAATGCTCGATGAGAACGCCAAAGAACCGCTCCATCGATCCAAACAATGCGCGATGGATCATGATGGGGCGATGCGCTTTATTGTCTTCGCCAATGTACTCGAGTTCGAATCGCTCCGGCATATTGAAATCGAACTGTACAGTCGTTAACTGCCAGAGGCGACCGATCGCATCTTCAACTTTAATATCAATCTTCGGCCCATAAAACGCCGCTTCGCCTTCTATCCGCTCGTAATGAAGATTCTGCTGTTTCAGCGCCTCAACTAGTGCACTCTCGGCATTTTCCCAATCTTCAACGGAGCCTAGGTAAGGCTTAGAAGTATCACTTCCCTTGACGGACAATTCAATTTTGAATTTCTCAAAGCCAAACGTATTTAAGAGCGCAAAGGCAAAGTTCATGCACGCAACAATCTCGCTCTTTACCGTCTCAGGAGTGCAGAAGATGTGGGCGTCGTCCTGAGTAAAACCGCGCACGCGCATCAGCCCATGTAACGTGCCGGACAGCTCAGCGCGATAACAGGTGCCAAGTTCGGCATAGCGCAATGGTAGATCGCGATAGGAGTGCTGAGCCGATTTGTAGATACCGATATGGAATGGACAGTTCATCGGCTTGAGCCTGAACTCCGTGTCCTCAAGCTCAGTTGGTGCAAACATCGAATCGGCGTAGGTCTCTTCATGCCCGCTTATCCGCCACAGCTCACGCTTGGCAATATGCGGCGTGTAGACCAGGCCATAGCCACGTTTGTTCAACTCCCCACGCAGATAGTCTTCCATCTCCTTGCGGATCGCTCCGCCCTTCGGGTGCCAGAAGATCAAGCCTTGCCCGTACTGTTCCTGAATAGAGAAGAGATCAAGCTCGCGTCCGAGGCGGCGGTGGTCTCGCTTCTCCGCTTCTTCCCGCTGTTTGAGCCAGGCTTCGAGTTCTTCCGGAGTAAAGAATGCGGTCCCGTAGATGCGTTGCATCTGCGGCTGAGTAGCGTCACCCATCCAGTAGGCCCCGGCAAGCGAGAGCAACTTGAAGGCTCGCAGTTTGTTGGTATTCGGCACGTGCGGACCGAGACAGAAATCGATGAAAGGGGAACCGTCAATGTAGTAAACGCTGATAGTGTCGCCGCCCTTGTCAGCAATCAGCGCACACTTCAAAGGTTCGTCCCGTTCCTCAAACATGCGCAGGGCGTCGACTTTAGAGATTTCGGCGCGGCGATACGCCAGGTTGCGTTTGGCCATGTCGCGCATGCGCTTCTCGATGACTGGCAGATCTGCCTCGGTTAACGGGCGAGGAGTAATAACATCGTAGAAGAACCCATAGCGAGGATCCTCGAGCAATGCGGGCCCGATGCCAAGCTTGGTCCCTGGAAAAAGATCGAGCACCGCAGCAGCGAGCAGATGTGCAGTCGAATGCCGCAAGACGTCGAGGCCTTCAAGGGTTTCAGGCAGCACCGGTTCGATTTGAAATGGCGCGCCGTTTTGCTGTTCACCAAGTGTGAACGCGAGATCAACCTCACGGCCGTTGACCCGTGCAGCAAGCGCTTGCTTCGCTACATCGCGGTCCAGGCGTTTCAGCGCTTCCGCAACCGTCACGGGACCAGGAAGCTGTGCCGCCGAGCCGTTCTTTAGTTGGACGTTAATCTCACTCATGATTGTTTCGCGAAAGGTAATGGTAATTGTGCTTGAAAAATGTGCCTGGAAAAGCCCCGCAGCACACGGACGCACGTCATCCACAATACCAGCATGAAGCGAAGGTATTCGCCCCTGTTACCTTCACGACTGACGATTCACTATTAAGAACTTCCAGATCGGATTCGATAGGAGCGCCTTCGCTGCGCAACCGCCGTATGTCTTGGCGGCAAATCAATAACTGAAAAATCGAGTTTCGTTCGATTCATGACGAAGGTCTTCCGGAGCATCCTATCAAAAGTTAGAAATTGGCCAGGCACGTGCAGCTTGGAACCGCAAAACCCTACCGTGTCAAACAAATCTTACAAAGCCGCGCATAACGCGTAATCGCTTTTAGGCGTAAAATCTAACTAAAGCTGCTAGATAAGTCAATTCGCGATGCCAAGAGGTAGTGTCATTCAGCATTACGGGCCTGACAGCGGGGACTCCGGCAAGACGATCCACGAAATACACTAAATCTCACTAAATCATTCGTGTTGGTTCGTGTGAGTTCGTGGATCGTCTTCTATGAATTCGAAGAGCTTATCCGGCTGTTGCCTTCCGTCCCTCGCTATCAACCTCCAGGAGGCGCACGGTCGCCGGCATGCCCTGGCGGCGAAAACTATTCGCAATCGCCTCCCCTATTTCAGAGTAGCGTTCAGTCGCCAAAGCTATAACGCTTGGGCCGGACCCGCTTAAGGCTATGCCGATTAGGCCGGGCTGGCGCGGCGTCGCCAGCGCGTCCGCAAGACCGGGCAGCAGGCTTTGACGATGCACTTGATGCAGGCGATCCTGCATTGCCTCCCACAATAGATCGTAAGAACCAGTAGCGAGCGCTGCACCGAATAGAGCAACCCGCTGCAGGTTAAAAACAGCATGATCAAGCGGCACGCTGACCGGTAAAGCACTTCGCATATCCGCCGTCTTCAAGGATGCATCCGGCGAGACTACGATCGTCTTTAGCTTGGACGGCCAGCGTCTTTTGATGGCGAGCACACTCCCGTCTGGTTTTACGCAAGAGACAACCCAGCCCCCGTAGTAAGCTGCCGCAACGTTATCCGCATGACCTTCCAACTCCGATGCATAACGCAACACGGTCTCGGGCGACAGCTCATGATCGCAAATCAACGAGCTCAGTGTGATGCCTGCCACGATGGCAGCCGCGCTGCTGCCCAGTCCGCGTCCGAGCGGCAACTCGTTGTGCACCTCGAGGTGCACGGGCGGAAGGCTCAAACCTTCACGCTCCGCGGCAAAGCGCATCGCGCGGAAGATCAGGTTGTCTTCGGTGCACGGCAGCACGGCATTCTGCGCACCCTCACCGCTACTCACCACGTAGCATGGCGGGCTGCCCGCGGGTTCTATTCTGGCGCATACGGTCAGATAGAGTTGCAAGCCGAGGCTGAAACAGTCGAACCCCGCACCGAGATTTGAGCTCGACGCGGGCACTCGGACTGTAAAGGAGCGCTCGGAAGTCACACCAGGATCAAAGGTCGTCTTTATGCTTTCGTTCGTGTCGCATGAGCCCTTCAAGAATTGCGGCCTTCGTCGCCTTAACCCGAATTGGCGGATTGCTGTAGGTCCCCGCAAGCCGGCACTCGCTTTTCGTCTTGTCGTTATCGCCCTCGTGAATGTAAAGCTTTTTCCGGTGATAGTTGATCGCGTAATCCGTATCTTTCAAGAGGTGCCCGGTCAACACAGCAACAACGTCCTCGTCACGGCTAATGGTCCCATCAGCTACCAGCCGCTTGATGCCAGCAACAGTTGTCGCGGAAGCTGGCTCGCAGCCCACACCATCTCGTCCGATTATCGCTTTGGCGTCGGCTATTTCCTGCTCGGTGACGGTCAACACACTGCCCCCCGTCTCGAGCACTGCGCGAAGGGCCTTTTTCCAGGAAACAGGGGCACCGATCTTGATTGCCGTCGCCAGTGTTTGCGGATGCGCGATGGGCTCCAGCAAGTCCCAGTATGCCTCCGAGCTTTCGGCGCGCGTTGCAGGCGCGGCCCTTGCTTTCCCACCAAATAGCCTGGCGAAAGGCGCCGCACCCTCAGCCTGTACTACGCTCAGGCGTGGTAAGCGGTCGATCACGCCCAGGTCTTTCAATTCTTTAAAGCCTTTGCCAAAGGCCGAACTGTTGCCAAGGTTGCCACCGGGCACGACCACGTGGTCCGGAACACGCCAGGCGCGCTGGTGCAACAGCTCCGCAGCAACGGTTTTCTGACCTTCGATGCGAAACGGGTTGATGGAATTGACGAGATAGATTGATGGCGCTTCGGCCAGCTCGCGTATTACACGCATCGCGTCGTCAAAGTTGCCATCCAATTCCAAAACCGCGGCTCCATAGTCCAGGCTTTGCGCCAGTTTGGCGTGACTGATCTGACCGCGCGGCACAAGGATCGCGCAGTGCAAATGCGCGCGTGCTGCATAAGCTGCGAGGCTTGCCGCGGTATTTCCAGTGCTCGCGCAGACTACTGTCCGGGCGCCCAGTATCACGGCTTGTGTGACGGCGGTTGTCATACCGGTATCTTTGAACGAGCCGGTCGGATTGCAACCCTGATGTTTTAGCGAGAGTGAACTCAGCTTGCAGTAGTCGGCTGAGAATGGCGCATCGTACAGCGGGGTGTTGCCTTCAGCGAGCGACACAATCGGCGCATCCGCTGCGAACGGCAACAACTCGCGATAACGCCAGACGCCGCTGCGGTCACGTGGATCAAATGAAGCCAGCCGCCTATGCCAAATGTCTTTCAACTCCTCCGGAGACGAATCCGGTGGATCTCCTCGCACGACATCCAACAGTCCCCCGCAATCGGGACATACATAGATTTGCTCGCTTAGCGCGAAGCGCGCGCCGCAACCAGGTTCAGTGCAATGCTGCGCGGCTATCACCTCATTGTCACCTGCGGCCGCAATAATAGTCCCGGCCGCGTACCCGACGGGCTCGCCGTTGCCTCGAGAACTGTCGCCGAATTTCATCACTGATGTTTTATCTTTCATGGCCCGAAGCTTCCTTCTTAAAGGAGCGTTCATGATTCAATTCGACGATAAACGAGTTGTCTGGCAATCGCCGCTTCAGTCGCTAACACTGCTCCTCCAGCGGCGCCCAGGATTAGGTTATGAGACAGGCCTGTAAATGACACGATGCCGTCATTGTCGACCTTCAATTGTCCAAGACTGACCGCCATGCCTTTCTCAGTCATGACATCCAAGCGCGGCTGTGGCCGGTCAGCCTCCGGCAGGTAGTGAATAAGTTTGCGAGGTGCAGACGGCAATTGATCGGGCGGGTTATAACGTTCCCAACGGTCCAGGATCTGCTCGGGTGTCGGTGTCCTCTTGAATTTGACCGCCACGTAAGCGGTATGCCCATGAAGAACGCCTACCCTCACACACTTTGCTTTTATCCTAGGAGCAGTGGCCGGTACGATTCCATCTGCCCCAACCTTGCCCCAAATCTTCAGCGGCTCGACCTCTGATTTGTGCTCTTCGCCGTTAATCAATGGAATAAGATTTTTTTCAATATTGGGAAAAGTTTCAAAGGTCTTCCCCGCTCCAGAGATGGCTTGCTCGCTATGAACACTTATTCTTTCAATCTCGAAGTCTCGCAGCGGCTCCAGAGCAATCACATAACTTTGTATCGAGCAATTACTTTTAACAATGAGCGCACCTGTGCGATAGCCCCTGGCCTTGCGTTGATCAGGAATAAGTTCCAGATGATGAGGGTTGACAGCCGGTATCACCATCGGCACGAACGGATCAGGCCGGTAGGCGGAATTATTAGAAGTCAGCCAAACTCCTTTTTTTGCGTAAGCATCTTCGAGCCGCAGCACGCCATCCCTATCGAGGTCCACGGCACAGAAAGCAACGTCAACCAACGAACCAATCTCCTCTACCGCCTGAATGTCCCAAACCTTAAAGGCCGCAATGTTGTCCGGAAGGTGAGACTCCAACGGCCACCGTCCGCGCACGGCCTCGACATAAAACTTCCCTGCCGAATTCGCCGACGCTGCGAGGGCGACGATCTCGAACCAGGGATGATCATTGAGTAATCGAACTAACTGCTGGCCGACCATCCCGGTTGCTCCTAAAACGGCAACCTTCAACTTGCCGCCTGTGAGCCTCGCACCGCCATCTTCAGCACGGACTATTTCCCCTATCTGCGTCATGTATGTTTCTGTGACCTTCCCGCCGAGATTGCTCGGCCAGTCGCAATAAGATCAGATATTCAAAATGCCGCGAACTAAATGCCTAGCCCCCCCGAAACCCACCCTTTGTATCTCGCCAAACTCTATTTCCTTGATTCAAGCGTGTTGCGCCGCCACTCTTAGATCCTATTATCCATGATGCACATTCGGCGCAAAAAAGTACAAGCTCACATGATCTCTCAGTAGAACATGATGCTCAACGCCTTGTTTTTGTTTTGAACTGCCAATCCACGTTTTGAGGAGTTCTTCAGCTTAAGGATCGGGCCATGCCACATTCTCTTCCCTGGCTCCAGGATTTGCTCGTGCTATTGCTTGCCTCTGTGCCCATAGCATTCATCTTAACCGGCTTCGCTCGCATTAACCGGCTTCGCTTGCCCACGATCGTGGGGTTCATGATTACAGGAGTCTTGATTGGCCCTTATGGGCTCGGACAAATCAAGGACGTAGGGGCCATCGAAGTATTAGCCGAGGTAGGCGCAGTGCTGCTGCTTTTCAGCATTTCCTATTCCCCTTTGGGCTGATCCACTCCCAAAAAACAGCTTGGCTAGGCTGGTTTGTTTTAATGGGCAGTTCTGGTCCCTACTTGGGACTACTCCCGACTACTTCTTTGGCTGGCCGCTCGGCAATGCGAGCGACCAGACCAAAGTACCGGTTGAGTTCTCTCGTGCTTCTTCCAGCTCATCTGGACAAAGCTGGGGTACAGGTCAAGCTCTTTACCAGGCTAAAATTCAAGAAGAGCTGGTATTTTGGGTTATGACGTGCCCTGACGCCAAACCCACAATGCCGCCTTAGCCCTTCCCACGCC
>JBPCIQ010000152.1:0-15344 GCA_051006135.1 Pyrinomonadaceae bacterium | reverse complement strand
TCACACCCGTTCCCATCCCGAACACGGAAGTTAAGCCTGCTGGAGCCGATGGTAGCGCGGGTAACTGCGTGGGAGACTAGGAAGTCGCCGGGATTTTAAAACGAAGCCCGCGAGAGCTATTAGCTTTCGCGGGCTTCTTCTTTACTGTTTGCGCGTTCATGATCACCCATCCGTTCTGGTGACCTTGGTTGCCAGGAGAAACCACAAAGCGTAAATGCCCAACACAGTTCCTAACGGAAAGATTGGCATCACCACGATCGCAGCAATGATTCCCCACAACCGCGCACCCGGTTTTCGCTTCAACATTTTCCAACTTGCGAGCGCGGGGGGTAATACACCGATAAGTCCCAGCACACCATAAAAGATCACCGTGAAGATTGCGCCGAGAATCCCGATCCCCGCCTGATTTGGGTTGCCTGACTCATTGGCAAAAGTGATTCCGAGAGCTACGAATACACCAACGCTGACGAGTGCTAGTAGTAAGAAGGTAAAGAAGAAAATGGCCGCAAAGGCTGCAAAGCTGAAAGCCAGAATCTTGTTGTGGTCGGTTGCAGTCATCGGCAGCTTACATACGAGGTCAGTTGAGATCATCAAAAGGTACCCGCTCGGTATACGCGTGCGACATCCTTGCTGACCTGTGTTGAGTTTCAACTCATTCTTAATGCCTTCGGTGCGCAGCGTGGTTGGCCCTTTTAGCGGGGCGATTTATTCGCCGGCCCTTTAGTTCAACGAGAATAACTTCAAATGGCTGATCGCCATTGTTCTCGGGCAGATGAGTAATCGCCGGTGTCCAACGAACCTCCCCTGCCTTTGAGGTAACGTCTTGGGAAGTGCCGTTGGGGAAGGTGAACTTCCCGTTGACGTCAGTCACAAAGATCGCAACCGCATTCGGATGACGATGCATGATCGACTTTTCGTGCGGTCCAACGTTAACGCGAAGCACGCGCACCTGGGCGTTTTCAAACTCTACCTTGTAGTGGTTGGGATCAACTTTTACGGGATCCTGCGCGAGGGCGGTCGAAGCGAGGCAAACAATGCAAAGAGCTAAAACCATTCCTTTGATCATTTCAGTACTCCTTTCAGGAAAGTTGTTGGAGCATGCGGCGGGCTGCTTTTATCTCAAGTGTGCTTGGGAGTCAATGTCTGCGCACTATAAAATAGGAGCCTCGATGCGCACTATTTGTGATAGGTGTAATCAGGGGATGCACTATTCAACAAGGCGGCTTGCTTGAGTTTGGGGTTTTCAGCCCAGGACTTCGCCGAGACGAACGAGACCTTATCGTACACCAGAACGATTGTTCCCAACGGCAATAGCTTGCTCACTTCACGCGCGGCGAACATTGGTATCCGAATACAACCATGACTCGCCGGTTGGATTGGAACATTAGGGCTTCCGTGAATCGCCACGCCACCACTGATGTAATTGGAGTAATACATCGATCCAAGCAGGCCCTTCTCCCAACCTGCTGTCTTGTCATAAACAATGAACCTGCCGCGGGGAGTGTAGGCTATGCTCGTCTCACCGTCCTCCATAAACTCCTTGCCGCCACCCGTCGAGACAGGAAGAACTCTGATGCCACCTTTGTCGTTAACCACCAGTAGCACCTGACGATCTACATCCACTTCAACATGCTCATACCCCAGATCCCTGGCTTTAGGGATGTCGCTGCTGCGAATCGCCTCGAGCTCATCGACCGTCAGCTTGCCGTTAATTGGCCGGCCCTCCCATTTCTGGAAGGCGATCAGTGCCGACCGCGTCGCACGATCAAATAGCCCGTCGACCGCACCCGTCCAGTAGCCCATGTCGGAGAGTCGACGTTCAGCCTCTCTCGTTTCTGCTCGGGTCAAAGATGCCTGATGGCCGGAGGTATCAGGGGCCTGCTTACTGCTCTGCTGTGCGTTCGTAGTTGAGGGGGTTGAAATCAGAAGTAAACAGATGGTGAGAAGAAATTTCATCTTGATGGTTCCTGATACTATGCGCATTTTTGAGATCTGCGTTCATCGATTTGGGATCTTCAGTGTGACCATTCGTTTCGCGACTTACGCTTCGGTCCATGACAGCTGATAGGGGTGGAGATCCCAATGCCTGCCTCGGGAGAATGTAATCGGCAGCAACTCTTTGCCTTCAAGAACATTATGACGGCCGACGACTGACAGTCAAACATCGGGTGGTGAATCATTAAGATCCCGCCTACCCATGAGGCGATCGTAACTCCTTTAGAATTGGACCAACGGTGTTGTTGGATCGTTCAGATCCTTTGTGGCTCACTATTTTTGGCGGAGCCCTTCCAAACAGGGGTTACTATGGTGGGTATGCGGTGCCCGAGATGCAGAAGTACACGGATTCAGCGGGGTTACGGCGATTCCCCGATTCCCCTGCGGATCGTGGGTTTGCATGAACTTCTTTGCAACAAATGCGGTCTGGAATTCAAGGGTCTCGATCCATTCGGAAGCTTAGAGAGGGTGCCTTCCTACAAGATAGAATCTCCTGGTGATCGCCGTCGCGCCGCCCGGTACAGCGCGCACCTGCCCGCGACTGTACACTTGGCAGAGAAGAACCCGGACACAGGCAAGGTATCCTATACTCAACCCTCGAGAGGCCACTGTGAATCGATTAGCAAGTTAGGGATGACCCTGACCTTTATCGGTACCAGATTTGCTGAGGAAGAACTTACTCGTATCGGACGGCTTCTATTTGTCACAGTGGATCTGCCCAACGGTCCGGTTGCTGTGGTCGTCTCCGTAGTTACGCATGACCGTCCTGGCGGTGAACGTGGCAAGGGAGGATGGGTGGTTGGCGTATCGATCTGCAATATTAGTGAAAATGACACGGACCGCCTTTCCACCTATCTTGAGAAGCGCGCCGAGAGAGAACCCCTCCTCGGTGAATAGCGCTAATCCGTCACATCGGCAATCACTTCGAGCGTGGGATGGTTTGGCAACCCGGGGAGCTGTCAGCTTTCTAAGGGTTTAGCACATTTTTAAGGGGATTCTTTTAGAAAGCGCGCTTAGGTCCCAAGCGGGCTGGTTAATTTGAAGGAAGTTTTCTTGTGCTTTCAGTCCGTTTAAACTAGATTGGTAACCAGCCCTCTCTCACAGCTCCTATTAGTCAAACTTCGAAAAGGAGATTTGTCGAATGATCAACGAACTGTGGGGTACGTTTGTGATGCTAATCCCGGTCTTCCTGCTCCTGACGCTCATATTCGGTGCCGGCTTCTATATCGGCCGGGTAAGTAAACGGGAGCAATAGGCTTAGGGCAGAATTCAATGTAAGGACATTGCAGTCTTCCAAAACCTCTCCGGGTGTAGAAATAACTCTTCCTAGCAAGTACAGCGGGCTCCGACAGTTTTTTGTAGCGAGCGCGCTGGTGAGTCGCTGGGAGTCTTACAACAACAAGCCCGCGCGGCTTCAGTCCCGAGCGGGCTTGGTTTCCTAAGAAGTCTCCTGCTCAGCCCAACGTCAGCGTATGGCGGGCAAACCCGAACGCCGGGCGGGAATCTTGTCAGTAGCACGTCGGGCACCTATGGAAGGATTGCGGTCGTTGACGACTGCAGGTTCGCTGTTGAGGACCGCTCGGCCACTTGGATTCAGATCCGTTCGAGTGGGCTGAGGCTGTAGGTTCGTCTCCACCGCGGTCTCTTGTATGTTCTCAAGGCCGAAGCCTGGGCCTGCTGCCACGATGCTTTCAGGGAGCTCCTCGGACTGACTCAATCCCGCTGAGTCTGTTACGCCGGAGCCTGCTAAGCTTTGGAGATCCATGGTGTCGTCATATATTAATTCCGGTTCGATCGGCGCGTGCTTGAAGCACTCAACCACCGGCGCAAACTGCGAGGCGACGTTGACCGTCTGTGCCGTAGGGCAGTTTGGACCGGCCATCTGACCAGTCTCCGGATCAATCTTGACAGTACTAATGCCCATCGGTTTCCGGAAGGATTTCCCGCCAAGACTCGGTCGAACATCAAGCGCTTCTTTCATAAAATCAATCCACGCAGGAAGTGCCGCCTCGGCACCCGTAAGTCCCAACTGCTGGTTGTCGTCGAAGCCAATCCAAACTGCGCAGACCAGGTTAGCCGTATAGCCAACGAACCACCCGTCCCGCGAAGTGCCTGTTTTGCCCGCGACAGCGATATCTTTAAAACTGTCTTTCGCCCTCCGCGCAGTCCCGCGTTTAGTAACATCCGTCAGCATATCCGTGATCATATATGCCGTCGTCGGTCTTATAATTTGAACAGATTTTGGCCCCTCGTCGACCTGCGCCTCCCCGGTGCTGTTGTCTACTAGTCTCGCGATGACGGTGGGTTGGATCAGCTTGCCGCCGTTTGCGAAAGCAGCATAAGCCGCTGCCATCTGAAGGGGTGTGGCCTCCGTGGTACCCAGCGCCATCGCGGGATATGCCTGTGGCCTGGGTAGCCCAAATCTCGCTGCGGTACTGGCAACACTGGAGAGACCAGTCTGTATCGCGAGGTCTACGGTCACTACATTGAGCGAGCGGATTAACCCTTCACGCATTAAGACGTCGTGCATCGAATAAGACTTGCCGTAGTTTGCGGGCGAGTAGGTCTTGCGTCCATATTGAAACGTTTGGGGTGCGTCGCTGTAAGTCGATAGCGGTGAAATCCCCGCTTCGAGAGCGGCCGCGTAAACGAAGGGCTTAAAAACAGAGCCTGGTTGTCGCTTTGCGTCCGTCGCACGATTTAATTGCGACTCCTCATAGCTGCGTCCGCCCACCATGGCCAGCACCTGACCCGAACGTGAATCCAACGCGACCATCGCTCCTTGCGGCAGATTCTCTCCCTTTGCTGATTTACCGAGGAGCTCCAGTTGGTGACGAAGGGCATTTTCCGCCGCTGTCTGCAAATCAGGATCGATTGTGGTCTGTACGCGGAGGTTCTGCTCGGCCTCAGGCGCCAAACCCACCTGAGCCTCATCCATGGCGCGATTGACTGAGTCGACGTAGTACGGAGCCAATTCGTTACTGCTGCCTTCGAAGACTGCGACGTTGACCGGTAGTGCACGAGCAACTTGTTCGGCGTTCCTGTCCACAGCTCCGTCCCGGGCCATAGCGGCAATCACTTGATCACGCCGTGCTCTGGCAGCTTCCGGATGCCTGTCAGGCGCATACCGCGCCGGACTCTGAATCATGCCGGCAATAGTTGCCGCTTCCTCGAGGGAGATGTCTTTCAAATCTTTGCCGAAGAACACTCTGGCGGCTTGCGCTACTCCACGTACTCCAACGCCGCCTCTTTGACCCAGATAAACTTCATTGCAATAAAGAGCAAATATATCTTGCTTTGAGAGCCGGTTTTCCAATGCCACTGCGATCAGCGCTTCATTAAATTTGCGCCGCAGAGTTTTTTCCGGAGTAAGGTAGGTATTCTTAACGAGCTGCTGCGTGATGGTTGACCCACCCTGGCGAAACTTTACCGAACCACTGGTAGACCATCTGAGAAAGGCGCGTCCTATGCCCCACATATCCAGACCGTTATGATTAAAGAATCTTCGATCTTCGATAGCAAGAATAGCCCGAACCAGAACGGGAGGAATATCCTGATAGGTGAGCGTCTCCTGCTGGCCAGTTTTAAGACCAGCATCAACTGTCAACAGTTCGGGCTCCAGAGAATAAGAGGAAAGTTCTGAATTGTCGTCAGCCGACAGGGAAGCAACGCGCCCCCGTTGATCGAAGTTCACATTAACCCACTGGTGGGCTTCAGTTCCCTGACGAGGCAAGATCCTGATGCTGTCTGCGTTGATCTGAAAGCTCCCGTTCCAGATGTTGCTTGCTTTTTCGCTCGCGTAACCGGCTCTCTGCAGAGATGTGACAAGCTGGTCCTTCTTCAGGCGGCCGCCCTTTTCAATGACGCGCGGCGCCGCATAGAGTCCCGCATGGCTTCTTAAATATCCGCCGGCTATTTGCTGATCTATTAATTGAGCAAAACCCTTATATGATGAGTAGGTGAGACCCGCGAGAAGGCTGCAGCCGGCGACAACGAGAATCGCTGCAACCCCGCAACAGATTCCTGCCTTGCGCTTCAAACCCAGCTTTCCCTCACGGTAAGAGTGTAGCGGACGCAATGCTTTGCGTACCGGGACCCGCGTTTGAGTGAGTTCAGCTGCCACGTTGCCTGATAATGGCAATGAATGTGCCATCGTCTGAAACCACCGACGAACGAAGTCAAAACTGTCACGCCTGAGCCCAAACAGGTAGAAAAACACCTCCGTAGCAACCCGATGTTCAATTCGAACGCATCGAGTAATTGACGTGTGAATTGCAATATTGGTGTTGTGCATTGAAAGCGCTCAGCGGCGGCTGGCGACTTTGCGTACTCATTTGGTTCGGCTTCGTTGCTTTGTTGGGGATCTCGGATGAGCTGCGCTGAAGGACGCCAAGCGAATTCAGCACGAAAAGCTGATGGATCATTGGGAAATTGCAGGTTAGTAGAGAAATTTGCTGAACTTGATTGGTCTGTTCCAATTTGAATGGGGCATCCCCCCACCACCGAACTCCTAAGCGCTAAAGCTGTCTCGGCTTGGGTTTTCCTCCCTTGTCGCGCAGAATGCCTTAAGACGTGTTCCGAGCTGCTTTGCCTGGGACGGAGGAAGGTCATGGGACGAATAGGATTGATCTTTGTACTGGCGCTTTCCTTCACGAACGTCAATTGCCAGGTGGGCGCCAACGCGAATCTCACCAGCCCGAAAACCACGGGCAAGGGGAGTGTTACTAACTACGGTTACGAAATAGTTAGTACTTGGCCGCATGATGCTGACGCCTATACTCAAGGTCTGGTTTTTCATGATGGCAAGCTACTTGAGAGTACCGGCCGGGAGGGCAAGTCGAGCCTGCGAAGTGTGGAACTGGAAACGGGTAAGGTACTCAAGAAGGTCGATGTACCGAGGCCGTTTTTTGCAGAGGGCATCACAGTCTTTAAAGGGAAAATCTATCAGCTAACCTGGTTGCATGAGCAGGGCTTTATTTACGATGCATGGAGTTTTGAAAAGCTGGAACAGTTTTCCTACCAGGGTGAAGGCTGGGGGATCACAAATGATGGCAAGTCGTTAATCTTGAGCAACGGTACGAATCGATTACGATTTCTCGATCCGGATAATTTTCAGGTCAGGAAAACAATCGAGGTCTTTGACGGGCGCCTTCCCGTCAACAGCTTAAATGAACTCGAATATGTGCAGGGTGAAATCTTTGCCAACATCTGGCACGAAGAGCGGATAGCGCGGATAGACCCTCAGTCGGGACGAGTTGAGGGTTGGCTTAACCTGAGCGGGTTGCGCGCGCGCTCTGAGGTTAGCGACGCAGAAGCTGTTTTGAACGGGATCGCCTATGACGAAAAGAGCGACAGACTTTTTGTTACGGGGAAACTATGGCCGAAGCTTTTCGAAATTCGAGTGAAAGGGCAATAGCCGACTCACGCATGTAACGGCGTGGAGAGAGCGGGAAGTCGCCGGGGGATTGTTACAATACGACGCCCGCTCGGTGTAAAGCGCAGCGGGCCTCGCTGTCAGAACGAAACATCAAACTCCACGGCATCAAAAGCGGGCGGCAAATGATCGTGCCGCCCGCATTCCCGTTCCCTTTCTGCGCAATCTGCGATTTCTTAGCGTTTCCCGGTTCCGGCATCGTGCGTTGCGACGTAGCTAAGGGGCAATCGCGACACTGACGACGCGGGACGGGCCTCCTGAAGGAGCGGGGCCGAGTTCAGTGATGTAGAGCTTCGAGGAGTCTTCATCGAAGGTCATCGACGTCGGGCGAATCAAACAGGCGGCGACCGTTGTCGGTGAACTAGTAGGAGTCTCGAAGCGCAACACCAGTCCCGGCGGAGGAAAGAATGGTCCAAACGGGGAGGCGTTCTGCAGCACCAGCCAGTCGGTGTCACCGTCTTCCGAGTCCTGGTGGTCGCCGGTTTGGTTGTTATCGTTGTCGCCATCTTCATTGTCGTCGCTCGTCAATGCGATCACATCAATTGCCGTCTTGCGCCCGGTAATGAAGTCGGCGTCTGCACCAGTCGAAGGATCAACCTGTCTAACACGCGACACACCCGGCGGAAATGGAAAGCCCGAGAAGAGCGTTACCAGAAGCTTGCCGTTGCTGTACGCAATACCGGTCGGCACCGGTTCGACAGTAGGCCCTCCAATAGTTCCAAACAACGGGTTCGGTAAATTCGGGAAGGTCACCAGCGTCGAGAATGCACCCGACGAGATATTAACTTTCCGGACCGTATTCTGACCGCCATCCGTCACGTACAGCCGGTTGCCCACCGCGACCAAATCAAAAGGATTCGAACCGCGGACATTTCCAGGAGGTGGCTCGTTCGACGTGAAGTTGGGGAAATTAGCAATCAGTTCCACCGTGAGCTTGTGTCTGCCATTCGATAGCGTCACTGTTTGTCCGCTTGCCAACGCGAATTGATGCGCGAGCGTAAGAGTAAACCCGGTGGTGTTGTTCTCGACGTTGGCACTGAAGTGGAGGGCCAGAATTGAACTAAAGATCGGCGACGAAGGAGTCGGATTTCCGTGCGAGACGCCGGGGCCTGATGCCAGAATGCCATCGCCTATCCCGATGGCTAAGTAAAGCGTTCGCCCGCGCATGAAGACGCCGGCGGGCCCGGAGGGTTCGCCTACATCGTTAATCGCGGATGGCAATCCGTCCAAAAGCGTGCGGCGATTGCCGATCGGGCCGTTCGGGTCAACAATCGAGATGCGACCAGAATGCGGCGCGACGGTGCCGGTCTCCGAAACGATTATGTTGCCTTGATTCGATTGGGTGATCCCCAGCGCAGTACGAAGGCCGGAGACTACTTCCGTGCACTGCGCGCTGGCCTGCGCGGCTGCAAACAAAATGATCGCTGCTGCAAGTGTCAGCAAAAATCCTACGGATGTGAAGAAATGAGACGTGTACCTGTTCATAGTGAGTCCATACCTTTCTGGAAGTCCTTCCGCCGAGTGCGGGGTAGGGTTGGATTATTGAAGCGAGTTGCTCGGCTGAAGAACTGGTAGCCGGCACTCGTTCACGATCGGTTAATGTGGCAGATTTCATCTCATTCGAGAGCAAATGTCAATGGAAGTAAACACCAAACAGTAAACTGTAAACAGCAGCAGAAAGCAGAAGGCAAAAGGCAGAAAGCAGAGGGCAGAAGGCCGAGAGCAGGCAGCCGCGTAAACCGCAAAATAGTTTAAAGCGCGCGAAGCGCGTCGAGTCGAAGCGCCGAACGTGCGCAATATAGTAGCCCGGGGCAGCGCCCCGGTATCGCAAAACGTTAACCTGTTCGCCGACCCTCGATGGGTCGGCGATGCCTTTTATGTGCGACTCGCCCACGGAGTTGGCAGCGCTTTATGCCGGGCTGGGAGATACTCCGCCCCATGACCTCCAACTGAAATTCCTTGAAATCGATCCCACCCTTGACAGCCTGCGATCGGACCTGCGCTTCAAGAACTCCTGCATCGCGTTGGACTGCCGCAGTAAGAACGACTCCCGTTCGCAATATCAAAGATTGTAGTGTCGGAGACCGTGCTCCGACGAGACGACCCTGCAAAAAGCCTCAGCACCAGCCTCGCAAAACAGCATGCCACGTCCTCAAAGCCCCATGACATAATGCCCCGAAGCAATTTCGACGCTGATTCATAGGAAGTTGCCGAGATTATTAAATGAAGCCTGCTCGGTGTTAAGCTGAGCGGGCTTCACTGTTTTGGAAACAATAGACTCCACATGAGTTTTAGTACCTATTTTAAGGCTTCTTCCTACGCGATGATTGTAGTCGCCACGCTGGCGCTCGTGTGGGCGGGCGGGCTGCATCCCGCGCTGGCGCTGGCTTTTGGCGCAGTTGTGGTTTTGGCGTGGAAGCTCGAAGGTAGTAAGTGGCAGTTTTCAGAACGTTTGGGCTTGGCGGTTGTCCTTCTCTCCATCCCCTTGTTCTTTCTTGACTGGAAGTACCAACCGGCTATGGCCGGGAGTGGCGATCGGGTTGGTGTTGATGCGCTGGCGCATCTAATCGTTTTCCTGTCGGCAATCAAGCTGCTGCAAGTGAAATCAGATCGCGACTGGGTATTTCTTTTTCTCACCTCTTTCTTCGAGGTACTTCTGGCCGCCGGTCTGAGTATTAGCCCGGTCTTTCTCGCTACGTTAACTCTTTATCTTGTCTGTGCCTTATCAACGGTTATTGCTTTTGAGATCAGAAAGGCGAAGCGGGGAGTGCCTGAGGCTGAGACACGCCTCCTTGTCCCGCCCGGTTCTCGAGTCTTCAGAAAGCTTGTCGGTACTCGTCCAAAAAGAAATATAGAAGCCAGCAGGGTGCCGTTAGTAGCTTTCTTTCTGCTGTGTCTGATCTTCATCCTGGCGTTGCCGCTCTTTCTAGTCGCTCCTCGGGCGGGGTTCGCTGCAATTTCCCGCGGTGGAGCAGGGCACACCAACTTTATCGGTTTCTCGGAAAGCGTGATTCTGGGAGATGTCGGTGCTTTAAAGCAGAACAATGAGATCGTGATGCGGGTGCGCCTCGAGGATTCTCAGTCAACGAGCGATACCGATCTCAAATGGCGGGGTGTGGCCCTGGATGAATTTACCGGCCGCGCTTGGAGAAAATCTCCCGAGGCACGTCGCTCTGAGCAGAAAACCCCGGAGCGAGGTTTCTTCCGCCTTGGCACAACCCAGGCCCTCCAGCGGCTGACAACTCAAACCGTTTTCCTCGAACCGCTTGATTCAACGGTACTCTTTGGCGCCCCACGCGCTGTGGCCATTCAGGGAGATTTCCCCTATGTGCGAGTGGACCGCGAAGGTTCGATTCAAACGCGCCCACACCCGCTCGACCGGCTTATGTACAAGGTGGTTTCAGATACCACCGAGCCCGACCCTGATACCTTGCGTCGAGATATGCGAGTCTATTCGGTCGAGTACGAGCGCTATCAGCAACGGCCGGCGGCGCTTGATCCCCGGATAGCGGAGCGTGCCAGCGCGATGATTGTTAAGGCTCACGCTCGTAACCGCTACGATGCGGCTAAGGCGATCGAGTCGCAGCTTCGGTCTGATTTTGGTTACTCATTGCAGATGAAAGCGAGCGGTCCTGATCCACTCGCGGATTTTCTATTTAACGTGCGTGAAGGGCATTGCGAATATTTCGCCACCGCGATGGTCGTCATGCTCCGCACGCATGGCATTGCAGCTCGCGTGGTGAATGGCTTTTTGCCGGGCGAATACAACGAAACCGCGGGGGCCTTCACGGTACGACAAAGCGATGCGCATTCATGGGTGGAGGTCTACTTCCCGGAGTCGAATACGTGGGTTTCTTTTGACCCGACACCGGGCGCGGGAAGGACCGAACCGCAGCGCTCCGGGTTCACTGCGCAAATCGGAAAATACGCGGAGGCACTGGAGCTGATGTGGTTTCAATATGTCGTGGGCTACGACAAAAAGGAACAGCGCTCTCTTGCGACATCTTTGCATAATGGTCTTTTTGACTATCGCCGCTCTTTGTCCCAACAGTTCGCCAGGCTTCAGAGGACGCTGCCAGGATTCGCGAGGAACGCTGTGAGGATTGTTCTGCCGCTCTTGCTATTAGTGGCCCTATGGCTGATCGCAAGACGAGTAAGACAGCTGGGCTGGCGCCGCGCATTCAGAATTGGGGGAAGCGAATCGCAGTTTCCGGCATCCGCCATAGAATTTTACGAGCGTCTCATGACGCTGCTCTATGAACGAGGAATAAGGCGTGCACCGGATCAAACCCCGCTCGAGTTTGCCTCGCTTGTCGGTGGCAGCGAAGCTGTCGTAATTACCAATGCCTACAACCGGGTTCGTTTCGGAGCAGAGAAACTTTCCGCGACGGAGGTGAGGCAGATTGAGGAAGCATTGTCGGCGGTTGAACAAAGATTGGGTGCTGAAAACGCGAAAGGTGGAAGACAGGTAACTTAGCCCTATGAATAAAGTAGGATTTATCAGTCTCGGATGTCCAAAAAACCTCGTCGACAGCGAGGTGATGATGGGCCAGCTCAAGCAAAAAGGTTACGAGATTACCGCGGACGCCAACGACGCTGACACGGTGGTTGTTAATACCTGTGGTTTTATCGATGCGGCCAAGAAAGAGTCAATTGAAGCCATCCTGGAAGCAGCGCGCTTGAAGACTGATGGCAAAGCGACCCGACTGATCGTCGCCGGCTGTTTGGTTGAGCGTTACCGGGATGAGCTTAAAGCCGAAATGCCGGAGGTCGACGCGTTTATCGGCACCAGCCAGATCAACGACATCCTGACAGTTTGCGATCCAGCAACCAGGCCACGGTCCTTACCCGTGCTGCCCCTTGGTAATCAGAGCGCTACTTATCTCTACGACGACTCGACCCCGCGTGTGTTGGCCACACCAAGCCACTACGCGTTCATTAAGATTGCAGAAGGCTGCGATCGCCCGTGCGCATTCTGCTTCATTCCGCAGATGCGCGGCCATTTCCGCAGCCGCCGATTCGGCTCACTGGTGGCCGAAGCACAGCAGCTTGCTGAAGAAGGCGTAAAAGAACTGATCCTCGTCGCCCAGGATTCATCGCGTTATGGCGAGGATCTGGGGAAAGACAACGCGCTTCCGCACCTCCTGCGCGAACTTTCGCACACCGACGGCATTGAGTGGGTTCGTGTGATGTATACCTACCCCACGCACATTAGTGACGAATTTCTGGAAGTGATGGCAACTGAGCCCAAAGCTGTGAAGTATCTCGACATGCCTTTGCAGCATGCGTCGCAGAAGGTCCTGAAGTTGATGAAACGCGGCGGCAACCGCGAGAGCCTCGAGCGTTTGATCGCGCGGGTTCGGAAACGTGTGCCGGACATTGCGGTAAGGACCACCTTTATCACCGGATTTCCGGGCGAGACAGAATCTGACTTTGAGGAATTGCTGACTTTCATTCGTAATGTGGAGTTCGATCGCGTGGGAGTTTTCACCTATTCAGACGAAGAAGGAACGCCTGCTTTCGATTTGCCAGAGAAGGTTGACCACAGGATTGCCAAACGGCGCCGGGATCGTTTAATGAAGGAACAGTCGCGCATCTCGCGACGACGAAACAAGACAAGGGTTGGCGAAACTGTGCGCGTGCTCTTTGAAGGCGAGTCAAAAGAGAGCGAGTTGCTTTGGCAGGGCCGAATCGAGACCCAGGCGCCGGATATTGACGGCTGCGTGCTAATCAACGATGCACCGGAAGGTTATAACGCACAGCCAGGCGATTTCGTTAACGTCATAATTACAGAGGCTCAGGAGTACGATCTGGTTGGACGAATTGTCGCAAATGACCTGTAATAAGTGACTGCGAGGGTGGTCCGGCTTTGCCGACGGATGTGAGGCGGTGGCTACAGAGGCTGTGTCAAAACTCCAAAAGGATGCGAGCATCGCCAATTTACAGGTAAGGAAGGGGGGTTTACCCCCGCCTTCCTCTCATTAAAGACAAGCGGGGGTAAACCACCCTTCCTGTAAATTACCGTAGTTCCCTTTTGGGTTTTGACACAGCCTCTCTGCCCCGCCGTCAGTTGGGTTTGAGTCTTGGGCTCCGCCCCTGGTCCGGGCTTTGCCCTTCGGATTGGACCAATTAGGCCAGAGGCCGAACCAGGGGAGCTAATGGACGGCTTGCGGCGTGGCAGAGCCCGCGCCTCACATCCGGCGGGCAAAGCCGAAGCTGCGTAACGCGCCACTTTTGGGGCACAGCCGCCCACTGGGCCTGAATATTTCGAGCCTTGAATTAGTCTCCCGCAGAAACAGTCACCTTAAGTTTTAGGAGGTTGGCAAAATGAAACGACTTATCCTTATTGTCGCGCTGGTCTGCCCGACCTTTGTCTTTTCTTTCGCTCACACAACTAACGAGCAGGTAAGCGGTCGAGGCAAAACCGAACAGCTGATACTGCTGCTCGAGAAAGAGGGCCGAGAGGCTACATGAAAGAACGACATCGAGGCGAATGAGCGGCTTCTTGCAGACACCTGGTAAACATTAATCCTGATGGCTCGGTTACGACCAAAGCAAGATTGATGGAATTGCTTAGAGCTGGTTCATTCCGGATTGCATCCATCGAAAATGATGAAGTAGTCGTGCGGGTCTATGGAGACGGTGCCGTCGTCACGGGACGCTCGACAAGTAAGCGAGCAGGTCAGGGTGGCGAAGTCGTTACGCGGCAAGTTCGTTTCACCAGGGTATATGCCAGGCTGCAAGGCCGCTGGCAAGTTGTCTCCGCACATAACATGCTGATTCGAGAGCCGTAAGCGGCATAAGAGGTCATAGAAACCTGGAGGGTTCTCGCACTAAAACGTTGGGACAGTAGTGAAGCAACACAACACGCGAAAGCCAAACACCGTTGCGAGTAGCCGCCCCGTCCTTGTATAATCTCACGCAAAACCTGTGTTGCGTCCCGCATTTTCTATGTTGCTCTCTCCACAATAGGCGGGGCAGGAGCATCAACCGCTTTGACCAGGGACGTTGCCGAAAACGTTTAGGAGCGACTAAGGTCTCAAGGTTACATAGGAATAGGTTCACGTTTGCTACGATGGCGAGCTGATTTTTCTTGCGTGGGTGCCAGCAATTGGAAATCAGACCGACGACTGAGCTGCAGCATTCTAGTAGATCAACGACGTTCGCATAAGTAATGTGAAGGAGCAAGGCAAAGGTCTAATGCGGTCCAATGCGAATGTCTCATAGCAGTTTCCATGAAGCGACGGAGGCGCATTCGATGAGTACGGCTTCTCCAGTAATTCAAGATTTGGCCCGTCGATTACTCGCTTTCGAGGCAGCGCACGACAACTCGTCTGATGCTCATGTGGATGTCGCGGTGCGGGTCATTGAAGAATTGCGTACGCATCTCATCAGGCTCGCGGGAGTTGATGGCTTTCGATCTCTTTTATCCCGAGCCTTGACACTGACAAAGGCGCGAGTCCCTTCCCTAAATATGGTGCAGGTAGGCGCGAACGGCTCTTTGGAAGGATTCGATGCAATTGAACAGAGCCAGGAGGCTGGGGCGGCAATGCAGGCCGGAATAGTTCTCGTGGCCAACTTGCTGGAACTGCTGGTGACCTTCATTGGAGCACCTCTAACTCTGCGCCTGGTGCGTGACAAATGGCCGGATGCGTCCATGGACGAAGCGGATCTGAGAACTGAGGAAAAGCAATGAGCGTGCAAGAAAAGGTGAGTATTCGGACACTGCCAACCGGCGTGCCGGGTCTGGATGAGATCTTGGGCGGGGGCCTACCGGAGTTTTCTTTTAACATCATCGCCGGCGCGCCTGGCGGCGGGAAGACCACCCTCGCCCATCAAATCATGTTCGCCACTGCCACGCCGGAGCGTCCGGCGCTTTATTTCACCGTGCTGGGCGAACCTGCCATCAAGATGC
>JBPCIQ010000151.1:0-10220 GCA_051006135.1 Pyrinomonadaceae bacterium | reverse complement strand
GATTGCTGCTGAAGGTGAACGCGGAGAAGAGCACAGTGGCTCGTCCGTGGGCACGAAAGTTCCTGGGCTACTCACTGACGTGGCACCATCGGTCGCGACTTAAAGTGGCGGCTAGTTCGGTGCAGCGTCTGAAAGAGAACTGCTACGTGGCAGTCCACCACTACTAACCGATACTAAAAATGTTTGCGACACCCCATTGCCCGCGTTAAGATACGACGAGACTGTAAGGGCCAAGATCAAAGCATTTCAGGCAGAGAGCTAATTTGCCTGCCGACCCGCTCTCCGACCAATGACAGTTAACCACTCGAAGGAAGAAGAATCCGGCAAAACGCAGGCTCGTCCAGGTCCGGAGGAAGCAAAACCTCGACAGGGCGAGCGTCGCCCAGCTTTGGTTTCTCTGCGGGGTGAGCTGCTAGCGGTACCTATTCCGCTTGAACGCGACGAGGTAACTCTGGGCCGTGCCCTGGAAGCAGACGTTCGAGTAAACGATTCACGCGCATCCCGCTTACACGCTCGCATCAGCACTCTGCGAGACTCAACAAGTGGGGAGTTACGCTGCAAGATTGCCGACCTTGATTCTACAAACGGCACCATGGTTAATGGGCAGTTGATTGGCGAAACGCTTCTGACCGAAGGCGATAAAATTGCTATTGGCGATCATTTGTTTCGGTTCGACATGCTCGACGAGATTGATCGCGAGTTTCAGCAGCAGATCCACCGCCTGCTTTCGCACGACGAACTGACTGGACTACTGACGAGTAAGTCGTTCTTTTCCGAGCTCCGTCGAGAAGCTGCACGTGCTGAGACAGAGGCGCGCCCGTTCTGTGTTCTAATGATGGATCTCGATCATTTTAAGGCCGTTAACGATACCTACGGACATCTGGTTGGCAGCCAGACGCTCGAAGTGATTGGCCTGGTGATTAAGAAAGCCTTGCGAGCAGGTGATGTTGCGTCTCGTTTTGGTGGAGAGGAGTTTGCCGCCTTTTTGCTTGATGCCGATTATGCCCAGGGCCTGGTTGCCGCCGAGCGTGTCCGTTCAGCGGTTGAGGAGCACGAATTCCCCGCCGTTCGTCGCGGTGACCTCGAAGATAAGACACATCGCATTACAATTAGCATTGGTGTTGCGGCTTTCCCCGATGACGCAACAGATTCAATCGAACTGGTCGAACTAGCCGATTCAGCTCTTTACCGCGCCAAGCGCAGCGGCCGAAATCGCATCTGCGCCTATCGCCACTCATTAGCAGCGACTGAAGGACCCCTGCCTCCACGACGCAAATACTGATTTCACCTCAGGCCGAGCCTTCGGATCCATCTTTCTGAAACACTTGTGCTTCCGCGGCGTGTAAGTGGAGCGAACCGTTCTCTTGAGCTATGCGCGGTTGCGTGGATTTAAGAGGGCCGTGTATGCTTTCTCGGTGACGCCACGGAATCCCTGACCGGCCGACAAAGAAAAGCGGCGAATTTATTCATGACCACTCTAAACCTTGCGAGAAAACCCTTTAGTAATCGGGCGCTACCGTGGACGGTGACGTCTATTACAATCTGCATCTCGCTGATAGCTTTCTTTTTGATCGTTCGGGCCACAGGTCGGGCTAATGCGCAGGCCTATGCCGTTGAGAATGACATCCATCGCCTAAATCAACAGGAACAAGCTTTCCGAAAGCAAGCTCAAGAGGTGGAGAAATCTCTCACTGCCGAACAACTGCAAACTCTTAGAGCGGCTCATGAGTTGGTTGATCGCAAGCGCTTTTCATGGTCTCGTCTGTTTGCTGATTTAGAGGCGGCTTTGCCTGGCACAGTAAGAGTTAAACGAATCAGCGTGCGCGACGTTGCAGCGCGAAATGAACAGACGCTGGCCGAACTCGACCTTACCGTGGTCGCCAAGACACCAACGACCATCACTGAAATGATAGCGGATATGGATCGAACGAGAATTTTCCAAGCACAGTTGCGGGCACAGAATCTGCAAAAGGGCCGAGGAGAGAGCGGCACCGAATATGATCTGTATGTGCTTTATCGTCCGCGAGCCGGCTCTGCTAAAGAAGCCAAGCCTGCTGATCTAGCTGCCAACGGAGGTCCGAGGTGAGCGCGGAACCGTCAGAAAAGGCAGCGCAGGTTAAGGGCCGTCGGGTTGCGACGAAGCTTCATCGCTTACGTGTTTCCCGCCGGCACGGGATGTTTGGGATGGCTGAGATCGCCGGGCTGGCAGGTAGCGCTCTGATCCTGCTTACAGTTATTTTCAGTTACCTCTATTTCATGTTGCCTGCACGCTCCCGTCTACAATCACGGCAGTTAGAGCGCACGCGCTTACAGAATCAACTGAGCAATTCACGAGACGTAGCGCAACAAGGGCTGGACACCAAATCGACCGTCGATAAGATCACTGACAGTCTGGCTGACTTTGAGAGCAATCGGCTTGCGAGCGTAAATCAGGGTCGCATGGGTCTTTATGATGAACTCAATCAATTGATCCGCAAAAACGGATTGCGTAATACTTCCGGGCCAGCCTACACGCCCCTTGATCCCGTCGGCGCGAAAACAATCACAGCAGCATCGAAATCCGCGAGCACGAAATGGCAGAGCGTTTATCCAGGGATTGGAGTTACTGTGACGGTTGAGGGCGCCTATCAAAACCTTCGGCGATTTACTCGCGATCTCGAGCAGGGCACGCAATTTACTATTATCAATTCAATCGATTTGGAACGGGCCACTGAAACGAACAGTGCCGCGGCTGGCGAGGGGAGTTCGGGCTCTGGCTCGCAGGGGGCGCTCGTCAGTTTACGTTTGAACATGGCAACCTACTTTCAGCGCGATACGGTTGAAACGAGCGCACAGCCGACCCAGTGAATTGAGCATTATGGAGATGACCGATATCAACAATCCTGCGGAGCGCAAGAAACTGATTTGGGCTCTGGCGCTGGGAGTTATAGCTTTGTTGCTCCTTTGGTGGGCTTTCTTCGGCTTTGGTGGAGGTGCCACATCCAATACACCGAGGACGGCTGCAACTCCCTCACCAGGCTCCAGAACGCAACGGGCAGCAGTCCAGCCGCAAACGCCTGATGATCTGAAAGGAACTCAGCTTGACCAATTGATCCCTGTCCGTTTGCCAGACACTCCGCCAAGTGTTCCCGAAGCTAAAAGAAACATCTTTGCCTACTATGAAAAGTCGGAACCCGCGCCGAAACCCTCTGTAGAGCCTCTTCCATCGCCTACACCTTCGCCTCCACTCCTACTCGCTACGCTGTCGCCTTCAAATGTTTATGCCCGTACCAGCGATTTCACGTTGGAGGTCACGGGTGACAAATTCACCCCTGACGTACGCGTCACGGTGGACGGGCGAGAACTACCAACTCGGTTTGTAAGCCCGCAACAACTCTCTGCCTCCGTGCCCGCCTCGATTATCGCCAATGCCGGGGCGCGGCAGGTTACTATAAGGTCTGCCAACGGTCAGCTCTATTCCAACGTCAGTACGCTCAACGTGAGTGCTCCGCCCACGCCGAATTTTGGCTACATTGGAATTATCGGCACGTACCCGCGAATGGACACAGCAATTTTGCAAGACAAGAGTAACAAAGAGGTTCATAACGTGCAGCGCGGTGACGTGGTGGGCGCGAGATTTCGCGTGACAAGCATTTCCGACAAGGAAGTAGTGCTAGTAGACACAAATCTGAAGATCAGACATGCCATCGAACGTTCGAGTGACGGGGAGAAAGGTACCGGTCCTCTCTCGCGTCCAACACCGAGAGTAGAGAGTGAAGATGATGAGCCTTAGGATGGGAGCACACCACAAGATATGCGGTATGCCTGAATCTCGCCGCTCAGCCTCAACTGGCAAGGAATCACCCCTCCATCGGCGTGCGGCAGCTGGTTATGCCCTCGTCGCTCTTCTCGCCTTGATGACGGTGCTCGCGCTTTTTGCCATCGCCGTGGCGCCCAGCATTGCTCAACAAGCTCAGCGCGAACGTGAGAAGGAAGCGATCTTTCGTGGCGAGCAAGTAGCCGCAGCAATTCGCGATTACTATATCTATCGATCTAGCACTGGAGGCGGTGCGGGCGATCAATCTTTACCAACAACCATCGATCAACTGCTCGAAGGAATCCCAGTGGTGGGAGGTTCAAAGAAGCGACAGATCTTGCGTGCAAGCGCTGCGCGAGATCCACTTTCAACCTCTGGCGAGTGGCGATCGATCCGTCCACGCTCACAAGATCTCCTGGAGTTTCAGCGTGCGGTACTGGTCTATGCCAACAACGTTCTGCCAGTCCCCAGCAACGGGCAAATGGTGCAGTTACAACAGTTTGCAGTGCCGGCGATGATAAGCGTCGTGAATGCCGGGACGTCCGGCACGGCTCCTCGAGGGGAAGACTCATCAGTGGATTCTACAGGACCTTTTGTCGGCGTCTCTAGTCGCAGCCAAAACAATTCTATCCTCTACTACTACGGAATCGATCGCCACGATCAGTGGGTCTTCACCCCACTGTTCAGATAGAAACTTGAATCTCAAGTCATCGGATAGTCTCATTGCAAGAGTCGTCACTCGTGCGCTCTGGCTCAGCTCGCATGTTCTAAACTTTCCCCACACATGAGAGTTGATCACCTCATGTTATGCGCCGGCAAGACTCGTCAGTGAGACAGCAATCACTGCTCACCACACCCACCTTACTCCTTATACTGCTTGAAATTTTCTTGGGCTTATCAGTAATAGTTGTTGACATATGAGTGAATAGAGTTTATATAGCAAGATGTTGTGCGCTGTTTACTCTAGCCCACAAGACGGAACTAAGCACAGTATCTTGTGGTTCAGGAAACAGAAACCAAACTGAGAAAAGGAGCACTAGAAGCATGGCAACTAAAAAAGGTGGAAAGAAGTCAGCAGCGAAAAAGGGTGGCGCCAAGAAGGGCGCAAAGAAGGGCGGAACGAAGAAGGCCGCGAAGAAGAGATAGGTCGAACCAGCAGCTTACTGCAGCAACCTTCCCATGGCGCACACCAACCTCTGACGGCCCTCAAGGCCTTTTCAAAGGGAGCGACGAATACTTACGAAGTTCGTCGTTCCTTTTTGTTTGTCACCAACACAAACGACCCGTCAACTCTGCTCGGATTCAACCGGCTACACGAGTGCCAAACTCTGTATGATCAGCGTAGCGCTTGTCGAGCCTGAGATCCCGCCGAACACCGGTAATGTTGCTCGACTGTGCGCTGCCACGCGCGTGCCGCTGCATATTGTCGGCGCCACCGGCTTTCGTCTCGATGACCGTGCGGTGCGTCGGGCTGGCTTGGATTACTGGCCGGAGGTGCAATTGCACCGCCATCCCGATCTCTTTTCCCTATATGGCTCGCTGGCTGAGTCTCGGTTTATCTATCTGACGACAAAAGCAGAACGTCCTTACACCGATTGGGCCTTTAGTTCCGACGACTGTCTGATATTCGGCCGGGAAACTCGCGGGTTGGCAGATGATGTCCTCCGAGCAAACTGGGACCGATGTCTGAGGATTCCGATGCCAAACCAAAACATACGGAGCCTTAATCTTGCTACCTGCGTTGGAATCGTTCTCTACGAGGCCTTAAGACAAACTGGTGGCTTTTGACAGACATCTCCCGCGCGATCCCCGCGCGATCTACGCCCGTAAGTAAACTTACCGTCACGAGAGTTACCCCGAGATAAGTGTTAAGATTCAGGGTTTCGCTTAGAGCGCTAGTAGGATCAGTGTAAGGGAACTATGAATCGAGAACGAAAAGACATCCGCAATATCGCCATCATCGCTCACGTCGACCACGGAAAAACAACGCTCGTAGATGCCATGCTGCGGCAGTCAGGGACCTTTCGTGATAACGAACAGGTCCGCGATCGAGTAATGGATTCCATGGACCTGGAACGAGAGCGTGGGATAACGATCATGGCTAAGAACACCGCCGTACGTTATCACGACATTAAGATTAACATTGTAGATACCCCGGGCCACGCCGATTTCGGCGGCGAAGTGGAGCGCGTGTTGAAAATGGTTGATGGCGTAATGTTACTCGTCGATGCCGCCGAGGGTTGCCTGCCGCAGACCCGGTTCGTACTGCGCAAGGCTCTCGAGGCTCGGCTCCCGGCAATAGCCGTCGTGAACAAGATCGACCGGCATGACGCCCGCCCGGCTGAAGTCGTGGATGAAATCTATGAATTGTTCCTGGATCTCGACGCCACCGACGAACAAATTGAGTTTCCTATACTTTACTCAATTTCCCGAGAGGGAGTAGCGAAGAAGCAACTCGCGGATGATTCACACGATCTTCGTCCGCTGTTTGATCAGATCGTAGCGACCATCCCGCCACCAAAGGAGCTAAGGTCAGACTCTTTGCAGCTGTTGGTTGCCAATCTTGATTACAACGACTACGTCGGACGGTTGGCGATTGGTCGTATTTTCTCCGGCGAGATCGCAGTCGGTGATCAGGTGGTAGTAGCAAAGCGGCAGGGCGGGACCAATAAGATGAAGGTGTCTCAGCTCTACGTTTTTGAAGGGTTAAAACGCGAACCTGTTGATCGCGCGGGATTGGGTGAGATAGTTGCGCTGGCCGGTGTGGAAGACATTGAGATCGGCGACACGATCACCTCTGCCGACAATCCGCAGCCTTTACCGGTGATCGCAGTAGATGAACCCACTATCTCGATGATCTTCGGAGTCAACAATTCTCCCTTTGCGGGTACGGAAGGACGTTTTGTGACTTCGCGCCAGCTCAAGGAGCGACTCGACAAAGAAACGCTGGGAAATGTCGCAATCAGGGTCGATGAAACGGGTTCGCCCGATCAATTCAAAGTATCCGGCCGCGGCGAGTTGCAGCTGGCAATTCTGATAGAAATGATGCGCCGAGAAGGCTACGAAGTGCAGGTCTCCAAGCCCGAGGTGATAACACAGCAAAGCGACGGCAAGACACTGGAGCCGATCGAAATGGTTGTAGTCGACTGTCCGGAGGAGTTCATCGGTGTGGTAACGGAAGCGTTGGGCCGCCGTAAGGGACAGATGACCAAGATGGTCAATCACGGCACGGGTCGCGTGCGCCTTGAATTTGAAACGCCTTCACGGGGGCTGATTGGGTTTCGCAACGAATTCTTGACTGAGACTAAGGGCACAGGGCTACTGAACACGCTGTTTCTACGCTGGGACGAGTGGCAGGGGGCTTTGCGAGGGCGCTCAACCGGATCGCTAGTGGCGGATCGAACTGGCGAGACGACAACCTATGCGCTTTACAATCTTCAGGAGCGAGGAGCGCTGTTCGTGCGGCCTGGTACAAAAGTTTACGAGGGAATGGTGCTGGGAGAGAATGCGCGCTCGGTTGACCTTGATGTGAACGCAATCAAGGAAAAAAAACTGACCAACATGCGAGCTGCAAGCGCCGACGAGGCCATGCGTTTAGTTCCTTTGAAGGACCTCTCTCTTGAGCAGGCTCTCGAGTTCATCGCCGATGACGAATTGGTCGAGGTCACTCCCAAGACGATCCGCCTGCGCAAACGGGTCCTTCGCGCAAACGAAAGACCTAAGCGGAAAGACTCCTAACACGCTTAGCTCGTTCCTCTGCCCCTCTGCAATGTTGTTTCGTCCGCCTAAACTTTATCCCATCACGGATGTTCTTCTCTCGGGTCTGTCGCATGCTGAGCAGGTGGTGCGACTGTGCGAGGGCGGCGCGACTTTAATCCAGCTGCGCGAAAAGAATCTGGCCCCCGACGAATTTCAAAGACAGGCTGCGGAAGCTCTGCGCGAAGCACGCAAGCGCGGAATACGGATCATTATCAATGATCGAGTGGATCTTGCACTGGCCTTGAAGGCGGACGGCGTTCATCTCGGCCAAACCGATCTGCCCCCTGAGGCCGCACGTCGCCTCCTCGGTGTTCAAGCCATAATCGGCTTTTCAACGCACAACGTGGAACAGGCGCGTCATGCCCTCAGCTTTCCAGTTGATTATCTGGCAATTGGTCCAATCTTCACGACTTCCTCAAAGATTCGCGCGAATCCAGTCGTTGGTTTAACAACCCTCAGAAAAGTGCGCCGTGCCATAGGTGAGATTCCGCTCATCGCCATCGGCGGTATCACGGCTGAAAACGCTGCCCAAGTGTTTGCGGCAGGAATCGATACTGTCGCAGTCATTAGCGCCGTTGTGGCGGATCCCGAGGCAATTAGTAGACGAACTAAGCAGTTACTGGCTCTCTAAGTCGGAGTTGAGCGCGGGGCTAAACATATTTGGCTTGCGTTTGACAGAGTTATGCGTGAGAATCGTCAGGCCCTTTCCGGGCGGGATTCAGGGCCGCCCACAGAATGCCCACCAAGCTTCCCCTTCATCTAATGCCACTTTATTGGAGTAAATATCCGGCATGAGCTTCTTTGACCTGCCACCGATTATTGAGCGAATGTTGCTGCTTTCTGACCGAATCAGCGATCTTAATTTCTCCGTGGGTCAGCCGCCCCAGATCGAGATCAATGGAAAACTGACGCCTGTGCAGCCGCTAGGGATGCAGAAGCTTACACCTTATCAAAACGAAATAATTGCAATGACGCTGTTGCACGGTAATCCTGATGCTGCAGTTCGCCTTGCCAAAACCGGCACCACTGATCTTAGTTACTCACTTCCATCCCGCGCACGCTTTCGCGTCAACATCTTCCAACAACGGGGCGTCTATTCAATTGTGATGCGAGTGATTCCGACGGATATTCCGACACTGAAATCGCTCAACCTACCGCAACAGCTCGCGGATATTGCCGATTTAAAAAACGGCCTGGTGCTTATTACCGGACCAACAGGTTCAGGTAAGAGTTCTACGCTGGCGGCGATAATCGACCTGATCAATGAAAAGAAGCACTACCACATTGTGACCATTGAAGATCCGATTGAGTACCTGCACGCGCATAAGAGTTCCACGATTAACCAACGCGAGGTTGGACAGGATACGGTAGACTTTCCTTCAGCGTTGCGCGCGACGTTGCGGCAGGCGCCGAAGGTTATTTTGATCGGGGAAATGCGGGATCTTGAGACAACAGAAATCGCTCTGGAAGCTGCCGAGACTGGGCATCTCGTCCTTTCTACCCTACATACCATTGATGCGTCGAAGACGGTGGACCGGATTATTGGTCTCTTCCCCGAGAACGAGGTGGGAGCTATCCGCACCAGACTGGCGCAGACATTTCGCTACATCATCTCGCAGAGACTTATCCCTCGAGCTGACGAACGGGGACGCCTGGCCGCCGTTGAAATTCTAAAAGCAAGCCCGCGGACCCGAGAGTACATTGAAACAGGCGAAGCCGAAGGCAAGTCCCTGCTGGATGCGATACGTGACGGGAAGATAGAGGGAATGCAGGATTTTGATTCTGTAATTATGGAACTGATTGAGTCACGACAAATTTCTCTGGAAGATGGGCTCGCATTCGCAACCAATCAAAACAATCTTCTTCTCTCTCTGAAGGGGTTGACAGCGGGTGAGGATTTCCTGCGCCAGGAAGGTGGGAGAATGCCAGTGGCCGCGGCAAGTACCAGCTCAATGTTGAGCCTGATTGAATAAATTCGTCATAGCCAAACTGAAACATCATGATTGTAGTTTGTACCAATTGCGCCGCCCAACTTCAGGTTAACGAGGAAAAAGCTCCGGCAGGTCCGTTCAAAATTCGCTGCCCAAAATGCAATAGCAGCATTAATTCGGGGCCGCGCAGTCTCACGACCGACAAAAGTACTTTAGCTTCGGAGAGCACTCCGGCAACAGAACAGCCGCGGCCGGAGGCGGCCGCGCCGACCGCGCGTTTCGAACCCGGTGGGCGTGAAAATGAAGAGCAGCTCAGAACATCTCCGATGGAAGAGCTTGGCCGGCTGCTAGCGGCCCTGCTGGATCAAAATGGGAAAAACGACCCGATGCTGAACTCACGGCCTTCATGGAATTCCCGCCGAGCACTGATCTGCACTGCGGAAGTCCATCGCGAGACTGTGGCGCAGCAACTGGCGGAAAGAAATTATCAGGTTTTTGTGGCTCAAGATACCAGGCAAGCAGTAGATCGGATTCGGGATAGTCAGTTGGACGTGGTGCTGCTGGACCCTGAATTCGATGTCGCGGAGCAGGGCGCTGCATTCGTAACGCGCGAACTTAATATCCTTAGACCGGTCCAGCGCCGGCGCTTGTTTTTTTTTTTGCTCTCGCCCGCCTTGCGCACGATGGAGTCCCACGCGGCACTTCTTCCTGCCGTTAATGCAAGAGTTCATTTT
>JBPCIQ010000150.1:0-9489 GCA_051006135.1 Pyrinomonadaceae bacterium | reverse complement strand
GAACAAAGGCAAGGTGGGACGGTTCGAAGTCCCAAATCTACGCGAAGACATAGCCGTAGCAATTAAAAATGTAAAGGCGGGCGGGATCAGCGATCCGCTCAGAAACAACGACGGATATCAAATCTTTCGTGTAGACGAGCGGACGGCCGCGACTAACACGGCAACCTTTAACGAAAACCAGGTGCGCGAGGCAATCACTATTGAGCGGGCGCCGAAAGAGCGCGAAGCGTACTTGCAGAATTTGCGCACCGAAGGGTACGTCAAGATTGCGGAAAACTATCGTGCGGCCGTCGAACCCTTGCTGAAGCTTACCGCCGCTGAAGCGGCTAAATCTGAAGCCACCGCGCCGGGAAAGAATTCCGATAAGAAAAAGCCATAAGTTGGTATATTTTGGTAAATAGTAAATGGTAAATGGTTGGGCGCGACGGGCTCGAGACTAGTTGAAGCTCCTGGCCATTTACCATTCACTATTTACCATTTACCGTTCTTATGCGCCTTGATCTCTTTCTGAAAGCCAGCCGTCTGTGCCCGCGACGCACCATTGCTCAAAAGTTGTGCGACGCGGGACTTGTCTTCATCAATGACAGACCCGCCAAAGCTGGCCATGCAGTAAAATCAGGTGATGAAGTGATGATTCGCCAACGCGATCGAGTAACGAAAGTTCGCGTGCGCGCACTGCCTACTGCCCGGCAAACCTCACGACAGGAAGCAAGCGCACTGTTCGAAGTGTTAAGCGAAGAGTTACTAGCCTCAGTTGGATAACAACAAGGTCTGAGGACTTCTTAGTCAAGCTATGAGATCGCTGCAGGTAGTTCTACTTGCGGTTCTTTTGCCTGCGGGAATTGCGTGCCAGCTGAAGGCAATCATTGGCGAAGAGCGTCAGGCTAGCGGTGCGGGGCCTGCAACGGCTGATCCTGATCAAGGAGTCCCAGCGAAGCCTGTGTTGAAACTCCCATTGCAGGACCCTCACATCGTCATTCTAAAGAGCAGTCGCCAATTGGACCTTTATTCTGCCGGCGCTGTTGTGCGCACTTACCGGGTCGGCACTTAAGCCCGGTTGCTGATAAGAAGCAAGAAGGCGATCGTGCGACGCCAGAAGGTGGATTCTACATCTTCACCAAAAATCCAAAGAGCGCTTACTACCTGTCCCTCGGTATAAGCTATCCGAACATTGAGGACGCTGAACGAGGGTTAAGAGATGGATTAATCAGTCGGGTAGAGCGTGATGCGATTATTAAAGCCATAAAGAAGAAAAAGGTGCCTCCCCAAAATACGGCGCTGGGCGGCGAAATCTATATTCACGGGCATGGGGCTAAGAGCGATTGGACATGGGGCTGCATTGCGTTGGAGAATGAGGACATCGCCGAACTCTACAGAGTTGTAGAAGTGGGAACTCCTGTTACGATTAGACCGTGATGCCAGAGTTTAAATCATTCAAGATTCGTGACGTTGAAATCAGCCCGCCGTTGATTCTTTCACCCATGGCAGGCGTGACGGACGTGTCATTTCGTCGCTTGATTAAGCGCCGTGGTGGTGTTGGATTGACGGTATCGGAGTTCATCTCTGTTGAGGGTCTGACGCGCAGTAACCCAAAATCCAAACGACAGATGCGTTTTTATGCAGATGAGAGGCCCTTTGCCGTGCAGATTTTTGGCGGCCAACCGGAACGCATGCGGATGGCGGCGGAGATGGCCGAAGAAGTCGGCGCGGACATTCTTGACATTAACTGCGGCTGCCCCGCGCCGAAAGTCGTGAAGCATGGTGGTGGGTCTGGACTGCTGAAGGATCATTCCCGGCTTGAGACGATTCTTACAGAGATTAAGAAGGCAATTACGATCCCTTTGACGATCAAGATCCGTGCGGGTTTTTACGACCACACAATCAATGCCGTTGAGACGGCAAAGCTTGCGGAGGCGTGCGGAGTCGAGCACATCGCATTGCACGGACGGACGAAAGAACAGGGATACCGTGGACTCGCGAATTGGGATCTGGTGAAGCAAATAAAGGAGAATGTAAGGGTTCCTGTGTCAGGGAGCGGTGACGTTACGACTATAGAAGGCGCCTTTGGACGTTTTCGTGAGACAGGTTGTGACGGTGTTTTAATCGGACGCGGGGCAATGGCCAATCCGTGGATCTTTCGGCAAATTGACGATGTAATGAACGATCGCGAAGTCTTTCAGCCTACCCTTGCCGACAAACGCGCGATCTTGCTGGAGTACTTTGACATGCTGCGCGAAGATATGCCCGAAACGCCGGCCATCAACCGCATGAAACAACTCGCCGGGCAATTCACTCGTGGACTCCAGGGCGGCGCGCTGTTCCGCACGTCACTCTATCACTCACATTCCGTTGATGAGATCCTTGCGCGAATCGAGGAATACTTTGGCGCGATTGAATCGGGGCGACCTTACTTCGGAGAAGCCGGAGCCCCTATCGAAGACGCGCCGCTGCTGGATTCCTGCGAAGCGGCGTCTGTGTGAGCCGTATGAAGCCGCCGGCGCAATCAGCACGAGTCCGTTTTGATTAGCTCTTGGCCTTTCGCGTACCTGCCTCACGAACAGCCATCGCCGGATAACCCTTACCTTTCAGAGCTGCAATTTCGATAATGATCTCCTTCTTGCCTTTGAAGTTGCGTGTTACTTTTCCACTCTTGCTTGCGGCCGCTTTTGGCGAAGCGGCAGAAGAGTTAACATTTGCGACTCTAGCCTGGTCCAATTTTCCACGCGCGTCGCGCGACATCTCAGCCAGAGCTTCCAGAACCTGAAGACGTTCTTCTTCCGTTAAATCTCCCAGCGTGATGCCATTTGCCGTCAGCACCGCGCCCAGGTTTTCTTCGGTGTTGGTATTGCGGTCGTAGACGTCGCGATAGATATGCAACTTCCCGTCCTCTGCAACAATTGTTTCATAGCGCAATTCAACAGGCACCGGTTCGCTTAACGTTACTTGCTTGGTTTCACTCTTATTCTTCCGATAGCTGGCGATATCCGCGTCAGACAATTTCTGCCCCGCTAGTTGAACCAGTAGCTTGGCGAAGTCCTGCGCCAGCGCATCTGTTAACCCAACACACCCATGCGACGCAAAGGCACCGAGTTTCGCGGGGCTTTTACCGCCGTGAATCAACGATGGTGATCCGATGGGAATCTTGAGCAGACCCAGCGGGTTTAATTTGCTGCCCGCCTCGACCTTCTCCCCAACCTTCACTTTGGAGGATGGCGATTCAACCCAGGGTTCGTCAGGAGGTGTCCAGGTGGGATTGAAAATGATTGCCCTGGCTTTGCGGAGACCTGTGGGCAGGGGAAACTCGGGGTAACCGATTCCCACCTTATACGACTTGACCAGGCGTCCGGCTTCGAACACATCCATTCTGTAAGCGGGTGCGTTGACTACGACGCGTGAATCCGTGGGTATGGCATTCGGTGTAATTGCAACGCTCTCGGCCGCGGGGCTGGCTGAGGCTTTTGGGTCCTTTGCTTCCGGGCTGCCGGCTCCGCGCCAGCGCTCACTGACGAAAGCTGCGAGCTGCGAGCCCTTTTCCGCACCTACGATTTCTTTTACTCGTTCAGCGGCGAGCTCACGAGCGGCCGCGGTTGTGCCGGCGTGGTCTCCAGTGTCGGTTTCCCGAAGTCTACTGGTTTCTTCTCGCGCCACAGTTCGCAGGCGTTCTATCTGGTCATCTGTCAGACTAAGTTTCGTCTTCAGCTCCGTGGTAAACGTTTCATCGGATGCGAAGAATGCGTCGATAACAGGTAAAGTCGGCGCGACAACCGCGGCGTCAGATACGGTCGCGGTCGTTGGCGACGCCGTTGGCGAAGGGGATGGCGTTGTTGCGCTAATCCCCGCGTTTGAGTTGCTGGTGGGCTGATTTACGCATGCAATCCCGCTCAGTGTTAAAGCGAGCAACAAAGCCAACCCACCGGATTTCCAGTTTCGGTTCATTTTCATCTTCCTTTCGATTTACTGTGATTACTATTGGCGTGCTCACTGTCTTTGAGCCCAGTCGCTAATTCTCCCGTCCCCATGAATATTAGCAACAGGTGTTCCTACAGAATTGGAGAGTGTTTTTGCATCGTTGCTGGGGATGGACTGCCACATCCTCCAAGAACCTGCACGATAAGCGAACGCCGAAACGACTTCTTATGGCCTCAATTTTTTAGGAGGGGATAGGGGTTAATGTTCACGCCTTCCCAAGAGCGCTTCGGGTCGGCGACCGCCGCGATTGAGAAATGCAAGTGGTAATTGCCAGCGCCTGCGTTTCCTGTGTCACCAACGTAAGCGATGACGTCGCCCTGATGGACAAACTTCCCCGCCACAATACCCTCTGCATGGCGTTGAAGGTGGGCGTAATAGAAGACTAACTTCCTGTCAGTGCTTAACTGATAGATGGTTGTGCCGCCACGATCGCTCTCGAACAGTTTAAGAATCTCGCCATCGACGGCGGCGAGCACTGGTGTTCCCAAAGGCGCGGGAATATCGATCGCGTCGTGTACACGTCCTTCAGAACGTGAGTCGGCAAAAGTGTCGTGCAACTGATCAGGTCGCACACCGGCGACTGGCACCATAAGTTTCAGTTTTCCCACGAATCCAACCTGAGGAGGTGCGCTATCCGGTGGAGGACCCACCGAGATTATCGGAGGTGCGGCCGCTACTGTTGTTGGAACGTTCACAGAGGGCGAGGCGGCAGGTGTTGAAGACGCATTCAAGGAGTCTGAACCCGATGTCGTCTGATTTGAGTTGGAGCGGTAGTAACCCCAGCGTCTTTGCAGAACTCCTACCAGAACGGCAAGTGAAGCGAAACCAACTACGAGAGCCAGCAACACTCGACCGCGTGCGGATTTTATCAATGTCTTGTTCTCTGCGGGCTTAGTTGTTCTTGTGAATCCCAAGGGGTAACAGCGGCCTCGGTGTGGTTCCCTCGAAAAACCAACTAGCTCCCACGCGAAGGCGGTGGTGCCATGTTGGCAGGCGCGAAGTATACATGGCAAACCGCGCCTGGCGCGCAAGTGGACCGCCGAAGGCTTTGCCTCCTGCGAGTACGGCGGCGCGTTCGGTTCCCAGACTGACCGCTTCGCCGAGTTCTTCAAAATGTTTCGTCTGCAGTTTGTCACCTGAGATCAAAGCGCGAATGTTGCGCCCGGCGAGTCCAGCTTGCTGAAACGCCAGTTGCGCAGTCCCTGCAAGAGTGGGAGTGGCATCTTTGTAAAAGGCGACGTCGCCCAGCGCGAAAACGTTCTCATGCGAAGGAAGCAGCAGCGTCGGTTCCACTAGTATTAACCCACGATCCGTTTTTGCTATAGGGAGTTGTTCGATCAGCGGGTTAATACGCACACCGCCGGTCCAGACGACAGCGGCAGTTTTGAGCTCTGCTTGCACACCGTTGTGTTCGAAGGTCACCGTGTTCTGGGTGAGACGCACCACTCGCGTCAGCGTATGAACCTCGACGCGGGACTCGTTTAGCGCCTCTGTGACAAATTCGCGAATCGGGTCACCCATGCCGGGGACGACCTTATCTCCCATCTCGATGACCAACACGCGCGGTTCACCGGTCAGGGCGCGGCGCGCAAAAGCATCGCGCAAGAGGTCGGCCATCTTTGTTGACAGTTCCACCCCGCTTGCGCCTGCGCCCACGACGGCGAAGGTCAGAGCTCGCTGCGTGTCTTGAGGAGGCAAACCAGGAGGCACGTGATCGAGTGCTTCAACCATGCGATTGCGCAGCAGGTCAGCGTGTGCAAGCTTACGGAAGGGAATTGCGAACTGTTCAGCGCCTGCTACGCCGGCGTAGTTTGTTACTCCTCCCAGGGCAAGCACGAGGATGTCGTAGCCTACGGCATCGGGCAGGTTTTCAACCGTCACGGAGCCCGCGGCCAGGTCAATGTTTGTAACCGCACCTTGAATAAGCTTGACCCGGTCATCGAGCAACTCTTCATACTTTGGTGCGATATGCCACTCTTCGACTTCGCCACTGAGATACTCGTAGAGCATCGGTGTGAACAGAAAATGATCGGCATCGCTAAGTAGAGTAACGTCGCCGACACCGGCAATTTCAAGGGCCGTGAACAGGCCGCCGAAGCCGCCGCCAATGATCAAGATCCTGGGCTTTCCTGTCGCCATACTGCTCCTGGAGTAATGTAAGTTAAGGAACTCGCAGATGGTAACAAACCGGGTGAGATGAAGCACGGATAGGAGCCCAAAAGCTGGCTTCAGTCTCGCTACGGCTCCGCCGCAACCCTTGCGCAGCCACTGGCTTTCCGGAACCCACTCTTCCTGGTAGAGGCTAAGCCTCCAGATGCCAAGGCGGACCTCAAATCTTTATTAGCTTGCCGGAAAGAAGCTTGCCGGAAAGGCAGATTCTTTACACAACGGAAGCGGCGGAGCCGGCCGGTGAGACTCAGCCGTAAGGCTAGGATTCCAAGGAGGCCGTCTGGCCCCGGACAGGATGTGGTCTGCGGTCCCAAGCTGCCTGCTGGACAGTTCTGGAACGGGCATGCTAAATTGAAGCGCTTTTTAAGTTTAGCGGTTGCCGTCTTTAGACGGTCTGACTGCTGTTTGAGGAGGGTCATCTAAGTAGTGTCGTTAGCAAAAGAGACGAAGGAACAGGTTGTCACTGATTTCCGCACCCACGAGGCCGACACGGGCTCACCACAGGTTCAAGTTGCCTTGTTAAGTAAGAGAATCACCGAACTTACCGAGCACTTTAAAATACACAAGAAGGACAATCATTCGCGCCGCGGGCTGCTTAAGATGGTCTCGCAGCGCAGAAGTATGCTGGATTATTTGAAGCGCACGGATATCGAACGTTACCACGAGGTAGTGAGTCGTCTGGGCCTACGGCGTTAGAACGAAGCTATTCCCATATAGCATAGAACGAGAAATCTTCGAATCTCTGTTTTCATAACCCACGTCTTATCGAAGAGCTTGCGGCAGTGCCGAACGTGACGGCGATACTTCTAAGCGAGCGGACGTGGCAGGCCTAATTCACAAGGCGGCATGAGCTTCACGTAAGGCTCATGCCGCCTTTGTGATTATCGCAACTTTTCGAGTTTCCATCGCTTGCCGTTAGCCTGGGTTAACTCGAAGTAAAGAGAAATTTCACAAAAGCGAGGCGGATGAGACGCCCCGAACGCCTGGTTCCTCAGGCTTCGTTGTCCCGAAGGAGACAAAAACATGCCAGTCAAGAAGTACCTCAAAGAGTCCATTAAGTTAGGTGACAAGGAGTTGACAGTAGAAACGGGCCGATTGGCCAAGCAGGCAGACGGTTCGGTCGTAATCCGCTATGGCGACACTATGCTGCTAGTGGCAGCCGTCGGAGCTCTTACGCCCAGGGAAGGCATCGATTTCTTCCCCCTTACGGTTGAATACCGCGAATCACAGTTTGCGGCGGGGCGCATCCCCGGTAATTATTTTCGACGTGAAGGTCGGCCCAACGAAAAGGAAGTCCTTACCTGCCGGCTGATTGACCGACCGTGCCGGCCATTGTTCGCCGAAGGTTATCGAAACGAAACTCAGGTTATCGCCAGTGTTATCTCAGCTGATTCGGAGAATAATCCGGATGTGATCGCAATCACGGGCGCGTCCTGTGCGCTTTTCCTCTCAGATATTCCTTTCATGAATCCTATCGCCGGTGTGCGTGTCGGCTTGATTGACGGTCGCTACATTATCAATCCGACCTACGACGAAGTACGCGAATCGCGGTTGAACCTGATCGTAGCGGGCACCGAAGAAGCCATAGTCATGGTTGAGGCAGGCGCGTCGGAGGTGTCGGAGGAAATCATGGTTGAAGCCTTGATGCTGGCGCACAAGGAGATCAATCGCCTCTGCCGTTGGCAGAATGAGCTCTACAGGGCGCTCGAGATCAAGAAACGTGAGGTCATCGCCCCGACGCTCAATGAGGAGATGCTGGAGGAAGTTAAGCGAAACTACAGCGATCGTTTACGTGCTGCCCTTGATACCACCAATCAGGAAAAGCGGGAAAGCTACGCAGCAGTGGATGCGTTGAAAAAAGAGGTTGTTGAGTCCTATCCCGCGGACCAGCCTGAACTGGGCCAAATGGCCAAAACAATTTTCGACCATTTGAAAGAGAGCATTTTCCGCGAGGATATTCTCGACAAGCGTCGACGTCCGGATGGCCGGCGGTTCTCTGAGATTCGCCCGATCACTTGCGAAGTGGGCTGGTTGCCGCGAGTTCACGGATCAGCGCTCTTTACGCGTGGTGAAACGCAAGCTCTCGTCAGCACGACCCTGGGAACCAAGGAAGACGAGCAGTACATCGATGATCTGGAAAAGGGCGAGCTCAAGCGTCGCTTCCTGCTCCATTACAACTTCCCGCATTACTCGGTCGGCGAGATCGGTCGCTTCGGCTCGTCAAGCCGGCGTGAGATCGGACATGGGGCGCTTGCTCGCAGGGCCATCGAGGCGGTGCTGCCCGATGAATCAGTGTTTCCATACACGCTCCGCATCGTTGCCGACATCACGGAATCGAATGGGTCATCTTCGATGGCCACGGTCTGTGGAGGCATTCTTTCCTTGATGGATGCCGGCGTACCCTTGAAGGCGCCGGTGGCCGGAGTAGCGATGGGTCTGGTGATGGAGGGAAATAAGTATGCGATCCTGTCAGACATCGCCGGCGCTGAAGACCATTACGGCGATATGGACTTCAAAGTCGCAGGAACCCGAGATGGCATCACGGCGCTGCAGATGGATATCAAAATCGGCGGCATCAATGCGCAAATCCTGGCCGAGGCTCTCGAACAAGCCAAGAAGGGCAGGTTGCACATTCTGAGCGTCATGTCTCAATCTTTGGCTGAGCCGCGGCCGGAGATTTCGTCCTACGCTCCGCGAATCATTCAGATCAAGATTAATCCTGAAAAGATTCGCGACGTTATTGGACCCGGCGGCAAAATGATCCGCTCGCTGGTAGAAGAGACAGGTGCAAAGATCGATGTGTCTGACGATGGAACTATTTCGATAGCGACTCCCAGCGGCGCGGCTGCAGAGGCCGCCGTCGCCCGCATTCGTGGCATAACGGCCGAAGCTGAGATTGGACAGAACTATCTTGGCACCGTTTCACGGATTGTGGACTTCGGAGCGTTTGTTGAGATTTTTCCGGGAACTGATGGTCTGCTTCATATTTCAGAGATCGCGGACCGCAGGGTTAAGGACGTGCGGGACGAGCTGAAAGAAGGGCAACAGATCCTGGTCAAGTGCATTGGCAAAGAAGGTAACAAAATTAAACTCTCACGAAAGGCCGTCCTGCGTGATGAGAACCGCAAGGCTGAAACCACGAGTGCTAACGAGTCCGAATAAACTGCCGGACAATTAGGAGTGTTGAGAGGAGGCTTGCGAACCACGCAAACCTCCTTTCTGGCGTTTACGCGTCGAGGTTTCAGCGGTATACTGCAATCCCCCTGCGGGGCGACCGCCCCCACTTCCTCCAGCTAACTGACCCCCTTCCTCCAGCTAATCAATACCCCGCTTTGTTGAACACCCCCAGTG
>JBPCIQ010000149.1:0-18963 GCA_051006135.1 Pyrinomonadaceae bacterium | reverse complement strand
TGACAGGTGCTGGTCCTTTTTCAATCATCGTTAAGCCTCCTCCCCTAAGGGGGACTATGCTTAACTTTTTGTGTCAGTCAAGGGTGCAGTTCAGCGGAGTAAACCGCCCTTCCCAACCTGTAAATTTATGTCTCTTGAGTGGTATGCGCGATCGATTCAATTTTTCACAGCTTCTACCGCAAGGTGGTACTGACCTCATGACTCGCAGCGAGCCCGATGGGAGCAAATAAAGCCGCGATGAATTGAAATCGATCCCAGCTATCATTGAGTCTAACTCATTGAGTTCAGAGAAACTTGGGTGTTTTCGACTAAAACGTTGGGACAGTACTGATGTGACCTTCTACTTCCTGACGAGTTCACGGCGATTGTTGCGCGCTACAAGTCGTCAGCAACAACCAAGAACGCAGAGGACAAGCCGCTAGCCCGGGCTAATCACGCCCTATGACAAATTTCTCTTGAGTTTTCACAGTCGCGGTGTAGAATGCGCGCTGCCAGGGCAAACCGACAGAAAACGTGAGACCTCACTTGTCTCTTAATGCCCGGCCTAACGTTCCTCATCATGCTCAAAGATAGATCAGGTAACTATTGAGGAATCGTCCTAGTTAACGTTGATCTCTTCCTTGGCTCGACCTGCAAAGGAGCAACCTCATCATGCTTCGCCAAAGACCCTTCACGAGTTTTTGCCTGGTTCTGACTGGCTTTTCTATTGCCGCATTCTGGCAGACGCAAACCCGCTCGACTCCCCTGCTCCGTCAGGTAACAAACACAAGCGCGGAAGTCATTAACGTCAATCCCTCGCTCAGTGGCGATGGTAGGCAGGTGGCCTTTGAGTCAACCGCGGATCTGGCTGGCGTCGGTGGCGGCCAACGCTTTCACGCGATAAAAGCCGACATCTGGGCTGAACCGTTTAGCTTTGCTCAAATTGGCATCACTCGAGCTGTAGCACCGAGCCAGTCACAAGACGGATCGCGAATAGCTTTTGCTTCATATGAAGATCTGGTCGGTCAAAACGCAGACCGAAACTCCGAGATCTTCATGCTCGACGCCTCCAAGCTCACGCAGGTTACCAAGACTACACCCGCGAATCTTGCCTCACGACTTCGCGACGGCAATTTTCAGCCCTCGATCAGCGACGACGGCATTCTCATTGCTTTCTCTTCAAACCGTGATCTCGTTGAACTAAATTCCGATCTGAATTTCGAGATTTTTCTTTACGACTCCGCCTCACAAACCGTCACGCAGCTAACCGCCGCTCAGGGCACAACCGGCGCGACGAACGCAAAAATGGCCGGCGATGGATCTCATGTAACCTACATTGAAGACTCTGGCGCGGCTGCGGACAGCCCCGCACCTCCAAGCGGGACCACTGCGCCAGTCGCTGGAAATCGCGATTTGATGCTCTATAACCGTGCGACTAGATTAACAACCAGAATAGCAAGCCCCGCGCGCGCTTTATCGCTAACCTACGGTCGCGCAATTAGCGACGACGGGTTGCGCGTGGTGTATTCAGCGGAGACTGGGGAAAATCAAAGCCAGGTGTTTCTCTACGATGGCAGATTCGGTACTTCCAGACAGATCACCTCGCTAGGCGCTCGCGCCGACGACGTTCCTCTTCACGCCACGATCAGCGGCGACGCCAAACGCCTCGCGTTTTCTACCCGCCGCAACGTCGTCGGAGGAAACGGCGATCGCAGTGTGGAACTCTACGCGTTCGACGTTCCAACCGCACAGTTTTCTCAACTAACAGATGCTCCATCGACTGCTACTTCCGAGGTTGTCTCATCTTTGAATGACGCCGGAACAATAGCGGTTTTTAACTTTCCTCGCGTCCTCCTAGCACCGGTAGCCGCCAATAACCTGGCCAATAATTCTGAAATCTACGTCATGTCAATCGGCCCTCGACCAGCTTCAGGCACGCTCACAATAACTAATGGCGCATCTCTGGGCGCAGAGACTTCAACCGTCAAAGCGGTAGCGCCAGCAAGCATCGCTATCGCCCAAGGTGGCGCGCTCGCGAGTAAGACGCAATACTCCGCACCACTAGTTGATGGCTCCTTTCCGTTGTCGGTCGCGGGAACCGCTGTCAGCGTAAATGGTCGCGCTGCACCACTGCTCTACATTTCCCCAACCCAGGTTAACTTTGTCGTGCCCACTGAAACGGAGAGTGGTACTGCCGAGGTAATTGTTACGAACGCGGAAGGATTTCAATCTCGGACCGAGATCACGATTGTGCCTGCAGCACCGGGAATCTTTACGGTAACCGGCACTGGCCGAGGCGAGGCAGTCATACTCAATACTGGCACGCTTGTTCCCGGACCGTTTGATCCGACCAGGAGCAACCTGAGACTAATCATCTTTGCCACCGGGATTCGCGGCAGTTCACAGCTCTCGCTAACAATCGCAGGTCACGCAGTGACAGTGGAATCAATTCAAAAGTCTGCGGAACTGCCAGGTCTTGATGAGATCCATGTGCTGGTGCCGGCAGACTTGCGCGACGCGGGGACACTCAATCTTGTCATTACGGCGGATGCTCGTGAGGGCAATCCTGTTGAAGTTACTTTCAGCGAGGGCTCGGCCCGAGACGTCGTTATCAACGAATTGCTAGCCGACCCGCCTGACGGGCTCGTGGGCGACGCAAATCACGACGGCGCACGCGACAGTTCACAAGACGAGTTTGTTGAGCTGGTCAACACTACCGAAAGAGATCTTGATCTCAGCGGCTACCAGCTGCAAACGCGCGGCTCCAGCAGCGGCACGGATATTCTTCGTCATAGATTCGCGCCAGGCGCAGTGTTTCCGGCGGGCACCGCGCTGGTAATTTTCGGAGGCGGAACACCCGATCCAGCAAACACAGTCTTCGCTGCCGCTCAAGTCGTCCAAGCCTCAACAGGTGGACTCTCCCTTTTGAACGCCGGCGGAGTCGTCACACTCCGAGATCGATCCGGATCAACGCTTACCTCAATGTCTTATGGTGGTTCTACGGGACGGCGAGGCGACCTGAATGAGTCTCTAACACGTTCACCTGATATCACCGGCAGTTTCGCTTTGCACCAGAGGGTGCCTGAAGGCGGCGGACGATTGTTCAGTCCAGGCTCGCGGCTCGACGGCACAGCCTTTCTCTCAAGGCCGGCGATCTCACATATCCTGATCTCTCCAGTCTCAGCGACGCTTGCTGTTAATGAGCAGTTTCAGTTTGTGGCCAGGGCCTTTGACCAAACTGAGGAGTTGAGTAATGTGATTTTCACCTGGCGGTCGAATGATACTGCGATTGCCACGGTCGACTCAAACGGGCTGTCAAAAGCACTCGCTGCAGGCACTGCGGAAATCACAGCTTCAGCGCGAGGGGTGCGATCGGCGCCATCTGTGATTGTTGTGCCTACTCCTTCTCCCACGCCGACAACCTCACCCTCGCCATCACCATCTCCTACCGCTTCACCAAGTCCGGCGTCCACGCCGTCTCCGTCTCCCTCGTCAACTCCTGCAGCGAAGATTGTGATCAGTGAATTCCGGACACGCGGGCCGAATGGCGCAAGCGACGAGTTTGTCGAGCTCTACAACAATAGCGACACGGCTACGGATGTCGGCGGCTGGAAGGTCAAGGCCTCAAGCAACGCCGGGACGGTGACCACCCGCCTTACTATTAACACCGGCATGGTGATTCCGCCGCGGGGCCATTTCCTCGCGTCAAACTCAGGTGGCTACAGTGGCGCGTTACCGTCAGATCAAGTGTTCAGCGCTGGCATTGCAAACGACGGTGGCATTGCGCTCACGCTACCGAATGATGCACTCGTCGATCAGGTTGGTCTTGGTGCGGGTTCGGCCTTCAAGGAGGGGATGCACCTGGCTCCGCTGCCAAGCGACGCAAATCAAAGTTACGAACGAAAACCCGGAGGATTCAATGGCAGCATTCAAGACACAGGCGATAACTTCAATGACTTGCAGCTCATCGTACCCAGTGATCCGCAAAACCTTAGCAGCAGCCCCACACCGGGACCATCGCCCGTTCCATCGCCGTCTCCTTTCGTGACGCCGACCTCTCCATCTCCAACTCCAGATGGCTCACCTTCCCCGAGCCCGACGCCCTCTCCGGAGCCGACAGTTACGCCTACACCATCTCCATCACCCTCCGCAGTACCTTCTCCTTCTCCGACTCCCAAGCCACTCGTCGTGATTAGTGAGTTTCGCACGCGCGGTCCAAACGGATCGAGCGACGAGTTTATCGCGCTCTACAACAACAGCGATGCACCTATGGATATCGCCGGCTGGAAGATTCGAGCATCAAGCAGCTCGGGAACTATAAGTACGAGAGTGACAATTAGTTCAGGAGTAGTTCCCGCAAAAGGACATTTTTTGGCGACTAACTCCGCCGGCTACAGTGGAGCAGTCGCAGGAGATCAGACCTACCCGAGCGGCGTGGCAAACGACGGTGGGATTGCGCTCACGTTACCGAACGATGCAGTCGTGGATCAAGTCGGGATGAGTGCGGGGTCAGCTTTCAAGGAGGGCATGCATCTAGCACCCCAGCCAAGCGATGCTAATCAAAGTTATGAGCGCCAGCCCGGCGGGCCGAATGGCAGTTCAGCGGACACCGATGACAATTTCAGTGACTTTCACCTCGTAGCGCCAAGCGATCCGCAGAATCTAAGCAGCAACGTCACGCCCGGCCCTTCACCCACCCCAAGTCCGTCACCCTCGCCCAGCGTGTCACCGACCCCGTCTCCGATCCCGACACCATCACCAATTCCTTCCCCAACTCCGACTCCTTCACCTTCGCCATCACCGATGACGAAGATCGTCATCAGTCAAGTCTATGGAGGAGGTGGCAACTCGGGCTCGACGTACAGGAACGACTTCGTTGAAATCTTCAATAGCGGCGAAACATCTGTAAATCTAGCTGGTTGGTCGGTTCAATATGCCAGCGCCGCCGCCACCACGTGGTCAGTAACCAGTCTAACTTCCCTAATGCTTGCTCCTGGCAAGTACTACTTGATCCAGGAAACTTCCGGCGGCACCAATGGTGCATTGCTGCCTATGCCGGACACCGAGGGAACAATTGCCATGGCGGCTACCGCCGGTAAGGTGGCATTGGTTAACGTGTCCACGCCGTTGACTGGCGGCTGTCCAGGCAACAGCAACATCGTCGACCTGGTCGGTTATGGCAGCACGTCTAGTTGCTTTCGCGGCCTGGGGCCCGCACCCGCACCAGGCAATACAACTTCAGGGCTCAGGAATGGCAACGGCTGCACTGATAGTCAGAACAACGCGAGCGACTTTATGGCAGCTCCGCCGAACCCGCGGAATACTACGTCAGCTACCAGATCCTGCACGGGAACGATAGCTTCTGGACTGAGCGTTGCAAAAGGTCATAAGGGGGATCAGGAGTGGCACGAGCTGCGACTACTGTTCTTTGCTCAACCGCGGTTAGATATCACGCATTTGATCGCACGCGGATCACTTGGTCACCATTGACGACGAGCTGGGATCACAAGACTTGCTAAAACCCTTATTTTCATTTCGATCCGATGTGGATTGAAACACGCACCCGCGTACCGTTACACTGCCATCCATGCAAGGTATTGCAGACGCTCTCACATCGCTGCGCGAGCATTTCGGATTCGATGACTTCCGTGAAGGTCAGCGTGAAGTGATTGCGGCGATACTCGAAGGCAAAGACGCCGTTGTTGTAATGCCTACCGGCAGCGGCAAGTCTCTCTGCTACCAACTCCCCGCGATGATGCTGGGCGGGGCGACATTAGTTGTCTCTCCGCTCATCGCGCTGATGAAGGACCAGGTAGATGCCCTGAGAGCTCGCGGGCTGCCTGCGACTTTTATTAACAGTTCTATAAATCCGTCCGAACAGCACGAGCGCATCAATGCATTACGCCGTGGCAAGTTTAAGCTGGTCTACGTCGCGCCTGAGCGCTTTCGCAGCAGCCGCTTCACAGAAGCACTCCTCTCTGTTGGCATTTCTCTTTTTGCCGTCGATGAAGCTCATTGCATCTCAACCTGGGGCCACGATTTTCGTCCCGATTATTTGCGTTTGAAAAGCGTCCGTCAGTCGCTCGGTGGCGCACAAACTCTGGCTCTAACCGCGACGGCGACGCCTCACGTTCGCTCGGATATAATCCAACAACTGGGCCTGGCAAAGCCCCAGACATTTGTCAGCGGCTTCGACCGGCCGAATCTCTCGCTTGATGTCGTGCATACGGAAAAGGAGCGCGAAAAGATCGCACGCATTAAGCGACTGGCTAAGACGCACGACGGTTCAGGAATCATCTACGCTTCGACGCGAAAAGCGGTCGAACAGGTTGCGAGAGAATTGCAGGAACAGGGGTTACGCGTAGCGTCCTATCACGCAGGGATGAGCGATCCGGTGCGTGTGAAAGCGCAGGAAGACTTCATGGCGGGCCGCACGCAAATGATCGTCGCCACCAATGCTTTTGGCATGGGCATTGACAAACCGGACATACGGTTTGTCGCGCACTATCAGATGCCCGGATCAATTGAAGCCTACTACCAGGAGATCGGGCGTGCCGGGCGTGATGGACTACCTTCATCCTGCGTGTTGTTATTCAACTATGTCGATAAGAACACGCACGACTTCTTCATTGAAGGCTCCTATCCCAGCGCCGAGCTTATTCAGGATGTTTATGACGCACTCGTTTCAACCAGCCTGAAGCGTATAGAACTTTCGACGGCTGAGATTGCGAAGCGGGCGGGGATAGGTAACGAGATGGCTGTCCAATCCTCTCTTTACTTGCTCGAACGCGCGGGACACATCGAGCGCGGATCAGCCTCTGCTCGGCCCGGCGGGGTCCCATCCGCCCACGGTAGCGGGGCGGCGAACACGGGAATGAGCGCGCGCCGCACTCGCTCTATTGTCATGCTCGACCGCGCTCCTGCCACAAAGCTTCGCGTCAATGCAGCCGATGTCGCGCGTCGCGCGGCACTGGAGCGACGGAAACTCCGCGAAATAATCGAGTTTTGCTACACCGAATACTGCTATCGCGGCCACATACTCGATTACTTCGGCGATCCGCATCACGCGCGGCAATGTGGTACCTGCGGAAACTGCGCCCCACACACCGCAGCAAGATCTCCCCTCAGCGCTGCCGAGACCTTGAGAGCCTCGCCCTATTCAAGACGCGGCGGCAAAGCTCGCGCTGCATCGACGTTTATCTCTCCCCGCATCCTGAGCGAAGACGAAAGACTGCGAGTGCGAAAGATTCTAGCGTGTGCCACGCGTATGAAGAGCCGCTTTGGAAAAAACATCCTGGCCGCGACCTTGCGCGGCTCGGCCGCTAAGAATGTGATGCAGGCGCACCTGAACGAGCTCTCTACCTACGGTCTCTTGAAAGACATGCGGCACGACGACATCTTGCTTTACATTGAGGCGATGGTCGCCGCGCGGTGTCTGCACATCAGCCCTGGAGAATATCCTACCGTTTCAATCACGGAACTAGGCGATCGCGTGATGCGCGAGCAGGAACGAATTGAATTGGCTCTGCCAAAACTCTCTGACCAAACAAACACCGGATCGCATCTCTCCAGCGGCGAATCAGCATCCGGGGACGACTCCCACACATGAACTTGAATGAAGTCTTACTTGGTCGCCTCCGTGATTGGGCGTGGGTCATAATAGGGCCTGGTCTGTTTCAGCAAGCCTTTCGAAACTCGGAAGCAATCAAAGACTGGAATAACACCGAATATGGTATCAAGATTAAAGACGGTAGCAACGTACTCTCCCTCGGCAATATGCCTCTGAATTCGTATGTCATTGATGACGGGAAATAGCCCGGTCAGGAATTCAACCACTTGCTCTTTCCCTTCAAGTTTAGTGGACAACGGGCTTTCAAAAGTGACATCCAGGGCGAACGGCACGTTGCTTAGGTCTTTGTTCTTCAAACCATTCAGATAGCTTTCCACCGCTTCAACATTAGGGTTTGCCATAGAGCCTACATTCATTTGCATCGGGGGCAGATTTACATGCTTGCTTGAACATACTCTCTGACGGAGGTGAGTTGTACCGGGAATTTCCTGAACGTTTCCTGCATGTCGATAACGTTTCCCCGCGAATAGTAGAGCATCAGGCCTGCAAATGATTGCTGTAAAGGATCGCTGGCAGTTTCTTTCTGTTGCCTGAGTGCTTCCTCTGGCACATACTGGACTCCGAACTTCCGCCCCTTCGACTGTTCAAAGATCCGCACTACTTCTAAAGGACTCAAGGCTTCAGGCCCACCCAACTCAACCACAGCATTACGCGCCTTAGGGCTGTCCAGCGATGCAACGGCAAACTTAGCCACGTCCTTGTAAGATATCCAACTGACCTTGTTCTCACCCGACCCGTAAATCTGCGCTTGAGCATTGCCCGCATCAAAGCCCAACGCCGGACTCAGCCAGACCTCCATGAAGCAAGTCGGCTGTAAGATTGTGTAGGTCAAACCGCTACCTTTCAAATGCTCTTCTACTTTTCGCTTAGCAGTTTGGAGGGGGAATTCAACATCAGTATGGGGAAAAGAGATCAGCACGAAATGACTAATATTGCCTGCCTTGGCTGCGTCAATGAGTCTTAACTGTCCCTCGAGGTCGACGGTCTGAATGGAGTCTCCTTCCTGTCTGGAAAGCGTGGAAGAGGCTGTTGAGATAACTGCACTTACTCCCTGACAGGCAGCATCTAAAGATGAACGATCCTTCAAATCCCCCCGCACGATTTCAACGGTTAGGCTCTCAAGCTGTGCCACTTTATTGTGATCTGATGTAGCTCTCACAAGCACCCTCACAAGTTTGCGTCTGGCAGCAAGTAAGAGACAGATTTCACCCCCCAGTAAACCCGTTGCGCCGACGACAAGATTCATGATTACGCCTCCTCTGTAGAAATCAGCAATATTCCGAAACTATCGCACTACCCCAATCAAGGGACTCGAGGCGCTGGCATAAAGCCGCTTCGGCATTCGTCCTGCGACATATGCCAATCTTCCCGCTTCTATTGCCAACTTCATTGCTTCAGCCATTTTTGCCGAATCTCCAGCTTCGGCAATTGCGGTGTTCATCAAGATCGCGTCCGCACCAAGTTCCATGGCAATGGTGGCATCGCTTGCCGTTCCCACGCCGGCATCGACGATGATCGTTGCATCCGGCAATTGCTCGCGCATAATGCGCAGGTTGGCGGGGTTCTGCACGCCAAGGCCGGAGCCGATGGGGGCCGCCAACGGCATCACGGCAGGACAGCCGGCATCGAGCAGTTTCTTTGCCATGATCAGATCGTCAGTGAAGTAAGGCAGGACGACGAAACCCTCCTTCACCAAAACGCGAGCGGCTACGAGTGTCTGTTCATTATCAGGAAAGAGTGTGGTCTGGTCACCGATTACTTCGAGTTTGATCAAATCTGTCCGCAGAGCTTCGCGCGCGAGTCGCGCCGTGCGAATCGCTTCTTCGCTCGTGTAGCAGCCGGCGGTGTTAGGAAGAATCTGAAGCGAGGGATCGAGGTGGTCGAGAAATGATTCGCTGCTGCGATCGAGCGGCACACGACGGACAGCAACCGTCACCATCTCAGCCCCGGAGGCGCGATGCGCCGCCCTCATCTCTGCAAAGCTGCGATACTTGCCCGTACCAATAATCAGTCGGGACGTAAATGCGCGATCGGCAATCTCAAAACGATCCGTGCGCGCAGGTGCTGCGGTTGTCATTATTGAAAAATTTCCTTAACAGCTTGTGTCAAATCGGCAACCTGAAGGTCGACTCTGAACCTCCGGCCTCAAGTGAACCACAAAATATGTCGGAACTTTACACCGTAATGCGGGGAAAACAGAAACCTAGACCGGGAAGCAGGAGGAGACGGCAGGAAGCAGGGGCAGGAAACAGGTAAAAACAGTACTTCCTGCCCTTCTGCCGTCTGCCGTCTGCCTCCTGCTGTCTGCCTGCCGTGCGGTGCCCCGCCACCAACGAAGTGCACTATCTCGACGCGATCATCTTCTGCAAGGAGCGTTGCGGGCCAGTCCGAGCGCCGCACAACGGTCTGGTTGAGTTCAATCGCAATTCGTTCAGGTGCGAGGTTGAGGTGGTTGATCAGCGCCTGCAAGGAAAGATTGAGCGATACCTCCCGCTCTTCACCGTTGACCTGAATATGCAACAAAGACTCCTGCTCAGGCCGGATGAATCACGCGTCGCAACTCAGTCTCGCTGCCATTCGTGACAGCACGTATCAGGATCGCCGCGCGGCCAGAAGTAAATTCGGGGATCTGAGCTGAGACGATGGCCACACCATCTCGTTTTGTTTTCATGGAATAGATCTGTGGTCTAAATGTCGTGCCCAGCACTTTTACTGACACTGCCGCTCCGCTCATTGGTTTCTCATCATTTCCCGCCATGTAACTGACCATAATTCGGAGTGTCAATGAGTCGCCGGCGCGAAAGTCATGCTCGTCAAGGAGACTTAACCGTATTCCTTCTTCCAGCGGCAGCTCACCCAAAGGCGATGCGCGCCGCTGATCGTGAATGCTATAGGCGTCGCCGTGCTCTACCGGTGGCTCTGTTGGGACATCCGGCAAATGCGGTCGGGTTAAGACGGTTTCCTGGGTTATTTCAGTTTCATCTTCCTCTGGAGTCGCCGTCTCCATGACTGGCTCCGAGGCTTTCAGATCGGTCGAAGCCGCTCTCTCTATAATTGTCTCTGAACCAAACTCAGCCGGAGCCGCCCGCTCTATGATTGTCTCTGAGCCTAACTCAGCCGGAGTCGCCCGCTCTATGATTGTCTCTGAGCCTATGGTCTCCGCTGAACTCGTAACCCTGGTCTTACCTTTGGTCTTAGGCTTGGCCTTACTCTTTGCGGCAATCGAGCCTGTTGCTTCAGCCTGCGCTTGACCGGCCATACGCTTTAGTTCCTCAAGCCGGCCCGCGCGAATTGCGGCACAAATTAGCAGATGCTGGCGCTTTAGTCGTTCGGAGAGAGCTTCATCGGTGAACCCCTTGGCGATAAGGTCTTCGTAGCGAGAACGCTTGCTTGCCAGAATCTCCCCGCGAGAGTAGACGAGCGAGAGAATCAGGGGTGATGCGAGTCCCTTGTCTTCGGTTTGCACATGATAGACAACGCCATCATGTTCCACGTCGGTGTTGAAGCCAGTGATCACTGTAGCGTCCGGATAGCTTAGTCCTGCGAGCCGTGAACGAGGTTGTTCTCGGAAAGGCCAGTCGAACGGTAACACATGCTTTTTTGCAGGGTCAATTACCATTTTCCTCGCCCGTTTCGCGCTGGACAGGTTGCTTGACACCCTTGAGCAGTTCGACTACGATTCGGCTTGTACAATGATTCTCAATCTCGCAGCATGCCGTGTCAGTCGCCGCATTTGATGGCCTCAGACACGGATTGATCTGACAAGCGGAAGGCCGCAGCTTACTTCGTCTGATGCCATTTCGTCTTTACGACTATTTGCCTGTGCTATTGATGTTTGTTGTGGCCGGCGGCTTTGCTGTCAGCAACATCTTGATTTCGCAATGGGTGGGCCAGCGAAAGCGCACAAGAACCAAGTTGATGCCTTACGAGTGTGGTATGGACCCGGTTGGCTCCGCCCGCGAACGCTTTTCCGTGAAGTTTTACCTAATCGCAATGCTCTTTATCTTGTTTGATATTGAGGTCATTTTTCTGGTCCCCTGGGCAGTAGTATTCAAAACTCTCGCTGGTCCGGCGTACGGGTTGCGAAATCTCGTTTACTTCGAGATGCTCCTTTTCATCGCGTTGCTGCTGGCCGGTTACGTTTATGTCGTGAAGAAAGGTGCTTTCGACTGGGGCGATCGAGCGCGCCGGGAAGCTGAGGCTGAAGCGCGGCTATTAGCAGACATGGAGAGCCGTCAGCTGGCCCAGAGGCGCACGGCGGCTTAACTAAGGAACTTCATGGGTCTTGAAAACATCATTAGCACGAACCTGCCGGAAGTGCTGACCACGCGGCTCGACTCTTTAATCAATTGGGCGCGCAAGTCATCCCTCTGGCCGGCGACGTTCGGTCTTGCCTGTTGCGCGATCGAGATGATGAATGCCACGTCCTCGCGCAACGACCTTGCCCGTTTCGGTTCCGAAGTGTTTCGTGCCAGTCCGCGCCAGGCTGACGTGATGATTGTGTCAGGTCGTGTCTCGCGAAAAATGGCGCCAGTCCTGCGTCGCATTTACGACCAGATGCCCGAGCCTAAGTGGGTGATTTCCATGGGCGCTTGCGCGACTTCGGGCGGCGTGTTTGACAACTATGCGATCGTGCAGGGCGTCGACAAGATTGTACCCGTAGATGTTTACATTCCTGGCTGTCCGCCACGTCCGGAAATGTTAATACATGCGGTAATGATGCTGCAGGACAAAGTAATGAAAGAGTCGTCTCGAGACCGCAAGGACATTCCGGAAGAGGAAGCGCGTGAAGCTTTCGTGCCGGGCACCCTTCCGATCACTGATGGCTCCACGGCCAATCAGAACGTCCTCACCGAATCACGGCCTTACACGATTGCTTCCAAACACGAACGCCGGCGTTCTTCGTAGCGTGTTGAGTTTGATTCCGCGATGACCACAGGAGCAGACAACGCGCAGACATTGCCGGAGCAAGCCTTAACAAGTGCAGACGAACAATCAACGCCGTCCCGCCTGGTGACGGCGTTACAGCGTGAGCGTCCTGACCGGATCACTGAGATCGTGGAGGCGCACGGGGAGTTGACGGTCATACTGCCGCGGCAGCACATTGTTGAAGTTTGTTCTTATCTGAAGCATCAGGCTGACGCGCGATTTGATTTTCTGGCAGACATTTGCGGAGTGGATCGTGGGCCGGAAGAGGAACCGCGTTTCGAAGTTAATTACCATCTATTTTCAACAACCTACCATCACCGACTGCGGCTAAAAGTTTTATTGAATGAAGATGATGTGCTAGTACCGACAGTTACCGGCGTATGGCGCACGGCAAACTGGCACGAACGCGAAATTTATGATTTATTCGGCGTCGTCTTTGATGGACATCCGGACTTAAGGAGAATCCTGCTGCCAGACGACTGGCAGGGCCATGCGCTGCGGAAGGATTTTCCCTTGCGCGGCTACGAGCCGTACAGCTTGAAATAGTTTCGAGTTTGGAGTTTCGGGTTTCGAGTTCACAAGCTCACCGAAACTCGAAACGCAAAACCTGAAACTCGAAACTTGAAACTCGAAACTCGAAACTCGAAACTTGAAGCTTATGAGCGCTTCGACCGGTAACATCCCCCCCCAATTCGACGTTGTCGATCGTCCGCTCGACACGCAGATGACGATCTCAATGGGGCCGCAACACCCATCGACCCATGGAGTGTTGCGCCTGGAACTGGTGATGGACGGCGAAACGGTTGTCAAAGCGACACCAGATATTGGTTATCTCCATACCGGGATGGAGAAGCTGTTTGAGTACAAGAAGTATCAGCAAGGTATCGTCATTACCGATCGCATGGATTACCTGAATCCGCTCGGCAACAACCTTGCTTATGTTCTGGCTGTTGAGCGACTTCTGGAACTGCAAATCCCCGAACGCGCGCAAACAATTCGAATACTAACCTGTGAACTGCAACGGATCGCTTCCCATCTCGTTTGGTTGGGAACCCATGCGCTGGATATTGGCGCGATGTCGGTTTTCTTTTACTGCTTCCGGGAGCGCGAGAAGATTCTGAACCTGATCGAGGCTGCCTCCGGCGGCCGCCTGACGCCCTCCTATTTCCGCATTGGTGGGTTGATGATGGATCTGCCCTCGGGTTTTGAGCGGCGCGTGAGGCAGTTTCTCGATAGTTTTCTTGAATCGGTCGACGAATTTCATACTCTGCTCACCGGAAACAGAATTTTTCAAAAACGGACCCAGGGCGTGGGCCGAATCTCGGCGGCGGACGCGATTGACTGGGGACTTTCCGGACCTTGTTTGCGTGGTAGCGGGGTCGATCTGGACATCCGCCGTGCTAATCCTTATACGGGCTACGAACACTACGATTTTGACGTACCCACTGAGTCTGAAGGCGATGTGTGGGCGCGTTACCTTGTGCGCATGCGCGAGATGAAAGAGTCGCACAAGATCTCAACGCAGGCTTTAGCGCGACTAAGACCCGGGCCGGTTAAGGCGGACGCGCCGAAGGTGGTTTTGCCGGATCGGGAAGCGATGAAGACCCACATGGATGCCTTGATTCATCACTTTTTGATCGTTGCCGAAGGATTTGACGTGCCCGCCGGCGAGGTCTATTTACCAATTGAAGCCTCGAAGGGTGAGCTCGGGGTTTATGTTAAATCAGACGGGGGGCCCAAGCCTACACGGGTACATTTCCGAGGACCGAGCTTCGTGAACCTCTCGGCTCTGCCCCAGATGGCCGAGGGCGCGATGATCGCAGACATCGTCGCGATCATCGGCTCGCTCGATATCGTATTGGGAGAAATTGATAGATAGTCAGTTGTCCGTCGTCAGTTGTTGTTATTTGAGGCAGATACCCTTTTGTGAGGAACTTTCCTTTAGTTTTTGTTTGACTGGCGAATGCTCAAAGTTGACTGCGAGCACACTCAGAGAGCAAAGTTCTCAGAGCTTTAAGCCCAACTGACTACGGACTACTGACTACGGACCATTATATGAGTCAGCAACTGTTGCAAATTCAACCGCTTTCCCAGCCGGTAGAGATCCTCGAGGGGCCCGCAACTTTCTCGCCGGAGATCGAGGCAGAGATCGATTGGCATCTGGCGAAATACCCGGTGACGCGCTCCGCGATCTTGCCCCTGATGTTTATCGTGCAGCGCGAGCGTGGGTACCTGGATCCTCCGGGCGTAGCCTATCTGGCGAAGCGTCTGGCGCTGCGTATCACGGACATCTGGGAGGTTGCTACTTTCTATTCGATGATTCATACCGATCCGGTTGGGAAGTACCACATTCAAGTTTGCCGTACGCTCTCTTGCAAGATCCTGGGCGCAGGAAAGATTACGAAGCATAGTGCCGAGAAACTGGGCATTAGACCTGGAGAGACCACCGCCGACGGTCGCTTTACCCTTTCAGAATTGGAGTGTCTTGGATCTTGCGGTACGGCGCCAATGTTTCAGATCAATTTTGACTATCACGAGAATCTGACCACTGAGAGGGTGGATCAAATTCTCGCTTCATTGCCTTAGGAGCCGTGAATCGTAAATTGTAAATTGTAAAAGGCATCGCGACTGAATCCCTAACCATTTACCACTCACTATTTACTAACCTATGTTCATCGGCGCCATCGGATGTGAACCATTGCAGCTGGCGCGAGTTCATCTTGAGAACTCGCACTCGCTAGAGGTGTACAAGTCTCACGGCGGCTACGAAGCGCTGCGTAAAGTGCTGACTTCGATGTCGCCCGACGACGTAATCAACGAGGTTAAGAAATCTGCCTTGCGCGGGCGCGGTGGCGCGGGTTTTCCCACCGGAATGAAATGGAGTTTCGTTCCCAAGGATTCGCCGAAGCCGAAGTATGTTGTTTGCAACGCTGATGAATCCGAGCCCGGCACTTTTAAGGACCGCTACTTGATGGAACGTGATCCTCACATGCTCATCGAAGGCATGCTGATCGCCGCGTATGCGCTGGGCGCGAAGGCGAATTACATCTACACGCGTGGCGAGTACAAATATCTGATCGAGATCATGGATCGCGCGCTGGAAGAGGCCCGCGCCGCGGGCTTGCTGGGTCAGAACATTCTCGACTCAAACTTCTCCAGCGAGGTCTATACGCACACCGGGGCGGGCGCTTATATTTGCGGTGAGGAGACTGCGCTGCTTAGTTCACTCGAAGGAATGCGCGGCCATCCCCGCATGAAGCCGCCCTTCCCTGCCGTCTCAGGTCTCTACGCGTGTCCGACGGTCGTTAACAACGTCGAGACGCTGACTGCGGTGCCCGACATCATCAAGATGGGTGGCGAGGCATACCAGAAACTCGGCACTGAAAAAAGTGGCGGCACAAAGCTCTGGTCCGTTTCCGGGCACGTCAATCGTCCGGGCGTTTATGAGTTGCCTATGGGCTATGACGACATGGAAAAGTTCATCATGGAAGATTGCCAGGGTATGTTAGGTAATAAAAAGCTCAAGGCGGTGATTCCCGGCGGTTCCTCTGTTTACATTATGCGCGCGGAAGACATCATTGGCGCTGACGTGCGCATGGATTATGAAGGACTTGTGACGGGAGGTTCCATGGTTGGTTCGGGGGGCTTCATCGTTATGGACGAGACGGTCGATGTTTTCGAATCGACCAAGAACCTGACCGAGTTTTACAAACACGAATCGTGCGGCTGGTGCACGCCCTGCCGGGAGGGTACTGATTGGCTGGTAAAAGTTTTCAAGCGGATTGAGAAAGGTGGCGGCCGGCTGGAAGATGTGCAGCTGATGCTGGATCTTTGCGACAACATAGAAGGAAAATCTTTCTGTCCTCTTGGTGACGCGGCTGCGTGGCCCATTCAGTCAGCGATCAAAAGATTCCCCGAGGATTTCAAGAAGCATCTGGCTTCTTCTGTGGAGGAGCCTGTCGGAATGTGAGGAGTACTACATGACAGAAGAAGAATATCTGAGGTTCGAACAAGTCAACACTAAATTCGAGCAGGTCGCAGCGACCTTCAAGGAGCTTGCAAAGAAAATGGCCGAGACTGACGAACGCATCAACGCGCTCGTTAGTGTAGGCGAGCGATACATTAGTAAGAACTAGTGAGACTCGTGTGCACTGAGTTCGTGAAAACTAAACAGCAATGCCCACAGACTTAATCAAAGTCACAATCAATAGCAAAGACTTCCAGGTAGCGAAAGGCGCTCGCCTAATCGACGTGTGCCGCGAGAAGGGATTTGATATCCCGTCCTTCTGTTACTACGCCGACCTGGCACTGCAAGCCTCTTGTAGAATGTGTCTGGTGCGCATTGAGAAGATGCCCAAGCTACAAACCTCCTGCACGATTATCTGTACCGAGGGAATGATCGTGACTACCCAGAGCGAGGAGATAGAGAAAGCGCAGCGCGGGATGATGGAGTTTCTCCTCGCCAATCATCCGCTCGATTGTCCTGTCTGCGATCGCGGCGGCGAATGCGAATTGCAGGAGATGACTTTTGACTGGGGTGGACTGGAAGAACGATTCACTGAAACCAAGAACTACTATCCTGAGAAGTATCTTTCGCCCATGGTGGCAAACGATCCGCAGCGCTGCATCCTCTGCAAGCGTTGCACGCGCGTCTGCGACGAGTGGATGGGCGAAGATGCGATTGAAGCAGGCGGACGCGGTGCTAACACCGTCATCGGCACCTATGGAGGCTGGCTGGACTGTTCCCAGTGTGGCAATTGCATTGAGGTTTGTCCTACGGGGACACTCCTCGATGCCACTTATCGCCACCAGGCACGCCCCTGGGAGTTAGCCCAGACGATTTCCACCTGCACGTATTGTTCGGACGGTTGCCAGATGTCACTGGGCTCGCGCGGTGACGAGTTGATGCGCATCGTCGCGCGGGATCGTTACGTCAATGGGTTGAATGGTGAGTTTCTTTGCATCAAAGGACGATTTGGTCATCCCTTCGTCAACCACGAAGCGCGTATTCGCACACCGCTGATTCGATATAAAAAGGGCGGCAAGCTGATTCCGGCGACGTGGGACGACGCTATTCGTCTTGTTGCACAAAAGCTTGATGCCGCCGCCGACGCTCACGGCCGCAACGCTGTGGGAGTAGTCGCCAGTCCACGTTTGACGAATGAAGCACTCTACACTCTGCACAAGTTTGCTTATGAGTTGGTGGGCACTGAGAGTTACACAGCTGCTGACGCCTTCACTCTGACAAGTTTCTTCGACAATCTGGGTGCCCCGCTGGCCACACATCACGATATTCGTCATGCCGGAACGATTCTCCTGATCGGTGGGGAGCCGGAAGAGTTGCAACCGCTCACCGGCAAACAGATCCGGCAGGCAGTGCGCAATGGTGGCGCGAAGTTAATCGTCATCAATAGCGTCCCGATTCGCCTCACCGAGCAGGCGTCACAGTTTATCCACGTTCGTCCGGGAACTTTGGACGGTGCCGTGCTCGCGCTTCAGGGTTCGGCTAACGACAGTCTCGCGGCCAGCAAGATGGGCGTCGAGCCAGCCGACCTTGAAACGCTGCGTCAAAAACTCGCCGACACCAAGGGCGATCTAATCATCATGTTTGGCGGTGAGCTAAGTCCCGCAGCACAGGCGTTGATTGCACAACTCCCCTACACCATGGCCGGCGACGGTCGTCGCGTTCTCCTTCATCCGCTTCCCCTCTTCAATAACAGCATCGGCGCGCACGACCTGGGCTTGATGGGCGGCGTGATGAGCGCTACACAAATGCTGGAAGCAGCGGGCAGTACGATTCGGGCGATGTATGTAGTGGGAGGGTTTCTTCCTGAACATTTGCTTGGCCGTGAAGAGGCGTTGGGCAAACTCGACTTTCTCGTCGTGCAGGAACTCTTTGAAACTGAAACCACGGCTTTCGCGGATGTCGTCCTGCCGGCTGCTTCGTTTGCGGAGATAGACGGCACGTTCACAAACAACGACGGTTTTGTGCAACGCGTCCGTCAGTCTATTGCGCCGGTGCATAGTGCAAAGCCCGACTGGATGATCACTGCGCAGATAGCAAGTGAGCTTGGCGTCGATTTCGGCTTTCAGATGTCGGCCAGCGCGGTTTTCCGGGAACTGGCGGAGCGCATTCCCGCTTACGCCCAACTTCGTTATCCCTTGCTCAAAGACGAGTCGAAACCCGTCCAGATCAAGCATGCGATCGTGGGGCAACGTGACTTGTCTGACGAACTCGACGTCGTTCGTAAATCAGTTGAAGCACTGGATGACAATGGCGTAAAGCTCACCCAAACACCCAAGGTCGGACACGAGTTATTCAAGATCGGAACTCTCACCGACAAAGTCCCCCAATTTCATCTGCTCGCTGCTGGCAATCCGCGGCCAGAGACGGTGAACATTTCCCCGCTTTACCAGATTACGAT
>JBPCIQ010000148.1:0-9113 GCA_051006135.1 Pyrinomonadaceae bacterium | reverse complement strand
AATCTTCCCAACGATCGCGCACGGAACACATTTGCCTAGTACAGATTGGGGTTTCATCACCCGGATAGAAGAGCAGCACGGCAACCTTGCCTCGCTGATCCGATAGCTTCCACTCGTTCCCGCTGTTGTCAGGGAGTGAGAACTCCGGCGCCTGCGCTCCCACATCCGCCTTGTTTGTTTTACTCATTATGTTCACTCATACCTTCACTCATACCGGCATTGTCCCCGACGAACAGCATACAGCGTAACAAACTGCAAAGTCAGCCCTCTTCACCAGCCGGGAGTGGGTCGGTTTGATGTCCGACATGCTTTTTAGCTTGTCGTTGCGTCACGACAAACTGAAAAGTTTGTCGGACACTCCAGACGAAACTGACCCCACTACTCACCAGACGGTAGTGCGCCGTTAGTGTGCTGGTCGTGTGTTTGCTCCGAGACAGAGCCGCAACCCAGTCGCAACCCCATGTGTAGTCGGAAACCCTATAGTGTGGAGATGAAAGCAGAAACAGATATCAAAAACACAAAGGTAAGAATACAGGAAACGCTTGACGAACTCTTTAGTGAACGCCTGATTCCTTTTAGGTTGACCGCCAACAAAATGAACGCAGATAGTACCGGGGTATTCATCATCCCTTTTAGCGATGGCAGAATACCTTCGATTAGGTTCTCGTGGAAAAATGGCGAATCCTTCAAAGAAGTAATCCGAGCTGCCATAGTCGATGGCGTAGAGAAGGAATGGTCCTTATGAGAGGCCATGGAGAAGATGGCGGGGTGTTTCTGACGCTACTATCGCCGCTTTTCGTTACATGGCGTGACCGCGAAAAAACGTTACCTTTGGTACACGTTCTTTGGGCGGCACTGCCCTCGGCCAGTGTGACGTAAATTGTGACCTGCGGAGTCAAGTTTGTTATTGAAATCAAAGAGGCCACTCGAGTGAGGGGCCTCTGATCTTTTGTGACGTGGATTGACGTAGCTTATCCGTTTAAGGACAGCGGACTGACCAGATAGTCGGCTTTAAATACCGCTCGGAGAAAGACACGGAAAACCTGGAAATCAGCCGGGATCCAGTATTCGTCCTCCTCAGGAGAATCTTAAAGAAGTCGATCAAGCCAATTGAAGAAAAGTGGCGGGAGAGTTGAAAAAGGAATGCTTGCCCAAAAAGTCTTCAGCCAACCAATACAGTCAGCCCCATCAAATTCCATCGTTGAAAGTCAGAAACACCCTGCACACGTTGCACAGGCTGTGGTGTATGTACAGTACCCGTTACAAGAGAAGGTCTGTTCTCGTTTAACGGCAAGACCCGCCAGACCACCCTTGACCATTTTCTGCTCGCTGGTGAGTAGATCTTTGATCGTTTCCTTGTTGAGTTTCAACTTGTCAACTTTGACCCGACCCTTCTTGGTGCCTGTGCTCGGTTTCTTGGATTTAGCGACCATAGCTTTATGTCTCCTTTACCGGTTTTAGGGATAAGTCTACGCAGGCGAATGCACAGACTATACTCCCGTTTGCTTGGAGCCCTAAAGGGCAGGAGAACCCAGAATCATCCCCAGGCAGAAGCCCTCGAAAAGCCCAACAAAAAAATTAGGTTTCGGGTCCTTCTATAATATGCAGACCCGCCACGCGCCTCACTTTTCCATTACTTGATCTCTTAGAATTTAGGAGACTAAATTCCTTTTCACCTCTGAGTGAGGGTGGAGTGTCGCTTGAACTGTTGACATGTTAGGGGGTTGGACAAAAATGCCTTGACTTACCTGACGCCACCTCCTATATACGGGAGAGTTGACTTGCACATCCCCACATCGACTTAGAGGGCATTAGATGATGAGTTGCCATGTTTCTTCCAAGTGGCAGTTCATTCTAAGTGGAACAAGCGCAATCTGGAGGGACGTTGGTCATTTGATTGGTGGACTCTTGAAACTGGATCCAGCGGTGATCAAGATTCTCCTTCGTTTCAAAGCGTTTTTTAGCGCTCACATCGTTGGGCAAGGTGGTGAATTCAGCCCTCGCACTTTCTGCTGCGCTTCCCCAGACCATCAGGTCAAATCGGTTCGACCAATACCTTGATAATCGTCAACTTCTCGGCAAGACTTCGGGATCTAGTTCTCAATGGCAAATTCGCAAATAAAGAACCTCGCTCTCTTTTTGTGGGCGCGATGCCAATAGTCCTGGGTTACCTCTTTATCCAGCACATCGGACAATTTTCCGGAGAGAAGATACTCGCGGCAAGGTACGATAGAGCTTTAACCGCGTTCTATCTAGCGCCGATCTGGCGGGTTAAAAACAGTTTCCTTACCATTCTTTTCTGGTGCGTTATCCTTCTCGCTATTTTCGTGCGCCACGCGAAGCTAGATGCTTGTTGCAGTGTGAGAGTCTGCCGAGTATACGAGAATAGACCGGTCTAAGTAGGGCGCATTTATGCTGAGCACTATTCGATTATGGATCACGACGAACGCGAGATCGCATTGATTCGGCCGTACGCTGGAACTCTCATCAACTTGCTCGTATCGGAAGAAGAGCGGGAAGACCATTGGACTCGCGCAGCCTCCCTGCCTCGCCTTCAACTCACCACTCGAAATATTTGTGACTTGGAACTGCTTGCGACCGGCGGCCTTTCACCAGCTGATCGCTTCATGGGTAAGGCAGATTACGAACGCGTGCTCGAAGAAATGCGTCTTGCCAGCGGCGTTTTGTATCCACTCCCGGTCACGCTTCCTATAAGCAAGGACGCAGCTGTCAAACTTGACAGTGAGCTTGCATTATCCGACCAATCCAACAACTTACTTGCGGTCATGCGGGTTGAGGAGATTTACGAGTGGGACAAAGATCATGAAGCGCGTATGGTCTATGGTGGGAACGATTCACGCCATCCTCTTGTTGCTGAAATGCAATCGTGGGGCGGTTTCAATATCTCTGGCCAATTGCGCGTGTTAGCAGTCCCGCATCATCACGATTTCAATAGCTTGCGTCTCACACCGATTCAAGTGAGAAAGAAATTGGCAGCGCTTGGGCAAGAGAACGTCGTTGCCTTTCAAACCCGGAATCCGCTACACCGCGTTCATGAAGAATTAACAATGCGCGCTGCCCGGCAAATCGACGGAACCCTTCTGCTACACCCCGTCGTCGGAATGACTAAATTGGGAGATATTGACTACTACACACGCGTAAGAACTTACAAGCTTTTAGCCGATCGGTACTACGATCCTGACCGAACGGTGCTCGCTCTGCTGCCTCTCGCAATGCGTATGGCTGGTCCACGCGAAGCGGTGTGGCATGCGATCATACGACGAAACTTCGGTGCGAACTATTTCATCGTGGGGCGCGATCATGCTAGTCCTGGCAACAAAACTAACGGGCAACCCTTCTATGGACCGTATGAGGCCCAGGAGTTTCTAGAACAGCATAGCGAAGAGATCGGCGTAACGCCGCTTGCGTTTAGCGAACTGCTATATTTGCCGGAAGAGAAACGGTATGAGGAGCCTTCCCGCATTCAGGGACAAACTGCGCTTTCACTTTCGGGATCCAAGCTCAGAAACGATTACTTGCAGCAAGGAGTTCCGATCCCTGAATGGTTCATGAGGCCGGAAGTTTCAGCAATCTTGCAACAAGCCAATCCACCCAGGCATCGGCAAGGGTTCTGCATTTGGTTCACAGGTTTCAGCGGTGCCGGCAAGTCAACAACAGCTGATCTCTTGACGGTTAAGCTGCTGGAGTCGGGTCGGCAAGTGACACTGCTCGACGGTGATGTTGTGCGCGTGCTGCTCTCAAAGGGGCTTGGATTCAGTAAAGAGGATCGTGACACCAACATTCGTCGCATTGGTTATGTCGCTTCAGAGATAGTTCGTCATTCCGGGGCTGTGATCTGCGCTGCCGTTAGTCCCTATCGGGCCACACGCAATGAGTGCCGTGCCATGGTAGGCAATGAACATTTCATTGAAGTTTATGTTGACACGCCTCTTGATATTTGTGAGCAGAGAGACACGAAAGGTATGTATTTGCTCGCGCGTGCAGGCAAGATTAAATCGTTTACAGGTATTGATGATCTCTACGAGGCTCCACTTAACCCGGAGATTACTATCGAAACTGAGGTTCGCACCGCGGAAGAGAATGTTGAACTCATAATCGCTTACTTGGTTGAGCGAGGACTCATACTAAGTTCTTCCTAGAGATGAGGCATGATGAGGGTGCAACTCTCTAACTAACCATTTAAAGAACCGATACAAAGGTGCGAGTTCCTGAATCGGCGACAAAGGCATGTTAAAAGGCCCGCCATGCGGCTCCGGCGTCAAATCAGGGCGTGATGAATCCTGAATAACCTCATGCATTTCGAGTACGTTTGATCGAAAGAAAGCGTCCTTTGGCAGCGTGCCTGACTGCGCGTGACCCTTCACAAATTCGTCAGAGCGCACCCAGTTCAGGAAGTCCGGCCGACTTTTCCAAGTCGTAAATACAACATAGGGATCATCCTCATTAACCGGGCGTAGAACCTGATTGAGATAAAGCCGGGCATCTTATCCACAAGCCCGGCACGCTCCCTAAACCTTCGAAGGCCTCGGCGTACTCGGGCTTCACATAGATCCGATTTGCGACAGTTATCATTGGATTCACCTCTTTTCCGTCGTTTCTGATGTTACTGCGTATCGATCCGGATAGATGGTGCGTCACGTCCACACGCTTGAGACGTTCGCCTTGCGGAACCGTCGAGCCTTGGCCATCGGACATGCTTTAAGGCCGTTGCCTAACAATACTTGACATTGTTGAACGATGCCTGTTATCTTTGAACATGCGGACTGTCCGAATCCAAGCCCGCTGTTATTTGAAGGATTAACCTGAAGCGATAAAGGCACACCTCGTGTGAGCGAGGGCCGCAAAGCCTACAGGGGTCGAGGAGTTTCGCTTATCATTTTGGAATTGCGAAACTGAGACTTGGCTGGGTTACCGAAAGCAGGAGAAGTGTCCAGGAGTCGGTTGCCCCAGAGCCTTTACGCTTCTCTTTCCCAACCTTTCCCGGCCAAAAAACCCAATTCCTTTAGCTCTGTGGACACGTTTGTCCCTGCGACTCGGTTCGTCTGCATCCAGCAGATTAGCCCGCATCTCGTTTTGCCTGCCCTAAAGATTTCACGACGACGCGCCCTGTTTGATTCCTTGAGATTGGCAACGGAGACAGTCGGTTAACCCCGACTTTTATTTCAGAAAGAGACTTGAAAATGAAGAAGACTGTTATTGCAATAGCATTTTTGGCACTTACGGCCTCAGTCCTTATCACGGCCTTGCCCGCCCGACAGGTCAAAGCAGAGAAGGCCAGAATATCGGGGCCTGCACGAAAGTTCGTGTCAGGAAGAGTGTTAGTAAAGTTCAAATCAAATATTGCTTCCGACCACGCGCGACAAGTTATTGCCGCTGTGGGAGCACGCGACGCCGACGAGATCCCTGGCATTGGAGTCCACATCCTGGATCTGCCCTATCAGGCAAGCGAAGTCGCTTTTGTAAAGGCTTTCAAGGCGCGTGCGGACGTGGAGTTTGCCGAGTTAGACCGACTCCTACCCCCAGAGCAAATGAATCCTAACGATCCTCTTTATGCCGATCCCAATTCCTGGTCATTGTCGAAAATTGATGCAGGGAATGCCTGGTCTATAAATACCGGTAGTAGCAGCGTGATTATTGCCATTCTGGACACTGGCGTTGATGCAACTCATCCCGATTTGGCTTCTCAGATCGTACCTGGCTGGAACATCTACGACAACAACTCTGACACCCGCGATGTTTACGGTCACGGAACGTCGACGGCCGGAACAGCAGCCGCTGCCAGCAACAATGCCGTTGGCGTGGCCTCTGTTGCCTGGGGCTGCCGGATTATGCCAGTGAGGATCTCCCAGCCAGATGGTTGGGCGACCTATTCCGCCATTGCCAGCGGTCTATCGTGGGCTGGCAGTCACGGAGCTCGTGTCGCGAACATAAGTTACTACATAACCGGCAGTCAAACCATATCCTCTGCCGCCCAATCTTTTCAAAGCAAAGGTGGTGTTGTCACTGCCTCCGCCGGCAATTACGGTACTGTTGAGACAATTGCTGATGACCCCTACATCCTAACGGTTGGCGCAACCGATCAATTGGATCAATTGTATTCATGGTCCAACCGAGGTAGTAATCTGGATGTGGTCTCTCCTGGCTACGTAGAAACCACGATGAACGGCGGAGGATATGGTTCTGCTGGAGGTACATCATTTTCCGCTCCCACCGTAGCTGGAGTAGTAGCATTGATACTTTCTATTAATCCCCAACTGACACCACAGGAGGTCCAGAATATTATTAGAGCGAACGCAGATGACTTAGGAACCGTGGGCTGGGACCCAACCTATGGAGCCGGAAGATTAAATGCTGCGAGAGCACTGGCAGCGGTAGGCAAGGAGCCCACTCCCACGCCGAGTCCGACACCCACTCCCACGCCGAGTCCGACACCCGCTCCCACGCCGAGTCCGACACCCACTCCCACGCCGGACACAATCCCTCCTACCGTGACTATTACGTCACCAGTCTCAGGATCCGCAGTCTCGGGCATGGTGAACGTTCAGGTTGTAACGAACGATAATGTGGGCGTGATCAGAAATGAGCTTTACGTGGACGGCGTAAAGAACTCGAGCTCAACGACGGCTCCTTTTGCGCTTAAGTGGAACTCGCGTAAGGCCGCTAGAGGCATGCATGTACTTGTGTGCCGAGCTTACGACGCAGCCGGCAATGTCGGGACCTCCTCCACAGTTACAGCTTATAGGTAAGCATTCAGGCTTGAATGATGTTGGCTCTGAGGCAGAAAGAGCGGGGATAAGTGATATCCTCGCTCTTTCTGTTTATTCACTCAGGCTTACTATCTCAGTTTGGATTAAAGGTGAAGGCATTGGCGCCGCGCTTTAGGTTCCACTCGATGTCTAACGTGGGTGCCGGTTGAGATGTTGGTCAGACTGATCCGGTAAGCGGGTTTAGGCGCGAGCAATCCAATAATCAAATCTATCCTTGGTTGACCATCATTAGTCGTGGTCCACCCTACGAGCTTTGACGACCGGTCAGTCGAGTTGAATATTGACGTGTTGTTTGGAAAACGCGTTCCTTCACGAATGGCCCTTTGGTGGATGTCGAGCACGACTCCTGGTTTCTCCTTTGACCGGTTTCTGAATTCATTCTCACCATCCGTGATTGCCACTCATGGCTGGATTCTTTCATCGATCACCAACTGGCGCGCAAGTCAGGCCTCCCTCTGGGACAGGCTGCGGGACGTCCGTTTCAGAACCCGCTCAGTTCCAGCATTCTGAGGAAGAAAGAGTATTGAAGGAGCACGGCCTCTACACCCTGGACGGTTACCTGTCGTATTGGGCAGATCACAACGCCACCGTGCTGCAGGAAATACCCTCAACAAGCTACTCGTCATCCGTACAAACGAAATTACGAAGAGCACCCGGGAGATCGCAGCTTTTGCCGGCGTAGCGTTGAGCTAAATTAGTCCTGAAAAGTCACACTCCTTTAAGGCCGCAGCTAAGTACAAGCTGCTTTCCAAAAATTCCGCCTGAGTTTCTGGAAGAAAAGGCTAATGAACTCTCCAACTAACCATTTAAAGAACCGATACCAAAGGTGCGAGTTCCTGAATCGGCGACTAATGCATGTTAAAAGGCCCACCATGAGGCTCTGGCGTCAAATCCGGGCGTGATGAATCCTGAATAATTTCGTGCATTTCGAGTACGTTTGATCGAGAGAAAGCGTCCTTTGGCAGTGTGCCTGACTGAGCGTGACCCTTCACAAATTCGTCAGAGCGCACCCAGTTCAGGAAGTCCGGCCGACTCTTCCAGGTCGTAAATACAACATAGGGATCATCCTCATTAACAGGGCGTAGAATCTGGTTGGATATAAACCCGGGCATCTTATCGACAAGCCCGGCACGCTCTCTAAACCTCCCTTCGAAGGCCTCGGCGTACTCGGGCATAACGTAGATCCGATTTGCGACAGTTATCATCGTGGATTCTCCTCTTTCTCGTTTCTGACACCACCACCACGCGGCAATCATTCCTCGTCCACAGCAGATGAAAAATGTTTGCTCGCCAAGCCACTGGTTCCTCTCTCTGACTTCACTTTGTGATCGTTCGGACATGAGTGGTTCCTTGATCACTAATCATCGGTCGATGGCTTTGAGCGTAGCCGCTTAACTTGTGAGCGCCGAGCCTTTGATTCCAAAGTGCGCTTCTTCGCGCTGATCGGGATCCGGGTTGCGACGCGTTTTATGGGACGGTGATTCAATTTCGCAACCTTCTCGCGAAGCTTTTTCAGGCAGAGCGCTTTATTTCGGTGCTGGCTACGTTCCTGCCGGGAAGTGACAACAATACCTGACGGGAGGTGGCTAATGCGTACCGCGCTTTCCGTCTTATTAACGTGTTGACCTCCCGGGCCGCTTGCCCGAAAGGTATCCACCTCGCACTGTCGCAACAAGTCTTCGTCTGATTCCGGCAATATGATCATCTTTTGCGCACCTAATGGATTTCAGACAAATCGTAAGGCCGTTTTGACATCCGCTTGGGCCATTCCATCCCAAATTCATTGGCCGCGTAACTTCTGCTGCCGTTTAATCGTCCGCGATTCTGTCCAATGGCGGCGAGTCTCTATGAAAGTAAGGCGAAGTTTATTTTCATTACGACTGAGAATAGCACCGTCCCTGGCATCAAGGTTAGAGACAGAAGCATTAGTCCGAGATGCTCAGCCGGGACCCCGCTCTGCTCCTTTTGGGGACCTCGCCCTTGCCGATTCGCGAAATAGGTTGCCGCCTGAATTTAACCGAACCCGGTGCCCCTGACTTTCCGCAACTGTCATCGGCACCTCTGTTAGTCTATTATCTGTCAAGTGAGTCAATGTCGACTGTATTGGTTCTTGTTGTCACCTTTAGCATCCTCGGGTAGAACAGTTGTGACCAAGCCAGAACTTCTAGAGGGAAGACAATTCTGAGCGACACCTTCCGCGATTAAATCTTGCATGATGGAAGAGATAGACCAGAACCCCAAGAACGAAGTTTTCAAGGCGCCCTGGTGGAAGCGTCGATGGGCGCGTTGGCTGTTCGTCTGGGCCATTTGGACCTTCGTAGGGTT